>JAJRZG010000345.1 GCA_024275365.1 Planctomycetota bacterium | reverse complement strand
CAACGGCTTGCAGATCATCGATGTCACCGATCCGACCCAGCCAGCGATGCTCGGTGCCTCCGATACGCCGGGTGATGCCGAGAGCTTGTATGTCTCTGGTACCACGGCGTTCGTCGCGGACAAAGCTGGCGGCTTGCAGATCATCGATGTCAGCGACCCGACACAACCAGCTTGGCTTGGTTCCTACGACACACTTGGCAATGTTGAGGGCGTGTTCGTTTCTGGTACCACGGCGTTCGTCGCAGACGCCGCCAGCGGCAGCAGCTTGTTGCATATCATCGATGTCACAAACCCGGCCCAACCGACCCTGCTCGGCTCAACCGACGCACTGCACAATGGCTATGGCGTGTTCGTCACCGGCACCACGGTGTTCGTCGCGGGTGGTTCGAGCGGCTTACAGATTTTCGATGCTTCGGGATGCCTGCTATCGTGCCCGCCAGACCTCAACAATGATGGCGTGGTCAACACGCAGGACTTCCTCGTCTTCCTCAACGCGTGGAGTGCTGGCGACCCACTCGCCGACTGGAACGAAGATGGCAATGTCAACACCCTGGACTTCCTCGCCTACCTCAACGACTGGGTCGCGGAGTGCTGAACTGAACGGGTCCCTACGCCCGCTCACCCACAACCGCTTCGAGCCGCTTCCACCCCGGGCGCGTTGACCATGTGCCCTTGTCAACCTGGTCGATCGCCACCCGCAGCACACCCGGGCTTGCAAGCAGCGCAACCGGGGGCGTGCCCACCTGTGTTGCAAGTTGCTCGATAAGCCCGCGCGAAGCCCGACCCAGCCGGAGCTTCCTGGCAAGCCGTAAGAACGCCCGGGTCTCTACCGATGGACGCCGCCTCGCCCGCCGATTGATCCACCACGCAAGCAGACCCATACACACCGCGATCCCGAGGATGATCCCGATCAACCCCAGCGGCAACTCCCTGCGCACCAGCGGCCCCGCCCCCGACTCCTTGTTCTGCCGGGTGATCGTGTGGAATGGTGCCTCGACACGCTTAGCGCCGGGCTGGGCGATCACCGTCTGGGCAAGGGGCATCTCAAGAAGTTGGGCCGCAGCAAAGCCGTTCACAGCATCACCCCTCCACGCATCCCCACACCCCCACCACCCCCCACACCCCCCACACCCCGTGGCCCAAGCCCCGCCATCGCCGCATCGAGCCGATTCGTCACAACCACCGCCCGCGCACGCACACTCGGGTCAAAGTCTTCATCGGCAAGCCACCGCACCCGGCTCGCAAGACGATCCCACCGCTGCCCGATCACACCCTCAAGCCCCGACCGCAGCGACCGCTGGACCACCCAAACCCCCGCCAACCGGTACGAAGGCCGTGAATCCTCGAGCATCACCGCGAGCGACTCTGCGGCCTGGCTCGTCTTGTCAACCTCCTGCCCATTCCCCTTGGGCTCGGGCCAGGGCGTGAGCAACGCGCGAAGCACGCTCCCGCGAACTCGATGGTGCTCTTCAATCGAGACCTCGTCGAGAGACAACGAACCCGTACCCACAGTGCGCAGCCGCCCCAAGCCATCAGCAGCATTAGCCCGCACCCGCGCGTCGGGGTGCCTGGCCATGCACTCCCGCAGCACGCTCACAATCCGGGGGGCTCGCAGCTCACCAAGGCACGCAACCGCGGTTGCCACCACCCGAGATGCTCCCTTTGCAGCATCAGTCGCTGCTGTCTCAGTCGTCGCGGTCTCTGTCAGCGAGTCGGCAATGATCGCAAGCAGGATCGACTCCACAGCCGCAATCGCACCGATCCGCCGACAGACCATCAGCGTCCCGACAACCTCGCCAGGCGCAGCCGAATCCACGATCCCGCGCACCCAGTCGGCAAACGCCCCCGGGTCCGTCGTGTGCGTGCGCCGCGCGGCCAGCAGTTGCAGCGTGCTTGCGCCCCCCGGTGTCACACGATCAAACTCCGCCCCGCCGATCAGCCGCACCGCCCTGTGTGACGAACGGCAGAGCCCGCGTGCAAACCGACGACGCGCACCATCGCCAACCCGCAGCCGACCCGACTCACGGATGCCCGCACTCGATGCCCTCAGCGCGTTATGACGCGCAATCGTGCCCTCACGGTCAAAGCAATAGTCCCGGGCAGTTGGCCCCATCGTGACCCGAGCAGCATTGAACCGTGCGATCGGGTCGGGATCGGTCAGGAACGGATCGAGCGCGAGAGTCCGTGTGGTGGTGTTGGCATCGAGCGCTTCGATCAGCCGAGGCACGCTGCGTCTTGCCATCGGCGAGAGTGCCGAGAGCACAGACTGATCGGGGACAACACCATCGGCGAGCAGCCGTCGTCCGGGCGTTGCACCCGGCGGGGTCTGTCCAACGGGCGCAGGCTTGGTCGCGATCGGGACAATCGCCAGGTCCCGGTTTCGCGCAGGAGCAAGGGCAAGGTGCCCAAGCCTCAGCAGCACCTCGTGGTCAAGGCGCGTCGGGGCGCGGGCGATGCGCTCGGTGCAGGCCGCAGCCACCGCCCGTTCTCGAAGCCACACCCACGCCCGCTGCCGACCGAGCGGCGCGCGCGCACGGCGAAAGACCGACCGCAGCGTCTGGGCCGCGGGTGATTCGCTGTCAAGAGCAAGATCGGCCAACGCATCGCGCCCCCCCCCCCCCACAACGCCCCCCACTCCCCCGACCCCTTGCCGGGGGCTTTCGAGGAGCACAAGAGCCGCGAGCAGCACTTCCTTGCGCTTGTGGCTCTCAAAGGATGCAACCCCAACAGCGACCGCCTCGAGCAACCCCTGCACGGCACCGGGTGTCCACGGCAAAAACTCTGCATCAAGCACCGGCTTGAGCGATGGCGCTTCCTGGTTGATCCCGAGCAGGGCGATGTCGGAGAGTTCGGTGAGCCGGAGTGCGAGCCCGAGCAACGCCTGCCCCGCCATGGCCCCCGCCCGAGAATCGCCATGATCGAGGATCGAGGGCAGAAACTTTGTGAGCGCAGGGTCACAGGCATCAAGCGTCAACTGACTGAGGGAGACTCCGCAAGCTGCAAAGTCTCCCGGCTCGAGAGCGTCAAATGCCCCTTCCCAGCACCCTCGACCAGCCGCGAGTGCAACCTGCCTCAAACCCGGCGGTATCACCCTCCAGTGGCGCGTGAGCACCTCGATTGCACCCTCCCGGGCTGTCTCGTTGTGCGAGAGCCGATGCTTGCCAAACCATGCCCCCAGGCGTAACCCCTTCTGAGGCACAGACTTGGACGCCAACTCAACAAGCAACAGGACAAGCCCTTCTCGTTCGCCAGGCGGTGCGAGCCCGATGGCCGCACCCAAAGCCGAGACCCGCTCATCGGGTGGAAGTTGCCGGAGCTTCTCCAGCACCCCTATTTCCACCAGCCTCAGGTTTCGTGTCTCACGAGCTTCCATCGCTGTCGCCACTCCGGGTCCAGTTCCTGGCACGAAGAGAATACCCATATTCCCACACCTTTGTGGAGAAAAGTCTGGACTTCGCCCCCAGCATTCGGATATCTTGTACCTACTCGTGGGTTATCCCCCAGCCGGTGTGCATGGGGATTGGGTAGCTCGGGATGCAGGCTGTGCTCTAGTGATTGCAAACAGAGCCCCTTGCTGGGAGATATCCAGCCGCATCCCGACCGTTGCCCGAGTCGTGATGTTTGAGACACCCGTCCAGAACGCACGCCGAGCCAGAGATGGCACCCAGTGAGGAAACGCATGGATACGCCAACCAAACTGAACAGTTTGCAGACCTATCAGGTCATTCTCTACGATCGGGCTCTCCACCCCGAGTTCTTTGACCTCAAGACCCGGCGGGTCGAAAAACTCAACGGCTTCGAGTTCGAGGCTTGGCTGATGAACGGGTCGCATGTCTTGCGGTTCGAGGTCGGGCAGCACTGCGCAAGCGAGCTGGTCACCGACCTTGACCGGGGGCTCCCAGACACTGGCGTCGTGGCAGCGTTTCTCTGCGCCGGGGAACGGGACTTTGACCACCCGCTCTCGGATGGGGAGATCAACTACATCACGACCGTGCAGACCGAGACCCTGAGCGAGAACCTCTACCTCACGACCCGTGAGGAGCTGCTCGCCTTTGGGCGTGAGAACGAGGCGTTGATCCACCAGTGGGACGACGAGGTCGGCCCGTGTCTCTCCATGCTCGATATGCAACGGCTCAGTACCCAGATGCACATCCAGGCGTACCACCTGCTGGCCAACCAGGGGATTGTGCTGCGGACGCAGACGATTTTCGAGCAGAAGCAGGTCGGCGAGTAACCGGGCGAGACCTGGCTCTTCACACACAAAAGGCCCGGGCCTCTCGACCCGAGCCGTCGGTTGTCTTGCGTTGCGCTTCTGGGCCTTTGCCCTTTGTCTGGCGGTGTCTACGCGGCCAGCCCCATCGAGCCGGAGGCCTCGCCGGTGTCGCCGAGGCTGCCGATACCGCCGCTCACACCGAGGTTGACGGTGATGTGCTCTGACTGCCCGCTCTCGAGGGCGTCGCGGTGGGTGACGAGGTAGTAGGTGGCCTTGGGGGTGCCAGCGGGGATGGTCGCGTCGGTAAACTCCCGGTCCGAGGCGTTGCCGATGAGGGCAAAGTCGGTCTCGCTGTCGAGCCTGCGATGGATGGTGTAGTAGGTGCCGTTGGCGGTGGTGCCCTTCCAGCCGATCTCGATCGCGCCGGAGTTGGCGAGCGTGGTGACAAACCCGGTGGCGGCAACGGGCGGATCGGTCGGTGCCGGGATGTTGTCCGGGTCGATCTGGGCGGCGGCAAAGACGGCGGGGCCGTTGCCGCTGGCATCGGCAAACGCCTTGATGGTGGCGATGAGGGCGGTGCCCAGGCCGAGCATCGAGCCGAGCGCATCGGCCTGCAGGACGGTCTTGCTTTTGCTGTCGGCCCGGGCGGCTTGCGCGTTGTTATATGAGATGCGCATGGCCCCGGTAAAGGTTGTTATATCTGCGATCTGCGCGGCGGTGAGCCCGATGGCGGCGGGATCGGCCGCCCAGACGGGGATGTGTTGCTCGAAGTATTCGAGCTGACCGAGGATTGTTTCTGGCAGTTCTGCCATGATATGTATTCCTTCATATAAGGATGTGATCGGCTTGGCACACCGGGCACACGCCCGCCTTGTCACCGATGGTTGTTCTGTGGATTGAGGTATCGGGCGTGTGTTGGGCGGGCGTGAGCAAGGCTCGGGAAAGCATGAGAATGTGGAGGGGGAAGGGTATTGCCGGGCGGGTGGGTTCGCGTGTACTTATATCTGTGGCAACACTCCCATCCCCCCAGTTTGGGTGGAGAAACCTGGCGGAAGGGGCCGGGAGGGAGCTTTGTTGTGTGTACACGGCAAGTTGGAAACTCACCGTTGTGTGATTTCCCATTGATTTGACGGATTGCTGTGGCAACCCGCGTGTGTGCGGCGGGAGTTGTGGGGGCTCGCGGCAGATCTGGTCGAAAGAATTCCAGAGTCTGCAACCGTTGCGGACATTGACAGGTACAATACGGAGGTATTGATATGGAATACGGCACGATCAACATTCTGACCGCTCACTCGCTGGGTCTCCTAGCCGGGCTGGGGTTGGCTGCAAGTGCTGCTGTGGCACAGACTTACGACTTCGACTGGGTCACGATTGGCGATGCCGGTAACGAGCCCTATGAGGACAATGATCTCGGCCTCATGGACGGCAGGGGCTCCGTGGGCTATGAGTATCGCATCAGTCGATACGAGGTCACGACAGGTCAGTGGATGGAGTTTGTCAACACATTCTCCACACAGTCGGATGACTTTGCCAACTTTGCCAGACCGGTCAACTGGGGTGCCATGATCGATTGGGATTATGGCGGGCCGGGGAGACGCTACAAGTTGCGGGAGGTCGAGTCCGCCGAGATGCTACCCGTCGGCGGCATAGATTGGCGTGAGTCGGCCATGTTTGTCAACTGGCTACACAACGGCAAGTCGTCTGAACTCTGGGCCATCGAGGACGGCGCATACGACGCCTCCACATTCACGACCAACGGCAACGGCACCTTCAACGACCAGCCCACCCACAACCCAGATGCCAAGTTCTGGATTCCCACACAGGATGAGTGGCTCAAGGCGGCCCACTACGACCCCAACCGTTATGGTGAGGGGCAAGGAGGCTGGTGGCAGTACCCCATCAGCGCAGATTCGCCGCCCGTGTACGGCCCTCCCGGTGAGGGACAGGCCAACGCGGGCTTCGAACTGAGCGGCTTTGCCGAGTGGAATATCCCGCTCGGTGCATATCCCGATGTGCAGTCGCCCTGGGGCTTGCTGGATGTCGCAGGTGGTGCAGCCGAGTGGACTGAGGAGATATTCCACGAGGACTGGCCCAGCACGCGCGGGTTCGAGGGCTCGTGGGCTGGCACCGATCTCGTTGTCGCAGAGATCAAGGATCGGGCGTCCCGATTCGGAGGAACTCTGGGTCCCGGGGGCGCTGGCGATTTCGCGGGGCTCAGGATTGCAAGCCTGATTGTGCCAACTCCCGGCGCGATATGGACATTTGGCATTGCCGCAGTTTTGTGGCTGAACACGAGAACAAGGAGAAAGACATGAAACGGCTCTCGATAGTGCTTTCGGTAGCGGTTGCCCTGATGATGGCAAGCGGCACCAGCGCTCAGCAGAATCAGATATTGGTGGAAGTCCACCATCGGACTTGGACGGACTCGACCCTATATGACTCAGGGGAAGATATTGACATCAATGTCGCTCAGTACTGGGACACGGATAGGTACTATCCCGATCAGGTCAACATCTGGGATGACCCGGGGCTCGTGGACGCAGACATCGGCGCAGTCTCTATCTCCGGCAATCGCACAGTACCGATCAAGGTGACGATCAGCTCTGGTGCATTTCGCGCCAATGACCCGACGGAGCATGAGGAAGCTGCAATAAACTGGGCCGGTATCATTGCCGACCAGACAATGCGGGACCAGGTCTGGCTCGATGGCAGCATCAAGGGCGACCTGACGGGGTCTATCGCGGTAGGCCAGATCCACGGGCTCTACATCGACGGTACCATCTACTCGTCTATCACGGCAAGCGCCAGCCCTTCCGGGCTCTTCTGGCTTGTGGCCGGAGCGGTGGACTCCTCTGTCAGCATCACCTCCGCCACGAAGATCGGCTTCGTGCAAACAATTCTATCTGACATGAAGGGCACGGTGTGGGCGGGAACCGCGATAGACAACATCGAGGCTGAAGGAGAGATCGGCTCGGTCGGAGTTCCTGTATCCATCACAGCGGCCAATGGGAACATCAAATCCGTCCAGGCGGACCAGATATTTGCCAACATCTCCGCCATCAACGGCGATGTCGGTCTGGTCAACGCGACCGTAGGCGGATTCATCGGCAAGATAGACGCGATCAACATCAGCCACTCCGGCTCGCAAGGGTTCCTCGCCAAAGGCGATGTCGATCTGGAACTCACGCTCTCCGGGTCCAACGCCGCCATCCGCGACGACTTCATCATCGACGGCGGCAATTTTACCGCCAACTCGTTCATACACTCCTGGTCGATCGGTGACACTGCCGTATTTCAGGTGCTCAAGGACGCAAACGGCGGCGGCTATGTCTACGGCGACATCACATTCACAGGCAATCTCTCCACGCAGAGCCCATTCACCATCGACGAATCCCTCGAAAGCACACTCACTATCGGCAACAACTTCATGGAAAATATGACTATCAAGGGGCTCTCTAGCAACGGCAAGGGGCTTACTGGTCAGGTGATTATCAACGCAAACAACAATTCGAGTATCTGGGTCTCTGGCAAGACTGTCGTTGTCGGCACGACAAACCCGATCACGCTAACCGGGGACGAATACACAGCGACCGCGGCCTCCCTCGGCGGCGGTGCTGTGGGGCTGGTGCCCTTCTCGACCCATCGTGAATCATGCTCGCCGGTGCATGGCACGGTGAAGAAAGGAACGCCGGCCTCGATCACGCTGCAGTTCTATGGCCCAGTCATTCAGAAGGTCGTCGGCACCGACATGCCGGTGAAGGTCTACCGGGGCGACTTCGGCACCGGGAACAATGAGGTCGATGTCACGAGTGGCTTTGCTGTCGTGATGGCACCTGGCGGAGACCCGCGAAAGGTCAAGATCGTGCCGAGTCCAACCCAGTTCAGGCCGAAGTACAGGTACCGTCTGGTGCCTATCACCACAAGCCCCGGGGAGGACGAAACGACCCTCCTCTGCGACGACTTGCTTGCAAGCGGTGAAGTTCCCGTCAAGGGCCGCGACTACTGGGTGGATGTGGACATCACCTTCGCCATGCTCGATATGGGGGGCAACAGTTGGGTCGATGCCCCAGACCTTGTTCTCTGGGCAATCACCCCCGAAGATTTTAATGGTGATGGCAATACCGACACGCAAGACCTTCAACTCATCGTGGACAACCTCGGCCAACCCGTGGACTAGGTTCTGTCTCACGGGCGGGTGGAATGATGGAATCCTGCCTTACCTCCGTGTGACTCCGTGGTGAAAGGGACTCCTCGGAACCCCCTCCGGCCTCGAAGACTCGTCCACCTCCCCCACGACCCCCACGACCCCCACATGCGCGGGGGAGGAGGCGCTTCGGGCTCTGCTTTCCTCGGCGGTCCTCTGCGCACTCAGCGGTACACTGTCTTTCCTGGCCTGTCGGTCATGGCACTCCGCGTGGACCTGTGTGTGTGAGTTGTTTTGGTCCGCTCGTGGTTCTGCGTCGATCGTGGGGGGATCGTGGGGCGATTGTGTGGGGATATGTTGGGATCGTGGGTGGTGCGCGGGGGGATCGTTGGGGGTTCCTGCATCCGGCGGAGGCATCCAAGGCGGTCGGCGGATGCCAATAACGGCTTGGGCAGCTCCTCCCGGACACCCGGTAGCTCCTCCCGGACGCCCGGGAGCTCCTCCCGGACGGCCGGTAGCTCCTCCCGGACGCCCGGTAGCTCCTCCCGGACGGCCGGTAGCTCCTCCCGGACGGCCGGGAACTCCTGCCGGACGGCCATGGAGAAAGGATGAAGGCGGAAGGATGAAGGCGGAAGGATGAAGAAGGAGGCATCTTGAGTCCTGAGTCCTGAGGGGTGAGGGGGGAGGGGGTGAAGGGGTGAGTCTTGAGGCGCAAAGGCACCCCCTCCCCAGCCCTCCCCCGCGGCCATTCTCATGGGCAGGCGCGGGGGAGGGAGCAAAGGCACCTCACCCCCTCACCCACTCACCCACTCACCCACTCACCCACTCACCCACTCACCCACTCACCCCTTCACCCCTTCCGCCTTCATCCGCTCCCCCTACCCTTGCCCTCCAGAACCCCGGCGGGCTGCGATCGCCCGTCTTGTGCAGAGAGAGTGACCACGCCATGACCGACCAGACCCAACACGCCACCCCCAAAAAAGAGAAGCCGGGCAACACCTACAAGAAAACCTTGAACCTGCCCAAGACCCCCTTCCCGATGAAGGCCAACCTGGTACAGAACGAGCCGGCGAGCGTTAAGCGGTGGGCGAAGATGGGGCTCTACAGCCAACTCCGCGAGCGGGGGCAGGGGCGGCCGAAGTTCGTCTTCCACGATGGCCCCCCCTACGCCAACGGCTCGCTCCACCTGGGGCACATCCTCAATAAAACACTCAAAGACCTCGTCGTCCGCTCACGCACCATGATGGGCTTCGATGTGCCGTTCACCCCCGGGTGGGACTGCCACGGCCTGCCGATCGAGCACAAGGTCATGACCACGCTGGTCGAGAACGGCAAGATCGCCAAGCTCGACGGGCTCGAGCAGGACCAGCGCAAGAGCGCGATCCGTAGCGAGTGCCAGAAGTCGGCGAAGAAGTACATCAAGGTCCAGGCGACAGAACTCGAGCGGCTGATGACGGTCGCTTACTATGCCGACCCCTACCTGACGATGCTCCCGCCCTTTGAGGGCGCGGTGCTCGAGACGCTCGCCGACCTGCTCGAGCAGGGCCTTGTCTTTCAAGCACTCAAGCCGGTCCATTGGAGTATTGCCAACGAGACAGCACTGGCCGAGGCTGAGCTTGAGTATGAGGACCGCGAGGATCTGTCTGTGTTTGTGGACTTTGAGGCCGAGGATGCGGCGGCGGTCTATGCGGCGTTTGGGTTGGGAGAGGCTGGGAAAGACAAAGACGGAAAGGCCGTTTCACCACAGAGGACACAGAGTTTCACAGAGGAAATGCAGGAAGACGAGGCGGGCGAGACGCCCGCCACACTGGCCCCGGGTGTGCGACCGAGCTTTATGATCTGGACAACCACACCCTGGACGCTGCCGGCCAACCTGGCGATTGCGGTGAATCGGAGAGTCGTGTATGCGCTGGTGCGCATCGATGGGAATGTCACGGTGCTTGCGGAGGTGTTGGTTGAGCAGGTCGCAAAGGCTGCCGGGGCTGAAGAGGTCGAGATACTTGCGACGACGACGGGTGACAGGCTGGTGGGGCTGCGCTACCGGCACGCCTTTATTAACGAAGCCCCCAAGCCAATCGCCGAGCCCGAGGCCGATACGCAACATTGCTACACGATCGTCGAGGCCGAGTATGTCACGCTCGAAGACGGGACGGGGCTCGTCCACACCGCGCCGGGGCATGGGGCTGACTACTTTATGACCGGCACGCGGGTCGGGCTCCCGACTTATTGCCCGGTGCAGGCGGACGGCTCGTATGACACGACCGCGCCCGAGTGGCTGCGGGGGATGGATATCTGGGAGGCCAACGACCTGATCGCCGATCGGCTCAGGGCAAGCGGGCACCTCTTTGCCTCCAGCCGATTCACGCACAGCTACCCGCACGACTGGCGGAGCAAAACGCCCGTGATCTTTCGCAGCACCGAGCAGTGGTTCATTGGTGTGGACAGGCCGACCGCTCGTGAAGGGGTGTCGCTGCGGGAGCTTGCGCTGAGCGCGACTGATTCCGGCGTGGGGTGCTTCCCCGAGTGGGGCCGAAACCGCATGCGCGGGATGCTCGAATCGCGCGCGGACTGGTGCATCAGTCGGCAGCGGTCGTGGGGGCTGCCGATCCCCGCGTTCTTTACCGAGAACGGGGACTGCCTGATGACACCCGCCAGCGTGCGCGCCGTGGCGAGGCTCATCCGTGAGAGAGGTTCGGATGTGTGGTTCAAGAGCACACCCGAAGAGTTGCTCACCTATTACGACCCGGCGAGCGACCCGGCGCTGACAGATAACCCCGGACTGAAGTCCGGGGCTCTGAATGTGGGGAAGTTGACCAAGAGCCCCGACATTCTCGATGTCTGGTTCGAGTCGGGTTCCACATGGAACGCCTGCATGCGCGAACGGCTCGGAGAAGAAGGCTCGCCCGTCGAGCTCTATCTCGAGGGCTCAGACCAGCACCGGGGGTGGTTCCAGTCGTCACTCTTGACAGCACTCGGCGCGACAGGGCAGCCACCCTTTCGGGCAATCCTGACCCACGGCTTCATGGTTGGCAAGGACGGCAAAAAACTCTCAAAGAGTGCCGGGCACACGGTCGAGGATTTGTTCAAGCTCTTCGGGGCCGATGTCATCCGCTGGTGGGTCTGCTCGCTGGCGTATGAAAACGACATGAAGGTTGGCGATGAGTTTTTCAAGCTCGCTGGCGAGAGTTATCGCAAGGTGCGGAACACGCTGCGGTGTATGCTGAGTAATCTTGACGACTTTGTGCCATCAGAAAGACAGGCGGGCGAGACGCCCACCCCACTGGGGCACACGGCTGACGACTTCCCCCCCACTTCGATCGACACATGGGTGCTTGCCGAGTTTGATGCGCTCGAAACTCGGGTCGTGGAGGCGTACACGCGGTACGACTTCCGCGCGGTGCAGACCTCACTCTATGACTTCTGCAACGACACGCTCAGCGCGGTCTATCTCGGAGCAGTCAAGGATCGGCTCTACTGCGATGCGGTTGAATCGCCCAGACGGAGGCGGACCCAGACGACGCTGTGGAATCTCACCGACGGGCTCTGCCGATTGCTTGCACCTGTGATGCCTCATACAGCAGATGAAGCGTGGCGGTCACTCCGGGGGATCGACCCCAAGGACACGGACACCACGATCCACCTCACCGACTTCCTCTCGACCGGCTCGGACCGAGGGCTTGGGATCAAGGCTGACGATCGCTGGGCGCAGGTGATGAAAGTGCGAGATGCTGCGCTCCTGGTCCTCGAAAAAGCCAAGAGCGAACTCGGCGTTGAGAACCCGCTCGATGCGGGGATCGTGCTGCCTGACCCTGACGGCCTGCTTGGGAGCTTTGATTCGGTCGATCTCGCCGACCTCTTGGGCGTGAGTGTTGTGACTCTCGACCCGGGTGCTTCTGAGCCAGGCGTCCAGGACCTCCGACACAAAGCAGAACGGTGCGAGCGGAGCTGGAAGCGCGACGGGACAGTCAGGAAACGCTCCGATGGCGGGATGCTCAGCGATCGGGATGCAGCGGCTGTTGGTGTAGTGTGATGGGGAACCGCGCAGGGAAGGCAGGATCAACAGAGCCCTGAGCGCAAGCGACGGGTTGGCGTATGCTGGCACATGCCGATCCACCGAAACCGGTCGCGTGCGCTCGCGGCACTGTTCGATACATGGCCGAACGCGGAGATGACTGGTAGCACGACTCTCCATTTCACCCCCCGTTGACGAACGAGTTTCAAGCAGGATGCGTATGAGTCATCCCCGGACCCGAGCTTGTGCTCGAGCTTCATACAAACCCGAGCTTGCGCTCGGGGCTCGTCTTTCAGGCAGATTGCGTGGGTGCTTTGACCGGCAAGAGGTACTCGATGACATCGAGCGCGCTGTAGGACCGTGCCCCGGGCTTAAGGAACCTCGCCATGGTCTCGACATCGTCGCCGGAGGTCACCAGCATTCTCTCACGCTCCCCACCCTTCTGGAGTTGGCCGAGATCGATGTTGGCCATGAGCCCGTTGCATACGCACTTTCTTCCAACGGTGTCCGCCTCGTCGCCGCCCTTGCGGCCATAGTCGTCGATGGGTTCAGACGCGCACCGCCAACCGATCTTGCCGTCAGGCTTTTTGTACGCATGACGCAGGTAGCCAAGGTCACAGATTCGTGTCCGTTGCTCGTACATCTCCGCCTGGGAGTTTGTGTTGTCGAGGTTGAGCACCTTGAACGGGAAGCCGGT
>JAJRZG010000051.1 GCA_024275365.1 Planctomycetota bacterium | reverse complement strand
GTCCGAGCCGTCCGGCAGCCAATACAGATGGATCACCTCGCCCTCGGCACTCACACCCGCGATGTGCTGCGAGCCGTCGTTGGCAACAACCAGCGAGACCGGCCCGGCGATGCGGGGCACATCCCCGACCTGCTGGGCGGTAATGGACTCAAACACCCAGCCGCCCGAGCCCGGTGCCCACCAATAGGTCATGAGTTCGTTCTCTGCTGTGCGTCCGACGACTTCGATTGCGCCCCAAGGCGTAGTCGCCCCAGCGATGGAGCCCGCTTCAAGCGCAACACCCCCAGCCTCTGCGGTCAGGTCATCCCATCGCCACCCGCCGGAAGTCGGTGACCACCAGATGCTGATAAGGTTGCCGCGTTCGTCGGTGCCCATGATCTGCATGCCGTTCCACGCGGTCGCCGAGCCGACGATGTTGCCGACGAGTTTGGGTGCTCCGGTCAACTCGGAAAGATTCGAGGTCGTCCAGAGTGGCGACCCCAGCCCCGGCGACCACCAGACCGCGTGCAGATCGCCCGCGTCGTCGAGGCCGACGATGTTCATTGCGCCCCAGGGGGTGGTGAAGGAGTCGAGGTTGGAGGTTAAGGCGGGGGTCGAGAGGCCTCGCCTCGCCAGATGTTCCGAGAGCGAGACAGTCGCCTGGGAGTAGTACGAACCGTACCTTGGGTTGAAAATGAACTCATAGTCGAAGGCGATATGGAGTTCACCGGCATCGGTGGTTCCCGCAACGATGATGAAGCCGTTGGGACGGAAGAACCCCGTCACTCGAGATGTCACCTCTCTTGCCCCCAGAGAATCTTCGCGACTCATACCAGAGACCCCCAGTCCGTGCGGGCCGCGATACACGACACACTGCCCGCCCTGCGGGTGGTCGATGAGCTCGCCGGCGAAGTATTCCGGGGTGCCGGTCCAGTCATCCGACAAGGTCCACGGTTGTTCGGACTGACCAAGCGAGATCATCAGCCCTCGCTCACGACGAGCTTGGGCCGCCACCGCAACCGTGTCGGTGCGGGTCCAGAGATATGTCCTCGCGCCAGCCAGAGCGGTCGCTCCGTCGGCCGGATCGATGGGCGCAAACCACCCAGCCCGGCCGTCGTGGACCACGCCCGACTCAGTCAGCACCGCGGACGGCCCGAGATCGTACTCGTCCCGCTCGAGAACCACGACGCTCTTGAACGGCGAGGGCGTGCTCAAGAACGGGTTGATCGCCGAGCCTCCTGAACCTCTGTGGATATCGACCCTGAGCCGCACGCCGTCGGCCGCACGACCCGCTGGCACCGAGGCCGAGCCAAACTCGCCATCACGGGTGCCGTCCCCGGTCCCCGTCCATTCCGTATCCCCATCCCGCCACAGGACCAGGCGGTCATCCTGTTTGGCGAAGATCGTCCCGTCGTTGTTGATCGACGCGACCTGCGCCAAATCCGTGAGTTCCATGACTCCGGTTTGCGGCGACCACAGCATCGGCCGGATCTCTGACTCAGATCCGCCGCTGTACCCGATGACCGCGTCGTTGGCGTTCGTGTCAACCAGCAGTTGGCCGTATCCGGCATGCTCCCAGTCGTACTGCTTGTCGGCGAGTGACGGATCGGCTTCCCACAATCTCGACACCTCTCGGTCGTCCACGATCCACAGCTGCATCAAACCGGTATCGGGCACAGGCGTCTGCACCAGCACAGCACCGCCATCGGTCAGAGCGACCGGTATGGCTCGCGTGGGGTCCAACCCGCTGTCACCGGTGAGTTCATACTCGTCGAGGTATGTACGAGTCGAGAGATCGTCGAGGCGCGTTGTCAGCACCCGTTCGCGCCCTGCCACAAGCTCTGTTGCCAGAACAAGACCATCGCTGTTGATCGCATGGACTTGAAAGCCCGAGTAATGCTCGAACTCCCACAGGTATCGAACCTCGCCGTCAATCACCACATACGGCTCGTCCGCATCGGTCGGATCGGTCGCGGCCTCAGACCACATGAAGCGGCCGTTCTCGCTGATCCCCGCGAGCTCGTCGGGGTCGCCAAACTCCTCCAGGAACCCGGGCAGTGTCTCAACGCCGATCCACTCGTAGTATGTCGTCACAACCCGTTGGGCGTACACCTGCACGGGTGCGAGGGCACCAACCACGGCCAGTGCGAAACCCAAGGCACGCCGCCGCCACATACACCTTGACATGCCAGACCTCCGCAGACACACATCCTGTGCCCCTGGCCGACAACGCTTGGGCTGAGGATCACGCTGTGAATCGCCAACCCTCGAGAGGGTGTACCGAGAAAGAGGCTGACGCAGTATGTGCTGCCACGATCTTTTGACCGATTTTCCTACTGGTGACCAACAATCACCGAGGTAGCCGGGCTTGCCGCCGAACAACCATGCAAACTCACTGTGCGAGATGGTCTCGTCATAGGTCAGCGAAAGCACAATCTGGGCCTTAAGCTGCTCCACCAACTCACACAAACCAACCCACACCCGCTGGCCTCGACAGCTCCTGCGCTGCGTCAATCCACGACGAACATCCCGTCCGAAACGATCCATGATGTGCTCCCCGCAGCTCTTGCCGCGTTCGGACGGCCCCCCGCCCGGCCACCAGAGCATCGGCAGGGGGTGCCAAGCCGGTGGGCTTCTGGAATAAAGTCTATCGGATATCACTGAACCAAGCAAGAGAAATCACACGGATTCAGACCGGCTCACGCTCCCTGGCACGCATCAGGACATAATTTTGCATCCTGAACAATCGAGCCCGCCATGC
>JAJRZG010000050.1 GCA_024275365.1 Planctomycetota bacterium | reverse complement strand
GTGCGGGTGCTGGCGGCGTAGAACTCGGCCTTGACGCCCTTGAGCATCCCGGCGAGCATGGTGCGGACGCCAATCGGGGCGAGGCAGTCGGTGGGGGGGCTTCGGAGCTTGCAGTTCTGGAGCGCCCGATAGAGCCGTTCGGCAGCCGCGTGGTCGATCGTCGAGGTGTACGACTGGGCGGTGACGGCTTTGGTCTTGGTGCTGGCGGCCTTGGTGATCTCCTTGACCGTCGCGGGAGGCACGCGGCAGAACTCGTGCTTGAAAAAGCCAGCGAGTTGTTTCTGGTTGGTCTGCTTGAGCATGCCGAGGAAGTTGCCAAGCTCGACGCCATAGGGGTGGGGCTTGATCTCGACAGTCTCGGGCGGCAGTTCATCGACAGTCCGCGGATAGATGATCCGGTCGGGGAGGTCGGTGGTGCGGGTGATCGAGACGGATGAGCCCTGAGCGTCAGCGACGGGTTGGTCGGAGGTGTCGGTGTTGTCGGCTTGGCCCGCTCCCTGACGGTCGGGGCTCATGGTGTTGCTCGCGGCTTCGAGCGACGGGTCTTCCCCGGCCTTCTCCGGCGGGATGAAGACGATCTCGCAGTGCGGGTTGGCGATGGCGGTCTGTTCGAGGTATGCCTCGACGCTCGCTTTGCCTCGGACATACCGGCCTTCGAGTTCGATCGCGACGCGGGTGCCGGTGCCGGTCGAGGTCTCGGGGAAGTCGTCGGTCTCGATGTCGATGGTGACTTCGGGTCGGTTCTTGGCGGTGTCCATCGCCAGCTCGATGTGGTGGGCGGGTTTGCGCTTGTTGGGTTTGGAGTGGATGATCATCGGCTTGCCGGTGGTCATCAGGCCGTACATCCCGGCGGCCGAGATGCCGATGCCCTGCTGCCCCCGGCTCATCTTGAGACGGTGAAACTTGGACCCATAGAGCAGCCTGCCGAAGATGTTCTCGATCTGCTTGCGGACGATCCCCGGGCCGTTGTCGGTGATGGTGATGCGGTATCGGCCCGGCTTCTGGGCGGAGGGCGGGGCGACGAGCTCCTCGATCCTGACCTCGATATCGGGGAGGATGCCCGCCTCCTCGCAGGCATCGAGCGAGTTATCGACGGCCTCCTTGATGGTGGTGAGGAGGGCCTTGCGTGGGTTGTCAAAGCCGAGGAGGTGTCGGTTCTTCGAGAAGAACTCGGCGACGGAGATGTCGCGTTGGCCCTTGGCCATGGACTCGGCGTTAGCGCGTGGGCGTCCTGCCTTTTTGTTCGTTGCACTCTTGGCCATGCCACCCTCCGTGGTGGGGTCATTTGGTGGGGTACGGATGCGAATGGGGAGAGGATAGCGGGGTTTGGGGATGAGGGGTGGGGGGTGGGGGGTGGGGGGTGGGGGGATGAGGGACTGAGTGGGTGAGGCGTTCTGCCTTGGGTAGTTCGCCCCTCCGGGGCGATCTTGGAGTACACAGGGGGTGAAGGTGTGTGGGGGTGATGAGGGACAGTCGGACCCGAGGGGCTGGGGGTTGGTATGGTGCGGGTGATGGGCAAGGACGACGGGCAAGACCATGGGCAGGTGGATGGATCACAGGCGGGAGCCGGGTCGGTGATTGTGGTGCCGAAGGACTTTGTGTGTGCCCGGTGCGGCTACCCGTCTGGGGCATCGGGGTCGGTGATCTGCCCGGAGTGCGGACACGCGGCGACAGCGGGGGAGGTTGCTGCGAGGGAGAAACGGCGGGAGGTGGTGCGGCGGTGGGAGGCCGGGCTTGGGTTTCGGTCGCATCAGTTGTGGGTGGGAGCTGCGTTGGTGAGCGTGGTGGGAGTTGGTGTGGTGTCAGAAAGTATCTGGGTCTCCTTGGGGGCCGCGTTCCTGCTTTGCGTGGTGTTGCCGCCCAGTGTGTGGTTCGGGAGCTTGGAGTTGTCATCGCGTGATGAGGAACGCCACGCCTTTGCGAGCTGCATCTGGCAGCAGCAGGTGTGGATACTGCACCTGCCGTGGCTGGTGTGGCCGGCGCTGGTGGTGGTGGCGTTGTGTGTCGGGTTGATCGAGAAGTGGGGGGGCGGTGATGGGGGTGTCGTGTATACCGAGGTCGTGAGGCTGGCCCTCTGGCCATGGGCGCTTGGGTGTGTGATGGCATTCGGCGTGTGGTGGAAAGAACGGCTGCGTGCGCTGGCAGCGGGTGGGTACTGGCGGCTGAGGCTTGATGATGCGTGGGCGTTTGGGGCGGGGCTGGTGGTGGTGCTCGTGGCGAGTTTCCTCGGGTTTCTTGGTGGGGTTGCAGTGGCGCTCGGGGTGGCCGAGTGGTTGGGGCTCCATGAGTTTTTGTGGTTCTAAAGAGGAGGAGGGGGAGCATGGCTGGCGGGTCGAGGGGGTGAACGAGGTGTGCGCGAGAGCGGAGGGAAACCCTTGGAGGCGTCGGGCGGGGGAGCGGAACGGGGGTTTTTGTTGGGTTTGGGGCTGAAAACCGGGCTGGGCGCGTGGAAACAGCGATCTGATCGGCGGATGCAGCAACATATTGGGTTGATGCAGCGACAAAAACGGCTCTCCCGATGGCCGGTTCGTGTGTCCCGATGATCGGGACACACGAACCGAAGGCCGGGACACGCATCCCGGGGGCCGGGACGGCTGTCCGGGGGGGCGGGCCAACTGCTCCGATGGGTGGCGTGGTTGGACGGGCGGTCGGGGCGGGTGTGTCGGGAACCGGGGCAGCCGAGGCAGGAGCAGCATGGGCCGGCTCAGGAATGGCATCGACCCGGCAGAGGGGAGGGATGCACGGCCCAAAGAGCTGTTCCACCGAGTGCTGTGCCGGGGGTGGTGGTGTGGTAGGGTGGGGGGATGGATGAGGCACAGGGCGCAACGGCCAGCGATGAGGAACGGGCGGGGGAGGGTGTGTTTGTGGGGTGCCTGTGTGTGCAGTGCCCGTACTGCGACTATGAGCTGGCGGGGCTGTTGGAGAACCGATGCCCGGAGTGCGGCACGGAGATCACCGAGGCCGATGCCCGGCTCGATGCACGGCGGCGGGTGTTTTTGGAGCTGACGCGGTTCCGGGTGTTCGGGTTGAACGGGGTCGTGGTTGTACTGTGCATGGTCCCGCCAGCGTGGTTGGTGCTGATCCCCTTCGGGCTTGGGGTGTTGGGGGCGTGGGTGCTGCCCGATGGATGGCCTGCGGGTCTGGAGCGCTGTGTGCGGCGGCGGGTGTGGTTGTTATCGCTGCCGTGGTTCTGGCTGCCCTTGCTCGGACTGTTGCTCATTCCCACGGTCGCTGAGTTTCTCAGTTGGAACATACCTGAGTTTGGTTTCTTGAGCAACATCATGTACGACATCCTGGATTTTCTCGGTCTGGCGGGGTTTGGGGCGGTGCTGCTGATCGTGTATCTGGTCTCGATTCTGCTGTGGCGTCGTTGGCTTGTCCGGCTTGGTCACGCCGCGGGGCTGGAGCGGGGGCCGGGGAAAGAGCCTTTTCCCTGGCGGTGTGCCTCGACTCGGCTTGCGGCATTCCCTGTTCTGATCGTGCTCGTGGCGGGAGTGATGATCGCTGGCATCCTCCCAATGCTTGACTGGTTGATGCCAAACTGGGGAACGGGGTGGTGAGGGGTGGAGTGAGCCGCGAGGTCGCGTGAACGAGGGGTGAGGGGGTAGAGCAAGAGGGCGGGGGGGGTTGGCTCTCCGGCACGGCTGGGACAGCCGTGGCACACGATGGGAGAGCGAGGCGGGCGAGACGCCCACCCCACTAGGCAGGACGCCCACCCCACTGGCAAGGGCGGTCTGGCCTATCCTTGGACCCATTTCTGACAAGGAGAAGCATCGATGGAAACCACACTCATCATCCTCAAGCCCGACGCTGTGCAGCGGGGCTTTATAGGCCGCATCATCAGCCGATTCGAGGACAAGGGCCTGCAGATCGTCGGGTGCAAGCTCATGCAGATCAGCAGCGAGCTGGCGGCCACCCACTATGCGGCCCACAAAGAGCGGCCCTTCTATCCCGGGCTCGTCAAGTTCATGACCAGCTCGCCCGTCCTGGTGATGGCGGTGCGGGGGATGGACGCGATTGCCATCAGCCGCAAGATGATGGGGGCGACCTTCGGCTCCAAGGCCGACCCGGGCACGATCCGCGGCGACTTTGGCGTCTCCAACAGTTTTAATCTCATCCACGGGTCCGACAGCCCCGAGGCTGCCGAGAAGGAACTCGGGCTCTTCTTTGGCGCTGGCGAGGTGCTCGAGATGGATCGGGCGATCGAGGGCTGGGTGTATGACATGTCCGCGGGGACGCCGGAGTAGGGGGGACGAGTGAGGGGATAGAGAAGCCGCCGTGTGATGGCGGGTTGTGGTGCCCCGTTGGGGCTCGGGTCTGTTGGTGCGTTGAAACCTAGGGCTGCGCCATGGGCTTTGGCTGGGTCACGCCGTTGGCGTGGTGGGCTCAGAGTGCGCCAGCGGGGGCCGGTTTGATCGTGCCGACAACGGTTGGTGTCTCGGCGACAATCTGGTCTGCGATTTCGCGTCTGTGGATATCGACTTCTCTTGGGAAGTCGAACGCGATGCGGACGCGCTCCCCTTTAATGGAGGCGATCCTGACAACCCCGATGGGGTTTCGTGGATCGCCGATGACGATTTCCTCGCCTTCTCTTCTTGTGATGACCAACATGAGATGTGCCTCCCTTGCACAGATACAGGAATCCCACCGTGGCGCACTATAGCCGAACAGGTGGGGTGTCCAAGCATTTTTCTGGAATCTGACCCGGGAATGCTCTGGCAAAGTGCGGTGGGAGGAGTGTTTATGGGGTGTGATAGGGTGTTTTACCCATGTTGACTGCCCGGTGATTCGTCATAGCCATCTAAAGCTATGGCCATGGCACCCGCCCATGGCATTCACACAGGCTCTAATCGAGGACATGGACGCGCTTGACCTCGGGGACATGCTCCTGGAGGTTGCGCTCGATGCCGAGGTGGAGGGTGATGTCGCTTGAGGGGCACCCGATGCAGGCCCCGAGGAAGCGGATGTAGACGGTGCCATCGGTGCGGGCCTCGACGAACTCGATGTCGCCGCCGTCGGCCTGGATGGCGGGGCGGATGAGCTCGATGACCTTGGCGATGCGTGTGGCGACCTCGTCTGAGACGGGGGGAGAGTTGGCGGGGGGCCTTGGGGTCATGGGGGATGATAGCCGGGAGGGTGGTTGGGTTGAGTGGTGGTGGAAAGTGGGAAGGCGGAAAGGCACCCTCCCCCCGGCCCCCTCCCGCGGGGCGCGGGAGGGGGAGGAAGGCAAAGGCTGGGGAGGAAGGCAGAAGGCGAGGAGGCACCTGCCCCACTGGATGAGGGATGGGCCGATAGACTCGGGGCATGAACTCGATATGGAAACCGGCGTGGTGTGTTGTGGTGGGTGTGCTGCTTGTCATGCTCTCTGGGTGTGGCAGCAGCGGAGGTGGTGCGATTCGCGGGGATGACCCGCTGCTGACCGCTCGGCGGGCGGATGTGACGGCTGGCGTGCGGGTGCAGGCGATCACGCAGGCCAAGGCGATGGTGGAGGCGGGTGAGGCGGATCGGCTTGTGCTGCGGTATGCGATGAAGGAGATGGCATGGGCGCTCGACACGCCCGAGATGGTGCGGGCTGCGGCTCTTGAGGCGGTGCTCTGGGATGAGGAGTCGGAGGAGGACTCGCTCGAGTTGGTGCAGGCGATGCTGCCGACCGAGCCCGACCGGGGGCCGGTGTCGGTGATGGCGACGGCGATCGCGGATCACGGGTGGGTTGATGCAACACCCGCGCTGGTGCGGAGCCTTGCGAGGCCGATGGCAACGGTCGCTGACCGGGAGCGGTCGGAGTTTCGGGCGTTGCGGGTGCTGTACCCGGATCGGCCGATTGAAGAGGTGGCGATGGGGATCTTTCTTGAGCCTCAGACGGACGCGGGGGCTGCGGGGCTGAGGCTTGATATGCGGGTGCGGGAGGCGGCGTGGGACCTGGTCGGGCGGTTTACGCCTGATGGGGCTGCGAGGACGGCGCTCCTTTACGGAGCGAGCGGGGGCGATGAAGAGGGGTCGGCGATTCTGATGAAGCTGCGGCATGTCTCGGAGGTGCTGGGTGTTGTGCCAGAGCGGGGGGAGGAAGTGCGGTGGGCACTTCGGCTTGTTGAGGAGCAGGGTGATCGGTTGGGCATCTGGTGGGAACAGACGGCTGAGGCGATGGGGCTCGTGCGCAGCGAAGAGCGATCAGGGCTTGCGCTGCGGCATGTTGAAGCGGTGCGGTGGGCGGGGCAGCACAGGGCGGCGTGGCTCGGAGCGGACAGAGCGTCGCTCCTTGGTGAACTCGCGGGGCGGCTCAAGGGGAGGCAGGTCTATTCGCGGAGCAAGTCGATCAGGGGGTTGGCAAGTGCGAACCGCGAGCGGCTGGCGGCAGCGAGGGATGATCTTGCGTGGGGGGATGTGCTGGTCCTGCTTGTGATTGACGAGTCGCTGGCGGATGCGGGCGTGCGGTCGGCGGTCTTTGCGGCGGCGGCTGCGGACCACAACGACAGGGCGAGCGAGCACGGGGGGGTGCTGTGGGCCGATAGCGAGGGGTTTCATGCCCGGCACTTCTCGCCTCGCGGGACGGCGACACCGAACGATCGGCGGTTTGTCGCTCCTCGGGAGATGATCGACTACAGCGGGGCGGCCCTGGCCCACTTCCACTTTCATGTGGCCGACTGGCGGAACCGGGACTACGCGGGGCCGAGCCCGGGGGACCTGGACTACGCCGCACGGTTTGGGCGGGCGTGCGTGGTGTTCAGCGGGCTTGGGCGCGGGAAGCTGAATGCTGATGTCTACTTCCCCAACGGGGCGGTCGTCGATCTGGGTGAGATCCGCGAGTAAGGCACCCTCACCCCGGCCCTCTCCCAGAGGGAGAGGGAGGATAGATACAGCTCGATGACACACATACTGATTATTGCGTTGATGGTGGTGGCGGCAGTGCGGGAGCTTGGGCCGCGGCGGTTGGTGTTGGCCGATTGGATCGCGGCGCACCCGGTGGGTGCGGTCGCGTGTGCACTCGGCCCGTTTGCGGTGTTGATCGCGGTGCAGGTGTTGGCGGGGTGGTTGTGCTCGCGGCGGCTGGATCGGCGGGGGGGTTCGCGTGGAGGTTCGCGGGGGGTGGGGGGGGCGATCGGGGCGTTTGAGCGGGTGTCGGCTCGCGTCCGGGTGGCGACGCTGCCCTTGCAGGTGTCAGCGGTGATGGTGTTTGGGTGGCTTGATATGGTGCGCGGGTGGGTGGGCGATGTGGTCGCGGTCGATGAGGTGTTGTCGGTGTTGCCGGCGGTCGCGGTGCTGCTTGTGTCGTGGGCCTCGGCAGAGCCTGTCGAGCGGCGGGTGCGGGAGGCGCTCTTGATTCGTCGGCTCGATGAGGGGCTTGCTGTGCCCCCCATGCCGAGTGCGTGGACATGGTGGTGGGGGACGGTCAAGGGGCAGTTGTTGTTTGCGGCGTTGCCTGTTGTGTCGATCTTGTCGTGGTCGGAGGCGGTCGGGTTTGTGCGTGCGGGGTTGTGGGAGCGGGCCGATGCGGTCGGGGGGTGGGCGGCGAGCCCGCCGGGGTGGTCGGCGATGGCGCCGGGGTGGATGCTCGATCGTGCCGTGATCGCGTATGGGTCTGCGGGGTTGCAGCTTGCGGGGGTTGTGGGGTTGCTTGCGTTGATGCCGATCGCGCTTCGGTATCTGTGGGACACGGTGCCTCTGGGCGCGGGGGCGATGCGGGAGGGGCTCCTTGGGTTGTGCGCGCAGTACCGGGTGCGGGTGCGGGGGATTCTTGTGTGGCGGACGCACGGGGCGATGGTCAATGGGGCGGTGGTCGGTTTCTTGCCGAGGCTGCGTTACATTGTGCTGACCGACACGCTGCTTGAGTCTTTGCCCTGGTCGCAGGTCGAGGCTGTCGCGGCGCACGAGGTCGCGCATGTGCGGCATCGGCACATTGTCTGGCTTGCGGGGTCGATGGTGGCGACGGGGATTTTTGTCGGGTCGTTGGTCACGCTGGCGGCGCGGGGTGTGGGGGTTGGGCCGGTGACGGAAGGTGGGGGTGTGGGTGGTGTGGGTGTGGGGGTTGGGGGTTGGGGGCCGGTGGGGGTGTTGGTGGTTGTGTTTGGGGTTGGGCTGATGGTCTTTGGGTGGGCAAGCCGGCGGTTTGAGTGGCAGGCGGATGTTTTTGCAGCGCAGCACTTGAGCCGGGGGGAAGAGGGTGAGACACACGGCTCGGAGAGCCGTGCCACCGAGAGCCGTGCCACCGTGACGGCGCACGGGGCGGGGGCGATGTCTGAGGCACTGCTTTCAGTGTCGATGATCAATGGGTTTCCATCGGACAGGTTCACCTTTCGGCATGGGTCGATCGATGGACGACGGCAGAGGTTGATGGAAGCTGTGGGAGAGCCCCTGACCGGGGGCAAGGCAGACAGGGCTGCCCGGCAGGTGAAGCTGATCGTGCTGGCGTTGGGGGTGGTCGGGGTCGGGCTGGCGGTGGTCGAGACGATCATGGAGTTGTGAGTGGGGGGTTAGAGAGAGGGAGAGTTGGAGTATCCGGCTTGGTGCCGGGGGATCCGGGCGGGCCAGACACCCCGAAAAAACACCCGGAAAGCCACATGGGGTCCGTATAACACGGTCGTGTGGGGTTCTCACACGATCGAGTGGGTCTCTTCATCGATCACTTGTGCCTTCTCCTCGATCGAGTGGGTCTCTTCATCGATCACTTGTGCCTTCTCCTCGATCGAGTGGGTCTCTTCATCGATCACTTGTGTCGTCTCCTCGATCGAGTGGCTCTCTTCATCGATCACTTTTCTTCGCTCCTCCATCGAGTGGGCCTCTTCCTCAGTCGAGTGGGCCTTGCACACGAACCCATCCCAGGACTCAGGACTCAGGACTCAAGACTCAGGACTCAGGCCCCCCCAGTGGTGTCGAAGGCTCTCATATGTCCGCCCCACTGGGGCTCGCGTGCTAGGGTTGGGGTATGACAGAGCTCGGCAAAGACGGTTTGAGTGCAGCAGAAGCACGGCTGTGCGCGCTGATCGCGGGGCGGGAGAAGACCCTGCTCGACGATCTGCGGCTGCATGTCGGGCTGCCGACGGGGGGGCGCAATGCGGCGGCGCTCGATGAAACGAGAGAACGGCTGACCTCGCGGCTGGCAGCGCTTGGGGCCGGGGTCGAGATGATCCCGGGAGACTCGGCGCCCGACTGGCTCTATGGGCGCGACCCCGAGGCGCCCGCGCCGCCGACGGCCGTGTGCGGGCGGCTGCGCGAGGGGATGAGTCGGGTGCTCATCGCCGGGCACCTTGACACCGTCCACGACCCGGCGGGTGACTTTCGAGAGCTGTCGATCGCCTCTGGAGGCAAGAGGGCGACGGGGCCGGGGTGTGTGGACATGAAGGGGGGGCTGGTGATCGCGGTCGCGGCGCTTGAAGCCCTCGAAGAAGCCGGGATCGATTGCGGGTGGTCGGTGCTGTTCAACAGCGACGAGGAGACGGGGTCGTACCACTCGGATGCAGCGCTCGCCTCTGCGGCGCGCGCGCACGATGTCGGGATCGCCCTTGAGCCCGCCCTCCCGGGGGGAGAGTTGGCAGTCGAGCGGATGGGGAGCGGGCAGTTCTGTGTCCGCGTGCATGGGCGGGCGGCGCATGTCGGGCGGGATTTTTTGTTGGGAGTCTCGGCGGTGACAGCATTGGGCGAACAGTTGCTGAGGCTTGCCGAGATGCCGGACGCCGAGCGGGGGCTGATAGTGAGTGTCGGGCCGCTGGCTGGTGGGGTTGCGACGAACGCGGTGCCGGAGCTCGCCTCGGCGTGGGGGAATGTCCGGTATATTGACCAGTCGGGGGCGGATGAACTGGTCGCAAAGCTCGAGGGCCTGGCGACGGCCACAGAGCGCGGGGAGGATGCGCTGCCGAGGGTCGAGGTGCTGTGGGATTTTAACCGGCCGGCCAAGCCGATGACCGCGGGGACTGAGAAGCTCGCGCTGCTCGCTCGGGGGGCGGCAGAGAGTGTCGGGCAGATACTCCCCTTTGCCAGGACGGGCGGCGTGTGCGACGGCAACCAACTGCAAGCGGTCGGGCTCCCGACGATTGATACGCTGGGGGTGCGCGGCGGTGGGCTCCATACCCTGGAGGAGTGGATCGACCTGACGAGCCTTGTCGAGCGGTGCCAGTTGCTGGCGGTGCTCCTGTCGAGGTTGGCCGGTGGAGCGTGGGGGCGGGTGGAGCGTGGGGGGCGTGGGGGTGGGTGAGATGACCGAGAGGGCAACGCGGGACTCTGGCAGAGACTTGAGACCGAGTGAGGAGGGCTGTATATGACCAGGCAGAATGTGACAGTTGGGGAGCGGTTGCTGGCATCTGTCGGGACAGAGCAGGGGCTCGCGGCGATGCTGGCCTCTCTCCGAGAGTATAAGGCGGAGCTGACCGAGGTGCGCCCGCCACGGGAGGAACTTGTCGAGGGCTACGCGGCGCTGATGGCGCGGGCGGGCAAGGCCCGGGGGCGTGCGCTCTTGTATCCCTACATCGGATCAGGGCTGGGCAACGGGGCGCTCGTCGAGCTTGCGGATGGGTCGGTGAAGTGGGACATGATCTGCGGGATCGGGGTGCATTTCTTTGGGCACTCGGACGAGGGATTGATCCGCGAGACGGTGCTCGGGTCGATGGGCGACACGGTGATGCACGGGAACCTGCAGTCGGGCTTTGAGCCGTACGAGTTTTCGGAGATATTGCTCGAAGAGGCGGGGAAGGGCTCACGCCTCGAGCACTGCTTCGTGGCGGCATCGGGGGCGCTGGTCAATGAGAACGCGCTGAAGCTCTGCTACCAGAAGCACAACGCGGCGCCGCGGGTGATCGTGTTTCAAGACTGCTTTATGGGCCGGACGGTCACGATGTCACAGATTGGTGATGCTGCGGGGAACCGGATCGGGCTGCCCCTCTCGACGCTTGTGGACTACATGCCGTTCTATGACGAGGCGGCGGCTGTCGAAACGGGGATGGAACGGCAGATCGAGATCGCACGCGATCATCTGCTCGCGATTCTCAGGCGGTATCCCAATCAGCATTCGTGCTTTGTCTTCGAGCTTGTGCAGGGTGAGGGGGGCTTCAGGACGGCTCCTCGCGAGTTCTTCGTCGCGCTCATGGAGGTGTGCCGAGAGCATGGGATCGCGGTCTGGGTTGATGAGATCCAGACCTTTGGGCGGACGACCTCGATGTTTGCCTATGACGGGCTTGGGCTGGGTGAGTATGTCGATCTTGTGACAGTTGGGAAGATGACGCAGGTGTGCGCGACACTGTTCACCGAGGCATACAACCCCGGGCCGGGGCTGCTCTCTGCGACCTTTACCGGAAGCGGGGGGGCGTGCAAGGCGGGGAGTTATGTGCTCCGCAGCTTGCGGGATGGAAACTATTACGGCACGGATGGAAGGATCGCACAGCACCACGGGGCGTTTGTGGCGCAGACAGAGGCGTTGATCGCCAAACACCCCGAGTGGTTTGGCCCGATCGACAGCGGGCGGCTCTCACCGGCACCGGCGGGTCTTGTTGGTGGGTGGGGCGGCATGATGCGATTGAGCCCCTTTGGCGGGTCCAAAGAGATGGTGGGCAAGGCACTCCGGGCGTGCATGGAGGAGGGTGTGATACTCTTTTCGTGCGGGCATGGGCCGTACCACCTGCGGATGTTGCCGCCTTTGGGTGTGATGAAGCTCGAGGATTGGCCCCGGGTGTTTGCGTGTGTCGAACGGGGGCTTGCCAAGGCGGCGGGGTCATAACGGGGGCGTTGAGTGTGGGAATATCGCTGCGGCGAGCGGCGTGAGGAGTTGACGGTGCATGTGATTCGCAGAGCAAGGGTCGAGGATATCAGCACGCTGCTCAAGCTTGCCAAGATGGTTCACTTTATCAATCTGCCCCCGGACAAGGACTCGATTGCAGCAAAGGTGGCCGCGAGCCGGGCGTCGTTTCAGCGGGCAGCCTCTGGGAGCGAGCGGCGAAGGGATGCCAAGTGGAAGGCGGGGGATGAGTCTGCGGTGCGCGGGTTGGCGGTCGGTCTAGATGATGCCGACCAGTTTATGTTTGTGCTCGAAGACTGCCAGACGGGCTCGGTGCTCGGGACATCGCAGTTGATTGCGCACATGGGGGGCATAGGCAACCCGAACTACGGGCTCAAGATGGAGCGGCGGGACTTCTTTGCTGACGACATCAAGACGGGCAGCTCGCACATGGTGGTGCAGCTCCACAAGGATGAGAGCGGCCCATCGGAGATCGGGGGGTTGATCTTGCAGCCTGCCTCGCGTGGGGCAAACCTCGGCAAGTTCCTGAGCTTTGTGCGGTTTCATATGATCGGGATGCGGCGGGAGGTGTTTGCCGACCGGGTGCTCGCCGAGATGATGGCGCCGCTGACCGACGATGGGCGCAGTCTGTTTTGGGAGTTCTTTGGGCATCGGTTTATCCCGCTGAGCTATGTCGAGGCGGACACGCATTGTGGGCGTTCCCGACAGTTTATCGCGGCGCTCCTGCCCCCAGAGCCCATCTATCTGTCGCTGTTGCCGCCGGCGGCTCGGGATGTGGTGGGTGAGGTGCATCGAGAGACGGTGCCCGCGAGGCGGATATTGGAGAGGCTTGGGTTTGCGTTTAATGGGTTTGTCGATCCGTTTGATGCCGGGCCTCAGCTTGAAGCGAAGACCGATGACATCCCGTTGGTGTCGGCAACCCAGCCTCGGTCTTTGGGAGCGGCGGTTGAAGTTTCGGCGTGTGACCGGGAGGGGATCGTGAGTATGTTGCACAGTGACGGCGAGTTTTTCACGGTCTGGGGGGCGATGAAGATCGGTGAGGATGGCGAGGTGTCCATCCCGGCTGAGGCGATGAGCGCGTTGCGAGTGAGCGAGGGCGATGAGGTGGGAGTGACGGATATGACCGGCGGGACAGCGGCTGGTGGGCGTGCGGGCTCCTCGGGCGCGGGCACGAAGCCGGAGAAGGTGTAACGATGCGACCAGATGGACAAACGGGGTTGAGCGGGTTGCAGCGGGGGCCTGCGGACTTGATCGGCGGGCGGTGGGTCGAGCTTGGCGGCGGGGGAATCGTGTCTGTGAACCCGGCTCGCCCGAGTGAGGTGTTGTGGCAGGGAACGGGACGGGTTGAGCATGTCGATGCAGCGGTGGAGGCGGCGCGGGCGGCGCAGGCAGAATGGGCGGCGTGGCCTGCCGAGAAGCGGTACGGGGTATTGCGGGCGTATCTAGACATGTGCAATGCCCGGAAGGATGAGATTGCGAGGTTGATCTCGCGGGAGACAGGCAAGGTGCTCTGGGACTCGAAGGGGGAGGCAGGGATACTCGGGGGCAAGGTGGATATCACGCTTGATGCTTCTGCGCACGGGGGGCTCTCGCGGGTGCGAGGGTTTGAGCTGCCTCTGACAGAGAGCCGGGTGGGGCGGGCATGGTTTCGGCCTCATGGGGTGATGGCGGTGATCGCGCCGTTCAACTTCCCGGCGCACCTTGCCAATGGGCACATCGTGCCTGCGCTTGCGATGGGCAACACCGTGGTGCTCAAGCCGAGCGACAAGACGCCAGCGGTTGGGCAGCTTTTGGGTGAACTGTTTGATGAGGCGCTCAAGGGGGCGGGAGCGCCGGCGGGGGTTGTGAATGTTGTGCAGGGCGGGGCGGAGGTCGCGCAGAAGCTGACGACGCACGAGGGGATTGACGGCATTCTGTTTACAGGTTCGTGGGCGGTGGGACGGCGGATACTCGAGGCAAACCTCGACCACCCGGGGCGGATCGTTGCGCTTGAGATGGGGGGCAACAATCCGGCGGTCGTAATGCCTGGGTGCCACCTGCGACAGGCGGTGGTCGAGTGCGCACGGTCGGCGTTTGTGACGACGGGGCAGCGGTGTACCTGCACACGGCGGATCATCGTGCATCGGGATATCGCGGATCGGTTCATCGCAGCACTCTGCAAGGTGGCGCAAGGGCTCGTCGTAGGCGAGCCGGATGCTGTGCATCCGGTCTTCATGGGTCCAACTATCTCAGGTGAGGCGAGGGGCGCGGTCCTTGAAGCCCAGCGGGTGTTCGCGGCTGCGGGTGGTGAGGTGCTTGTGGAGAGCAGGGCAATCGCAACAGAGGCAGGGGGATATTTCCTGTCTGCGGGAGTGATGCGGGTGGATCGGTTTATCTGTGCAGCGGGTTGTGCGGAAGAAGTGGGGCCTGAAAGGCTCCGCCCCGGTGGTGGGGATGCCGGATGCGATCTGGAGGTCTTTGGCCCGATGGTGCGGGTGAGTGTTGTGGATTCGCTGGATGACGCGATTGTGCAGGCCAACGCGACACGGTTTGGGCTCGCAGCTTCGATCTTTACGAGCGATGAGGGTGAGGCAGGGCGGTTTGTACGCGAGGTAAAGGCGGGGTGTGTGAATGTCAACACCGGGACAGCCGGGGCGAGCAGCAAGTTGCCGTTCGGGGGGCTGGGGCTTTCTGGGAATCACAGGCCAGCGGGGGCGTTCAGTCTGGATTATTGTGCGTATCCGGTGGCGGGGATGATGGAATCGGGCAATGCGGCGGGAGTGCCAGCGGGGATGACGGTGGAGGATGGGTGGATCGGGTAGACTACGCGGCATGAACAGACACGAGTTTGTCACAGTGAGTCTGCGGCTGTTGGGGCTGCTCTGCCTGATGTTTGCGGTTCCCAGATTCGTTGTGCAGGTCACGGCACTTTTTCAGACACTTAACGGGTTGAATTGGCAACTACGGCTCCTTCCGGAGAACTTTGACTGGGCACAGAGTAACTATGGGTTCTCACTTGGCGAGTTGTTTGTTGGATGCTTGCAGTTGGCATTCGGGTTCTACCTTCTTCTGGGCGGCCACTGGCTCCGACAGCGAATCACTCGGATAGAGCGGGATATTTGTCCTGAGTGTGGGTATGACCTGTCGGGTATCGAGATGGGTCATCGGTGCCCGGAGTGCGGAGTCGTGCGATCGTGAGGAACTTATTGCGACAAGTTGGTGTTGCCGGGTTCAAATCTGGCGTTTTGAGCGGTTCCGCACACGCGGGTGGGTGATGTGGATTGGATGAGTGTTGGTTGTGACGGGTGCCGGGCGGGCGAGACGCCCGCTCCACTGGGTGCAAAGTTTTTCGGAGTATGACATCATGCCGACGAAGTTACCTGATCCTCGCCAGTCCCCGCGCTTTGCCGGTGTGGCGACATTTTGTCGGTACCCGTTACTTGAGTTGGTGGGTGCGGATTGCTTGCCGGTGGATTGGGCGGTGTATGGGGTGCCGTTTGATGGGGGGGTGACCTATCGACCCGGGGCGAGGTTTGGGCCTCGGGCGGTGCGCGAGGCATCACAATATGTCAAGCGGTATTCGATCGAGCACGATGTGGATGTGTGCGAGGTGTTGAGTCTGGCGGATGCGGGGGATGCGCCGGTGTCGCCCTATGACTGCAAGGAGAATGCTGATCGTGTGGTAGAGTGGGCGTCGGGCGTGGGCGAGCCCGGGCACACGAAGCTGCTGGCGGTGGGCGGGGACCACTCGGTTGCGTATGCGAACATCAAGGCGACCTGGCTTCGGCGGGGCAGCCCTGCGGGTGGGCTTGCGCTGATCCACTTTGACAGTCACCTCGATACGGTGGACAGCGTGTGGGGTGAGAAGTGGGGCCATGCGTCGCCGTTCATACGGGCGATTGAGGAAGGGTTGATTGACCCGAAGCGGATGATCTCGGTGGGGATCAAGGGTCCGCTCAATGCGAAGGCGGATCTGGACTATGCCAAGGCGCACGGCGTGCAGATCGTAACTCATGCGGAGTGGCAGCAGGATGGGTCTTCGAGGCTCACTGACTTTGCGCGTGGGCTTGGGAATGATGAGACCTATATCACCTTTGATATAGATTGTGTGGACCCCGCGTATGCGCCGGGGACGGGGACTTTGTGCCCGGGTGGATTCACAAGCGCAGAGGTGTTGGAGATGCTTCGGTCTTTGGCGGGTGTGCTCGTTGTGGGGGCCGATGTTGTTGAGGTGCTTCCGGACCTGGACCCGGCGGGGATCACAGCGTTTTTGGCAGCGCATGTTGTGTTTGAGGTTATGTGTTTGGATGCGGTGCGGCGAGTGGAGAGTTGAACGCGGATGTTGCTCAGATTGCGGCGTGGAAAGACAGCAAGGCATATTGACCACAGATGAACACAGATTGACACAGATGAAGACCATGCACAATCCTGCCTTTATCTGTGTCAATCTGTGTTCATCTGTGGTAAAACCGCCTTTGTCCTCTGCATTTCCTCAGTGTGGACGGCTCTGCACTGAACTCTGTCCAGTGGCACCCATCTCCAATGCGTTCACGACCGGCGGAGCATTCACGCCCGGCGGATCGCGAGGATGAGTTCGACCTGGCCGGTGGGGCGGTCGATCTGGCGGGCAATATCGACAGGTTGCAAGCCCTTGTCTGCGAGGTCATAGACCTTCCGGTGGAGGGGGTCAATTGGGTCAGCCGTTGGCGTCTCGATAGGGGCGCGGGCTGGGGGATTGGTGCGCGTGAGCGGTGTGGGTGGTTGGTCGGCTTTGGTTGCAGCCTCGAGCGCCTCGAGGCGTTGGTCGGCGTGCTCGATCAGGATTTCGATATGGGCGGCCTTGTTCTCAAGGATGGCAGCGAGGCGGCGGGTGAGTTCTTCGCCATCGGTCATCAGGCGTTCGAGACGATCCTGGGTCGCGGTCGAGCCGAAACTGGGCACAGTTGAGGGCTTTGGGCGTTGGCGCACCGGTTCGGCAGCATGGGCGCGTCGGTTTGCCGATTGGCGACGGAGCATCCGGGCGATGACGAATACCATCATCACGGTGCCGACACCGATGAGGATGGCGGAGAGGTTTTCCTGCATGGTCTTCGGCGGTTCGGTCTCGGCAGAGCTGCCAGGGATCGTGAGCGTGCCCTCTTGGGGGCTGGACTGGGGCTGGGCCTGAGGCTCGGGCTGGGTCTCGGTTTGGGGTGCTTCTTCCTGCATTGCTGGGAGGGCTCGCAGAGCCGGGGGGATAGGGCGTGTGTGTACGGTACCATCTTCGCAATGGGCACGCTGAAACTCGATCTTGATGGGGTGCGGAGCGACAGAGCCAGCCGACGGGTGGTCTCACGGTGGCGTGAACTGACTGGTGGCAGCGCGGTGAACGATGGTGACAGGCGGACGCTGGTGGCGTGTTCGGGCGGGGCCGATTCGGTGGCTCTCGTGCTGATGCTGATCGCGGCTGTGGGGGCAGCGGGCGGCGAGATCGTTGTCGGGCATGTCCTCCACGACCTGCGGCCCGCAAGCGAAACGAAGGCCGACCGGGACCTGGTGGCGGGGCTTGCGGCTCAGCTGGGGCTCGGGTTTGTTGAGGCGAGCGTCGCTGTGCGGGAGCAGCCGGGCAATGCAGAGGGGAACGCAAGGGCCGCGAGGTATCGGGAACTGGAGCGGATGGCGTGGGAGGCGGGGTGCCCGTTTGTCGCCACGGCCCACCACGCCAATGACCAGGTCGAGACGATGCTGATGGCCATGCTGCGGGGAGCGGGCATCGGCGGGATGGCGGGGATGGAACCCCGGCGGGAGCTGGGAGGGAGTGGGGGGCGGGGCGTGGCGCTCGTGCGGCCGATGCTTGAGGTCGGGAGGACTGAGGCCGAGCGGGTGTGCAGGCTCGCAGGGGTTGCCTGGGCGACGGATGCGACAAACGCGGACACGGAGAAGCTGCGATCGGGGCTTCGGCATGGGGCGGTCAAGGCGATGGAGGGGTTGAGGCCGGGGGGGATGGAACGGGCGGCGGAGACTGCAGCACGGCTGCGGGAGGTCGCAGGGCTGGTGGAGGAGTTGGCGGCGGCTTTCGTTGCAAAGGCAGACCGCAAGGCGGATGGGGAAGGGAAAACGCCACCCTACTCTTTCTCGTGGCTGCGGGCGGATCTGGTGTGCGAGCACCCAGTGGTTGTATCGGCAGCCCTGAGACAGGCGTATCAGGAACTCCACGGGGGAAAGTATGCAGACAGCCTCCGGGCACGCTCGGTGCAGCGGGTGCTTGTTGCGATCTCGGAAGTCACCGGTGGCAAACGGTGTTTCGAGTGGAAGGGTGTTGAGGTTGTTGTAGGATCAGAGGCTGTGACACTCAGGAGAATATCGACATGAGTCATGAAGGAAAGACGATCGCACTGGTGGGGCATTGCAACCCCGATGTGTTTGCGATGCGGATGGCACTTGGGCGGTTTGCGCCGGGTGTTGAGTTTGTCGCGGTGACCGATACCGCGGGGCTTGAGGCAAGCAAGGGGGCTGTGGGCTTTCTTGTCAACCGCAAGCTCGATGGCAACTTTGGGACGCGGTCGGGACTCGAACTGATCGAGGAGTTACCAGAGGAGGAACGGAAGCGGGCCGCGCTGGTGAGTGATCTGGCAGATGCGCAGGCAGAAGCAGAGGAACTCGGTGCTGGCGCAGGGTTTGGAAAGTCGGGGATGTATGGTGATGCAGCTCGGGCGTGTCTTGAGCGGATGGTTGGTGAGTGAACATCGTCAATGGCTTGAGATATTCGAGCATCTGAGGGTTTCGGAGAGAGCACACAGCAGCACGGCTCACAGAGCCGTGGCACACTTTGCACATGGAGTACGGCCGGTGTGCGAGCACGCTGGCGGGAGAGGAAGTGAACCAAGATGGCGAAGAAGGTAGCGAAGAAGGCGACAAAGAATATTGTGCGAGATGGTATCGGTGCTAAGGAGTTTGCTGCCAGGCGTTCCCGCGTGCTCAAGGCTCTCGGCGGGGCCGTGGGGATGGTGTGTGCCGGCGAGGGGGGCGCACCGCTCTTGGGCAAGTGGAGGCCCAACCCGCACTTTGCATACCTCACGGGGATTGACGATGAGCCGGGTGCGGTTGTGGTGTTTGACCCGCAAGCCGAGGACCCGAAGCGGCGGGTGATCCTGTTCCTCAAGCCCTCTGACCCCGAGCTTGAGGTGTGGGACGGCTACCGCGAGCAGATCGGGATGGGGCTCAAGGCCCGCTACGGGATTGAGACGATCATGCGGACGCGGTATATCAACCGGATGCTGACGGGGCTCGCTCGCAAACGCAAGCGGTTGGCGTGTCTGCACGATGTGGCAATGCCGGATTCACCTGTGTCGCCCGATCTAGCGCTGTTTCGCAAGTTGTCAGAGCGGGTGATTGGGGTTTCGATCGAGGACAAGACCGCGCTGCTACCGGGGCTTCGGAGCGTCAAATCAAAGGCCGAGCAGGTGTTGATGGAGCGGGCGATTGCGGCCTCGGCTGCCGGGTATGAGGCGGCGATCGGCGTGATCCGCCCGGGTGCTGATGAGGCGGACATCGCCACCGCGCTGGTGCGGGGGTTTGAGGATGCCGGTGCCGATGGTGTCGGCTACAACCCGATCGTCGGAGCCGGGCTGCACTCGACGGTGCTGCACTACATGAACAACCGAGGGCCGGTGGCGGATGGGGACTTGCTGCTGATCGATGCGGGTGCCGAGGTTGAGGGGTACTGCGCAGACATCACGCGGACCTACCCGGCTAATGGCAAGTTTACCAGGCGACAGCGGGAGGTCTATGAGGTTGTGCTCGAGGCGCAGCGGGCATCTATCGCAGCTGTCAAGCCGGGGGCAGCGATGTGGGAGGTGGACCGGGCCTCGCGTCGCGTGATTGAGAAGGCGGGGTTTGCCGATGCGTTTGTCCACAGCATCGGCCACCACCTCGGCATGGAGGTCCACGACGCCGAGCCGGACGGGACGCTCAAGGCAGGGATGATCGTAACGATCGAGCCGGGGGTGTATCTGCCAAATGAGAAGCTGGGCGTGCGGATCGAGGATGATATTCTGGTGACCGCAAAGGGACGCCGTGATCTCTCGAAGGCAATCGTAAAGGACGCGAAGGAGATTGAGCGATTGATAAAGGGATGAAGGGGCGATAAGGATCACAAAAAATCCGTAGGCGTCTTTACGAGCCTCGAGCGCAAGCTCAGGATTACGAATGGTCGGTTTTCACCGAGAAAACCAACCCTGTGCGTGCGCACAGGGCTCGTAAAGACGCATACAAATTACGCGTGATCCGTAGAAGCCCCCATCGTCATCCTTCCGCCTTCATCCTTCATCCTTCATCCTTTCGCCTCCCCTCCACTGTCAACGCAACAGCCCCATACACACCCGCTGTCACCACAGGCTTCTCAACCCTGATCCGACGGTCGGCCCCTGCAACCCCGCGCTCCTTTATCATCCGCCGCAGATTCCCCGGCAGCGCAAACTCCATGTCCTCCTCAAACACATCCCGGCACTCAATCGTCGCCCCATACTTCTCAACCAACGCCCGACACACCCCCGCCACAAGGTCTTCCGGCGCGCTCGCCCCAGCCGTCACAAGCACCGTCTCGTCTCCAGTTGCAAACCACGAATCCTCCAGCCCTGCCGCATCATCGACCAGCCGTGCCGCCGTCCCAACATTCTCTGCAATCTCCGTCAGCCGCACCGAGTTCGACGAGTTCGTGCTCCCGATCACCACAACAAGATCAGCCTCCGGCGCAAGCACCCGTACCGCCTGCTGGCGGTTCGTTGTCGCGTAACAAATATCCTCGCTCGGCGGGCTCTTGATCTTCGGAAATGCAGCCCGCAACGCCTCGATCACCACTCCCGCATCATCTGTCGAGAGCGTCGTCTGCGTCAGATACACCAGCTTCTCGGGGTCGTCAATCCTCAGCCCCGCGATGTCAGCCGCGCTCTCCACCACCTGCGTCGCCTCGGGCACCTCGCCGCTCGTCCCGACAACCTCCTGATGGTGCCGGTGCCCGATCAGCAGCACCTGATACCCCTGCCTTGCATACCGGATCGCCTCCGAATGCACCTTCGTCACCAGCGGGCATGTCGCGTCAATCGCCTGCACCCCCCGCTCAGCAGCCTGCTGTCTCACACTCGGCGGGATCCCGTGTGCGCTAAAGACAAGAATCGCCCCCCTCGGCACCTCCTCGACACGCTCCACAAACACAACCCCCCGCCCCCGAAACCGCCCAACAACATGCGTGTTATGCACGATCTCGTGGTACACATAGACCGTCTCACCCGGAAACAAATCCAGCACCCGGTCAACGACATCCACCGCCATCCGCACGCCAGCACAAAATCCTCGGGGGTTGGTCAGCATGATCCGCATACGCACAAATCGTAGGGCACCCCTCCAGCCCATCAGAGACCAGTGGGGCGGGCGTCTCGCCCGCCATGCTCTTTCTCCCAGGCTTGCTCCCCCTTCCTCTTCTTGCTCCCCCTCCCGCGCCCCGCGGGAGGGGGTTGGGGGGAGGGTGCCTTTCTCCCTCCCCAACCCGACACATCTCCACCTACCCTTCCTCGCCCATCCCCCCAAGGAACCTCACCATGAAAAAACTCACCCTCCCCCTCATCGCAGCCCTCCTCCTCACCCTCGCTATCGGTGGCGTCGTCTTCGGCCTCAAGACCCAACAGACCAACACCAACGACCAGACCGAAACCCTCGCGCTCTCTGAGGCATCCCCCACCGAACCCACAACCTCCGAGCCCCCACCCACAAACCCAGGCAACGCAGACCAACCCACAGCCCCCGACTCCTTCATCCGCTTCGGCATCCCCACCCCCCCCGCCAAACCAAAGAACGCAATCCGGCTCGCAACCTACAACGCCCTCAACCTCTTCGACACCATCGACGATCCCGCCCTCTTTGGCCGAAACGAAGCCATCGACGATGCCAAGCCCGTGCCCCACCTCAAAGCCCTCGCAGCCACAATCCGCGCCCTCGACCCCGACATCCTCGCCCTGCAAGAGATCGAGTCCAACGCCGCCCTCACCGACTTCCGCGACACCTACCTCGCAGACCTCGGCTACACCTACATCGCCTCCATAGACGCTGGCGACAACCGAGGCATAGAGCAAGCCGTCCTCAGCCGTTTCCCCATCACAGACATTAAAAACTGGCCCCAACGCAACCTCGAAGGCATCCACCCCGACAAGTGGGGCAACGCCGAAAACTACAACGCCGGCCAGCCAATCCGCTTCCACCGCTCCCCCCTCCGCGTTGTCGTCGAGGTCCCCGCCCAGGCATCGGGTGATGTCAGCACCGAGCCCTACACCCTCACCCTTTATGTCGTCCACGCCAAGAGCGGTCGCCCCGGCAGCTACTGGCGAATCGCAGAAGCCAAAGGCCTCCTCCAAATCCTCGAACAGGACCTCGCCGACAACCCCGCCCAAAACACCGCAATCATCGGCGACTTCAACGCCGACCTCACCGCCGACAGCCTCAAAGCATTCACCGCCGCAGGCTATACAGATGCCCTCGCAGACAACCTCGAACCCGGCGACCTCTTCATGACCCACGAGTCCGGCCGCCGTATCGACTACATACTCATCAACACAAACCTTGCCGATGAGATCATCCCACACTCCGGCTTCGTCCTCGGCACCCCAGCCCTCCCCAAAGGCCTCAGCTGGAGAGACCCCTACCGCCCCGACGGCTACGCCAGCGACCACTACCCCGTCGCCATCGACATCACTCCACTCGAAACTCCCAGCAACAACTAAAACAGAGCCCGCAGCGCAAGCAAGGTGCCTTTCTCCCTCCCCCGCGCCTCGCGGGGGAGGGCCGGGGAGGGGGTGCCTTCTCTCCCTCCCCCGCGCCCCGTGGGGGAGGCCCGTGGAGGGGGTGCCTTCCTCGTTCACCCCCCAAAGTTAGGAATTCACTCGGCATCAACAGCCTGAAACCCAAAACCACACTCATCCATCAAGATTCACCCAGTTCCCAATTCCCAAAACCCAACCAGCACCATCGTGTATAGTGTTATTCAGCCGCCGCACTTTCTCGTCGGCACGGCACGACAAGACCAAGGACCCGGACTTCATGAAGCAGCTCAAACCATGGCAAATCGTTCTGTTCGTTGCCGCGATTGGGGCACTCGCGATGGGCGCATGGTGGTCATACGGTCGTGGACCCAAGGCAAAGAGCACAAATCGAACAGTCTTGGTCGATGTCACGACCGGCGAGTTGTTCGAGTTCTCCACAAAGAAGTTTGGCGTAGTACTCCCAGAGCGAAACCCCGATACGGGGTTGATCGCACTTTTACCGGTTGTTCAGACTGAATCGGGCGACTGGGTTATTGACAGGAGGTATCTCAGTCCTGGTGTCTTGGACGGTGTCGAAGGAGATCCAAAGATGCTCGACCCGGGATCCGGTAAAGTGACTGTCATAAGTGATAAACCAAAGAAAATGGGATCAAAACGATAGTCGTCGCAGATGGTTTCGACGGCAACAGACAACTAGCGAGGTGATGTCATGTCTCCAATTAAGCACAATACAGAACGACGATTCAGGCGTTGTTCCTCCCAGATGAGTACCGCATTCACGCTGATCGAACTACTCGTCGTCATCGCGATTATCGCGCTCCTCATCGGCATCCTGCTCCCAGCACTGGGAACCGCTCGGGCAACCGCCCGATCGATGGTCTGCTCGACGATGACACGCAACATGTCACAAGGTCAGGCGTTCTATATCGGCGACAACGACGACTACTACGCCGGACCTAACACAAGTGGTGCCAGATACCAGGTCATGACCTTCAATCCCGTCCGAAAGTATATTGACGAGATCATCGGGGACTCCGACGGCTCGATGCCAACCAGCACACACGATTGGATCAGTCCCTCGATGGGAACCTCTGATCTCTTCTCGCCAAACCGTGCCGTCCGCACTTCGCAACTCTTCAACCAGTTTGGATGCCCCACAGCAACAACACAAAACGATCTGTTGTATGGGGGCGCACCAGACATAAACGACTTCCGTAATGTCATCGAAGAACGAGGGTATCGTCAGGTGAGCTACCTGGCTCCGTCCGGCTTTCACTACTACCCTGGTCAGGAAATAACCGGGCGCCCGGCACCGCTGATTCCAATGAGAGGAAATGTAGGTTTCCGGTTTATTACCAACTTCTCTGACCCCGTCTCCCAACCGCAAAACTTCTCGCCTCGCATTAATCTTGTCGGCATTCAGGCCTCCGAAAAAGTCATGCACGCCGATGGAACCCGGTACTGGACTGGATCAGTTCTTGACTTTGATATCAACCCGAGCCCAGGTATCTTTGGCTCGTTCCTCAGTTCAAGCCCGATCTTCGAAGGATCAACCGCCTACGGCAAGGCACCCGGGAATGAAAACAACGGCTACCTCTTCTCCTTCCGGCACCCCACTGAGTCAATCAATGCCGCGTTCTTTGACGGCCACTCCGAAAACATCAAAGCGACCCAAGCATGGGCAGAGCCGCGTTTGTGGTACCCAAGTGGCAGCACATTCACCGGAACCAGAGCAACAAAAGAATCGAAAAACCGATACAACAGCGGTGACCAAATCTACTAGTGAGATATGCCCGGGTGCCATGGCCACAGCTTTGGGTGGCCATGACGAATCAAACTGTCGGCACAGATAACGCGAGCAACACCTCCCCATACAACTGGCGGCTCTCCGTCCCCAGCCGTGCCCCGCGCCATCGCCCACCGGAGATCCAAAAACATGTCCGTTGACAAGGTCCTCGCCCACCTCGCCGCCACAGAGGCCGACGCCATCGCCCGCCTCTGCGACTGGCTCCGCATCCCCAGCGTCTCGACCGACCCCGCCTACAAAGCAGACACCGCCCGAGCCGCCGAATGGGCAGCAGAGCAACTCCGCCTCGCGGGCCTCACCGTCGAAATCATCCCCACCGGCGACCCCGCAGGCTCCGGGCACCCCATCGTCCTCGCCGAGAGCCCCGGTACACCCGACTACGCCGGGCCTCACATCCTTTTCTATGGGCACTACGATGTCCAGCCCCCCGAGCCCCTCGAACTCTGGGACAGCCCCCCCTTTGAGCCCGTCATCAAACCCGCCGATGCCAACCTCGGCACGCGCATCGTCGCCCGAGGCGCAGTCGATGACAAAGGCCAGGTCGCGACATTCCTCGAAGCCCTCAGAGCCTGGAAAGAGACAACAGACCAACCCGCTGGCGGCGTCCGCTTCACCGTCATGCTCGAAGGCGAAGAAGAATCCGGCTCGGTCAACCTCGAACGATTTGTCGAACAACACACCGACCGCCTCAAAGAATGCCAGGTCTGCCTCATCTCCGATACCGGCATGCTCGGCAGAGGCAAACCCGCCATCACCTACGGCGTGCGCGGCCTCGCCTACACCGAGGTCATCCTCCACGCTGCAAACCAGGACCTCCACTCGGGCATGTGGGGCGGCCGCTGCCCAAACCCGATCTCCGAACTCACCAAAGTCCTGTCGCAGCTCTGGGACGCCGACCGCCGTGTCACCATCCCAGATTTCTATGAAGGCGTCCGAGACCTCACCCAGGCCGAGCGCGACGCCTGGAAAGCCCTCGGCTTCGACCAGATCGACGCACTGAAAAAGATTGGCCTCCCCCCCGAGGCCGATGTCGGCGAGGCAGGCTTTACGCCGATAGAGCGCGAATGGGCGCGCCCCACCGCCGAGCTCAACGGCATCATCGGCGGCTATACCGGCGCGGGCGCAAAGACCGTCATCCCCTCGCACGCCAGCGCAAAGGTCTCCTTCCGCCTCGTCGATGACCAGAGCCCCGCCAAGGTCACCGAGCGTTTCTTTGCCTGGTGCAAAGACCGCACCCCCCCCGGCTGCCGATGGGAGTTCATCGACCACTCAGGGGGCGACCCCGCGACCGTCGCGACAGATTCACCCATCCTCGCCGCCGCCCGCCGTGCCCTCAAGGCCGCGAGCGGTGGCACCGAAGCCGCCCTCATCAAAACGGGTGGCTCGATCCCCGTCGCAGGCCTGCTCAAAAAACAACTCGGCCTCGAAACCATCTTCATGGGCTTCGGCCTCGACGATGACCGCGTCCACTCCCCCAACGAAAAGTTCGAGCTCGACTGCTTCCGCCTCGGCACCAGCGCCCACGCCATGTTCATCGAAGAACTCCGCTCGATGTAAAAACAGAGCCCAAAGCGCAAGCGATGGGTTTTTCCTGCGCCTCTACGAGCCCCGAGCGCAAGCTCGGGTTTGTGGATGGCCGACTGTCACAGGCATATCCAGAACCTGTGCTTGCGCACAGGGCTCGTAAAGGCATACCCAGAACCTGTGCTCGTGCACAGGGCTCGTAAAGACGCACACAGAAAACAACGCGCTCCAATCACCTACGCCGCCCGTTCCAGCTCATCCCCGGATACCTCATCCACCGGCGACACTTCGATCGGCTCCTCATCCGTATCCGAAGCACCAGGCCGCATCGCCATGAGTGTCCGTGTGTAGTTGTTCCGAATCTCCATAGCTTTCACATGCACAAAGTGCAACTCGAGCGACCGCCTTGCCTCTGCCGTCATGATCCGCGAAAACGCCAGCAGAAACAACGCGAGCCCCATCCCCACCGCAATCAGTTCCACATCACTGAGCATCTTCATACCCGACCCATCGGCCCCCACCCCCCACACCTTGACCGCAACCCCCCCGATTCCCTCATCCACCCCCCCAGCAACCCCGAGAGGCCCAGGCAGGAGGCACCTTTCTCTTCCTCCCTCCCCCGCGCCCTGCGGGGGAGGGCCGGGGAGGGGGCATCTTTCTCTCCAACCAAAACCCATCATCCCCCCGCACACACCGCACCTTCAACCGTATTACACTCCATCCAGACCCACATGTCTCAACCCACAAGGGGGACCGCGTGATCCTGGCCCGTCAGTTCATCTTCATCACCACCACCCTCCTCGCGTTCCTCTGCGCCCCAGCCATCGCCCAGACAGACCTCCTCAACCAGATGAACCGCCAGACAGGCACCCGCTCCGAAATCGGCATCACCATCGAGAGCGTCGGGCTTAACAACGCCGCCCGCCCCGGCCAGTGGACCGGCATCCGGCTCCGCCTCATCGACCGAGGCAACACCCAGCGCGATGTCCTCGTCCGCGTCGTCCTCACCGATGTCGATGGCGACGATGCCCATTACGAAACCGTCGTCACCACAAACCCCGGCCTCTAACAACCCCTCTGGACCTACGCCCGCCTCCCCTTCGATATCGCCCAGACCGCGGGCTTCGTCGTCCAGGCCTTCCAAGCCGAAGAAGCCGACAACCCTGACTCGCCCACAGGAAAGACCGCTGGCAAACTCCTCGGCCAGGCAACCTACAGATGGGCTCAGCAGATGGGAAAGACCACAGGCCTCATCGCTGTGGTCGGCAACATCCCCGGCGGTCTCAGCGGCTACGGCCAGGGCATCAGCGAGGGCGCAAACCCACTCGGGCATGAAGTCACCCAGGTCGCAACACTCAAAGTCAACGACCTCCCAGACCGCTGGATGGGGCTCGCCATGGTCCGCGAGATCATCTGGAACGGCGAAAAACCAGCCGAACTCCGCATCGAACAGGTCCGCGCCCTCCGCGAATGGATCGAACGCGGCGGCCACCTCGTCATCATCCTCCCCGCGGTCGGCCAGGACTGGCTCGCCCTGGGCAACCGCGAGCTCGCCGCCCTCCTCCCCCGCGTCGAGGTCACGCGCGATGAAGCCGCATCTCTCGCCGAACTCCGCCCCCTCCTCACTGACGAACCACCCACACCCCTCCGCATCCCCGACCTCCCCATCACCCTCCACTCGTTCACCCCCCTCGCAGACGCAAGCCCCGGCGAGGCCGACCGAATCCTCAACGATGCCCAGGGCCGATGCATCGTCGCCAGCCGCTCCGTCGGCATCGGGGCCGTCACACTCATCGGCATCCCCGGCTGGCACCGCGAGCTCACCGGCAGAGGCCTCCCCGAAGCCGATGTCTTCTGGCACCGCGTCCTCGGCCGCCGGGGGCATGTCGCCACACAGGCCGAGTTCGAGGATATCAAAACCAAAGGAAACCTCATCACCAGCGGCCGCCCAGCACGCACCTTCGATATCGATATCCCCTTCGTCATCAGCAAAAGCGGCCGATCGCTCGCTGGCGTCATGCTCGGGCTCATCGTCTTTGTCATCTATTGGATCGTCGCAGGCCCCGGCGGCTTTGCCCTCCTCAAACAACGAGGACAAGCCAAGCACGCCTGGGTCGCCTTCCTCGCTGCCTCCATGCTCTTTACAGCCCTCGCTTGGGGCGGCGCAACCGCACTCCGACCAAAGCGAGTCGAAATCTCACACCTCTCCTTCGTTGATTATGTCTTTGGCCAACGCATCCAACGCGTCCGCACCTGGGCAAGCATCCTCGTCCCCGTCTACGGCAACGCGACCGTCTGGCTCGAATCAGACGACGCCGCGTCCACCAGCAGCAGCCGATTCGTCCAGGCCGTCGCACCCTGGGAGTCTCCAAAGACCCTCTCCCGGGGCTCCTTCCCAGATGCCCGCGACTACCCCATAGACAGCCGCTCCCCCGACCGTCTCACATTCCCCGCCCGCGCCACCGTCAAGCAGGTCCAACTCGACTGGGCCGGGGGCCTCGAGTGGCAGTCCATCCGACCCGTCACCGCCGACAACCAGGACCCCTTCCGAGCCATCCGCTTCACGCCCCCCGGCACCAAGGCAGACCCAGGAAGCCAACCCCCGATCCTCCAGGGCAAACTCATCCACAACCTCCCCGGCACGCTCGAGCATGTCCAGGTCATCGTCTTCCGCCGACAGATCGCAGTCCACGGCTCACTCGCCAGAGGAACCCTCCTCACCACCGCAAACGCCTGGGCACCACAGCCCAACGACTGGCCCCCAGGCGTCCCCCTCGACCTTGAGGCCATCACCAGCACCCGTACCAGCAACTTTATCCTCACACTCGACAACCTCGTCAAGGGCAGCTCGAGCAACGAAGACCTCCCCGACCCCAACAGCAGGGCAGACCGTTTCACATGGCTCGCATTCTTCAACCTTCTCGGCCCGCCGACAAAGACCATCAACACCCTCTTCCAATCCCCAGTCGCAAGACGCGAAGTAACACACGCCCTCGACCTCAGCCGATGGTCCACACGACCATGCCTCGTCGTCATCGGCACGCTCAACATCGAAGGCAAAGAATCCATGCCCGAGCCCTTCGGCGTTGCAACCAACGGCACCACACGCGAGCCCCGCATCACCGGCACAACAATCGTCCGTTGGGTCTACCCACTCCCAGACAACCCACCCGATGTCCCAATCCGCCCGCAGAACAGTGGGGCGGGTGTCCCCCCCGCCACGTAACCATTCACAGAATAACAGTGGGGCGGGCATCTCGCCCGCCTCAGTGCCGAACAGTGGGGTGGGCATCTCGTCCGCCAGAGTCTCAAAAAACCCCTGGAGCCCTCCCGTGCGCATGATCGAAACGATCAACCTCACCAAACGCTACGCAGACCTCGTCGCCCTCGACAACCTCAACCTCACCATCGAGGAGGGCGACTGCTACGGCTTCATCGGCCCCAATGGCGCGGGCAAAACAACCACAATCAAAGTCCTCGCAACACTCCTCAAGCCCTCCTCCGGCCAGGCCCAGGTCTGCGGTCTCACCATCGGCTATCAAAACCGACAAATTCGCCCCCTCATCGGCTATGTCCCCGACTTCATGGGCGCATACGAGGACATGGTCGTCAACGAATACCTCGAGTTCTTCGCCGCCGCCTACAACATCAACGGCCAAGCCAGGCGCAAAGTCGTCAACGATGTCCTCGAACTCACCGACCTCTCCTACAAAGCAACCGCCGAAGTCAACGGCCTCTCCCGGGGCATGCAGCAACGCCTTTCCATCGCCCGGGTCCTCCTCCACGACCCCAAAGTCCTTCTCATGGATGAGCCAGCCTCCGGCCTCGATCCCCGGGCCCGCATCGAAATCCGCGAACTCCTCAAAGAACTCCGCCGCATGGGCAAAACCATCCTTATATCGAGCCACATCCTCCACGAACTGGCCGAACTCTGCAATGTCATCGGCGTGATCGAACGCGGCAAGCTCCTCTACAGCGGCCCTGTCAGTGAAATCCTCCATCGAGCTAAAGTCGGGCATGTCCTCCATGTTGCTGTCACCGACCGCCATGCCGAGGCCGCCGATCTCCTCGCCCGTTTCCCAGGTGTCAAAAAGGTCTCCCGCGTCGAAGACGCACTCACCATCAACAGCAAGCCCGCCCCCCTCTTCCATGTCGCATTCGAGGATGCCAAGGGTCATACCTATACGGACCTCCCCAACATCCTCATTAACCACGGTTTCCGCATCGCCCAGTTCAGTGAAGAACCAGTCAACCTCGAAACCGCCTTCATGCGACTCACCAAGGGCCTCGTCCAGTAACCAACAACTGGATTCTCTGTATAAAAGAGTGGGGCGGGCATCTCGCCCGCCCGGAAGGTGCAAAGAACACACGATCGAACTCAGATCTGTGGTTTGTTCAGGGAATTCAACTGCCGACAACATACAAACCGCAAGCCAAATTGCTGGCACACAACCCTGATAACATGCCCGCTCATCATCGCTAACCAGCACAAACCATCAGCCGGGGACCACAATATCCTGCAATGGTTTGCTCCCCATCCCTCATTTGGGATGTTCAGGATGATGCCCCGTCTTTCACGAGGCAATCCTGAACAAGAGCCTGCACGCCATGAAGGGGTATATTATGGGAAACCATCGCAACGCACATGTCTTGAAAGTCACGGCTGTCCTTCTCTTCACCGCCGGATACGCCGCGACCAGACATGTGCCCACCCCGATAGTCGCTCGTGTTGTCCAGGCTGGCATAGGAGGTAACCAAGCCAACACAATGGTCCTCACAGGATTGGTTCGAGACTTCCGAGAGCGAGGATAAGTCGGCGGCCACCCGGACATGGAACGCTACCCGTGCGAAGGCTTCGGCCACTATGTAAACATCGTCCAGGACCAACTCGACGATGATGGCAGGCCAATCTTCGAGAGCACCGGCTGCATGGTCCTCGTCGAGTCAACCGACAGCGAAGGCAACAACATCATCATCCCCAAGAGCTACATCGAACAATACCCAAGCGATACCGTCGGGTATTGGGATTGTTTTGAAGCCGCTGGTGACGACGATGACGACGACGACGATGACCACGACGACGATGACCACGACGACGACGATGATCACGACGACGACGATGATCACGACGACGACGATGATCACGACGACGACGATGATCACGACGACGACGATGACCACGACGACGACGATGACCACGACGACGACGATGACCACGACGACGACGATGACCACGACGACGACGATGACCACGACGACGACGATGACCACGACGACGACGATGACCACGACGACGACGAT
>JAJRZG010000344.1 GCA_024275365.1 Planctomycetota bacterium | reverse complement strand
GTTGCGGCTTGCTCTCGGGGTGGGATCGATTACACTAGATCCGCCGTAAGTCCTTGCCTGGCAACGGGTTGCGCCAGTCCCAGCTAGAACAATTCGAGCTGGGCTGGCGGGGCTTCGGGGGGCATGCGCCGTTTTCCCCAGAAAATCCGCATGCGCTCGAACTGCTTGTCGGTGATCGTGATGACACGGACTTCTCCATCGTCGGGCACCGCGGCCTCGACCCGTTTGATATGCACGGCCGCATTCTCGCGGCTGGCACTATGTCGAATATACACCGAATACTGCATCATGACAAACCCATCTTTGAGAAGGGCCTTGCGAAACTGGGTGTATTGCCGCTTGGCCTTTTTGGTGTCGGTCGGCAGGTCAAACATGGTGAGCACCCACATGAATCGGTATCCGGATAAATCAGGCATGAGGCACTCTGCGTGAGGGGTCAGGGGCCAGAATCGGGTTCTGTGGGGATGAGTAGCTCGACCCGGCCGGTCGCATATGACCTGGCAAGGCTGGCGGCGTATCGGCCCAGGGCAGCATCGAGCGGCCCGACCGTCTCTGCATCGCTCCCGCCAATCTGGACAGTCGCGGTGAGCACGAGCAACAGTTCGGCCTTGGTGGGTTGGTCAAGCGTGTGCTGCCCGGCGTCGAAGAGCAGTTTCACACGACGGTCGATCATGGGACGCAACGGCTCGACAAGATCGTCGGCAAGGCAGAAGGCGTTGGACCGGTTGCTGTGCTGGATGCCGATCACGGGCATTAGCCCCGCCCCGACGAGTGCCCGGGCGACAGCCGCCCGGAGGATGGCATAGCCGTAGTCGAGCAGATTGTTTGGGGGCGTTGTCGCGGTGCCTCCGCTTCCCGGGGTGCGAGTAAACCGCCAGTCAGTGGTGGGGGGGAAGAGTGCCTGCCAATAGGTGCGGGCGGCCTGGCCTTCGAGGTGGCCAGTGTCGCCAGAGCGGACACGCTTTGCCATCGCGAGCAAGCCGGGCCGATTGGGTGCATCGACGGGCAGGGCGTGTGCCTGGGCAGCGATCTTGGCCCGGACGATTGCCTGCCAGAGTTGCTTGCGGAGCACGGGGCGGCAGCCGATCTGGTCGGCGACGCGCCAGACTTGCTCAGTATGGCTTGAGATCGGCAGCAGGATGCCGACGGGCAGGTGGTCATCGCCACAGACGACGATGGATGCGCCCGCCCCGGTGAGCACAGCCAGGGCCGAGTGGGTGTAGGTGGTCTGGCGGTGGTCGACGATGAGCAGGCCGATGTCTTCTGCGGGGATGCGGTTGTGGAGCGTGTCGATGGTGGCTAGGTCGGGCCGCGCAGCTCGGGGCCTGTCACGAGTGTTGCTCTCGCCGTTGCGGCTACTACTCCTGCGGCTGGAGGGGTGTTCGTCGCCATTATCCTTGGGGATGATGAGCAACTGCCCCCGGCTGATGGCCAGGTGTGCCGGGTTGCGGCTGATCTCGATGGTGCGGCGGGCCATACCGGACGCATCGGGTTGATGGGGGCGGGGCTTGAAGGGGAGGGCGGGGTTGTGTGCCGATCAGTCGTTGGCGCGGCGGATGCGACCGATCGGATCGACCGTGACCTTTTGGGCATTGCGTTGTTGAGTAGCCTTCGCTGAAAGATAAAGATTGTCTTTCTTGATATCGCCTGCTTTCCGGGCATCGGTATGAAGCTTGTAGTGAAGATATCCACTTCTCTGATCCAACATCCGAACCGTACAAAGTAAACGCTCGCCACCCTCGCCATCGATCTCGAACAGCTCACCGAGCGTCAGGCTCATAACGAATCGGCCTGAATCACTATCGCGTTTATCAACCATCGGATGCGCAGTGTCTATCTCGTGATACGCCTTACGAAGAGCCGAGCGTTCCTTGTTCGGAGGCAGATGCGTAGCGCGGATATCAGTTTCAGCCTCTCGACGCATGTCGAGTCTGGTAGCGTTTCTCTTTGCGACATCAAACATCGTCACGACCTCGCCATTCCAGATCGGACCCTTCTTGGTGTCCTTCTCATGGTAGACGATGTGGTGGTTGTTCCCCGGCTTGACGAAGTGGTACGATCGTCGCTCGCTGACGGGGCGGAAGGTCTGGCTTTCTTCAATCATCCGCACCCGCTTGATCGGATGAGCTTCTTGTGCTTCCGAGCCATCACCCTTCGTCATGACCGGGATATTGTCGCCCTTGAACGCATCATTGGGATACGCTCCCGCACCAAGCGGGTCCACGCCTTGCTTGCGCAGGTGGTTGGCCAGAATCTCACGAATCCCCGCATCTCGCACCTTGGCAAGATGCTTGGCGTTCTTGACCTCCTCGACCGACTTGCGTCGCACAAATGCTCCGGTGTCCTCCTCCCACCCCTTGGCATGGCGGCGGTCTTTGCCATAGCCGACCGAGCCGGGCACGACCAGTTCGCCCTCAGCACCGGCGTACTTCTGCGTCGGGCCATAGAAAGTTTCTTCGTGTAAGGCACCGGAAAGCCGCCGCTGGACACGGTGTGAGACTTTGATTGCCAAGATCGATTCCTCGGCCTGATGCCGGAGCCCCTCCCACGGCGGCGCGACTTCGCCCCGCCTGTTGGCCAGCGCGTGCAGCCGTTTGCGGTTGGTCAGGGCGATCGCCACCGCATCGACCGCGTGGTGCCGATGGTCGGCTCGGGTCTTCTCGCCGTCCTCGCTGAGGATGTTGTTGAGCCCCCAGCGGCGGCGGAGTTCGGCGGTCATCGAGCCGCGGGGCATCACCATGTCGGCACCGAGCGGACGGAGGTATTGCGTGACCAAGCGGCTGATGTACCGCATGTCCACCAGCTGTCGGGCAACAAAATCCTTGAGTTCCATTTCCTTCTGGGTGAATCGGCGGTACTTCGAGTAGGGCAGTTTCTTCGCGCGTTGCAACACTTCGGCGTAGCGCTCGGGATCCCGCTCAGCGAGCCACTCATAGGGCGTCTGGTCGCCTTTGTCTGCGTTCGCCTTGCGGAACACCACGACCTTGTTCATCATCGAATCATCGAGACTCCGCCACCTCGGCAGGATGTGATCAACATCCACAGCATCGGAGAGCAACTGGGCGAGACTGATCGGCCTGCCGGTATAGACGCACTCGCGGCCCTGTTCTTGCCAGAGCAGATATGCGTTGATCTTGGAGCGCGTCACCTTGTCGCCAGCCCCGGCAATCTCATCGGCGGCCGTCTCTCGCATCCTGCGCCGCTTCGCATTCTCGAACCGCATCTCCTTGCGTTGCTCAAAGCTCGCCTTGGCATCGCGCCCCAGCTCGATATGGATCGCGTCGTACGGTCGCTGTCCATCGACGATGCGATCCTTGCACAGCTCGCGCGTGATCGCATTGACAACCTTCCGTACCTCGACAAGCGCCTGGCGGACGATCGGGTTGGGAACATCCGGCGATTGCGGCAGCACCGTCGTCTCGTCCACCTCGCGCTGGTCGGGCCGCAGATACCCAGCCGCGTGCATCGCCTAGTCTGTCTCGTCGTTGGCCATCAGGAGCAGCCCCCGCTCCATATGCGGCAACAGCCGCCGGATCGCATGCTTAGAGAAACTCGCGTAGCTGGCGGGCAGGTTGACACCCATCACCCGCTCGGCCTGCTCGGTGTCCAGCCCGCATCGCTGCTGGAGCAACGCGAGTGCCCGTTCCTCCGAGTCCTCGTCAATCAGGATTGCAACAATCCGATTCTTCGTGCGTTCGTCGAGGGCCCAGTAGTCTTTGCCGAGTGCCCCGGTGCGAT
>JAJRZG010000343.1 GCA_024275365.1 Planctomycetota bacterium | reverse complement strand
GGGGTCGTCGAGTGGGCCGATCTGCGGGGCGAACTGACATTCGGCAAGCTCTTCCCATCACGGGTCGATCCGGCAGCGGTGGTTATTGAGGGAGCAACTCGCACAAGGGTCCGAGAGGGAGCGGACCTTTTGCGAGCCCTCGTCGAGGCGATTGCGACACTTGCCAGAAGCGAACATCGGCTCACACTCGCCGATCGGGTGCTTGGGAGGCGGCCGACCGAGACGATTGAGCGCCCGGCTGGACTCTCGCTCTGGAAGAGCCCGCGTTCGGTCGCAGCCGGGGCAATGACGCACCTGGTGCGCACGGCCGGGGCCGACGCCGAGACTTGGCCCGAAGCCGCATCGCTCTCGGCTGATGCCGGCAGCGCCTTCTTTATCTCGGCACACGGGCTGACACCGGGCGAGCGGCGCGAGGGGTTGATCCTCGCGACCGAGAGCAAGGCGGCCGGAGCGGGCGCAGCATTGCGCCTCGGGGCAGCCTGCATCGCCACGCTGGCAGATGACGAGGGCATGGCCTGGCTTGTTCGCGGCGATGCGATGCTGCGCGACGGCTCTGCTTCGCTCGCCACACTCGACCATGCGGCGTTTCTCGAATCTGAGCTGACGCACGGGTCGGATGACCCAATGAGCGTCGGCCGAGCAGCAGCAGGGATCTGCCTGGTGTGTGCAGCAACCGAGCCGACGCGACTGAGCTTCCTTCGTGACGACATGATCGAGGAGATGGCCTATGCCGGGTGGCTGGTCGGACGCGATCAGGATCGGGGTTTGCTCATGCGGGTCTTCCTGGAGATCGAACACGCCCACGAGCCGGCAAAGCCCAAGACCAGAGCAGCTCGCAAGCCCAGAGCCACGACGCCCAGAGCCAAGGCAGAGCCCAAGGCAAAGTCCAAGGTTTCACCCATACGCAAGTCGGCCGCCAAGCCCAAGCCCAAGCCCAGAACCAAGACCAAGACCCCGGCCAAGCCGAAGATCGCAACCCGAGCCAAACCCAAGGCCAAAGCGTCCACCAAGACCAAGACCGCCGCCAAGACCCCGAGCAAGACTCCAAGCAGAACGCGGCGATCAAAGGCGGCCTGATGCGCATCTCGAAAAAACTTGTGCAGAGGAGAAGGAGAAAAAGGAGGATCGTTCCGGAGGAGCGAAGTACCCAAGGGACGAGTTGTTCTCGCAATGTGGATCAGTGATGCTTGTACCATCCCACACCCTTGATATCAGGCCATGTGGTTGTCTGGTGGCAGATAAAACACTGGTCGACGCGAGCCTCCGGCTTGACAGCGACGGGTCTTGAAACCATATCAAAGTGCTTCATGTAATGGCTCGGGGGGGCTTGATGACATTGTGAACATTCGACGCTCGTCGGGGGCGGGTGCTGGAACTTGGGCAGATTCCACGAGGAAGTGGCGTGGCATGATGCGCAATCGAGGCCGAAGAGCCCGAAATGACGATCGTCGGAGGTATGGCACGAGGCACAGTCCAGCACCCGCTCTTCATTTGTAAGGTACGGGTTGCTGTCACTCCCTCCGAACCCCTCCCCGTCTCGAATCAAACCATGGAGTTGATGAGCGGTTGCTTGGTCCGTAGGTGTCTCGTTGTCGAGTTGTTTCAAGCCGATCTTGGTGAGTGCGGTATGGTCCATGGTAGTAGGGCTCACGCCACGCCCCTGGTGTTCTGTGTGGCACTCTCGGCAGCTCCCGATATCGGCGTGAAAGGCGGTCGGTTGGCGTTGGAGTAAGGACTCGTTGTTGGCATGGCACAGCGTGCAGCTCGTGGCGACGGGGCCGGCAACAGGAGTGTGGCAGCTCTTGCAGCTTGTTTCGAGAAAGGCGTGTGCCTGAGAGAGTTCGCCCGGGCTTGCGAGACCTTGCCAGAAGCTGCCCGAAACAAACCGGCTCGGAGTGCCTCGGCGGCTGTCACTGTCAGGAATCAGAAGCAGCACAACGGCAAGAACGCCGAGAGTGATGGTGATCTGGAGTAAGAGTTTCAGTGTTGATCGGCTGCCCTTGTTCTTGTTCTTGCTCATGCGAACCACCTCAAGCCAAAGTGAATAGCCGACCACACATGGAACGCCAAGAGGACATAGAGCACCGTCGATAAGATAATGTGCGTTCGCAGCCATATCTTAAAGACCCGCTTAAATATCTCGTGTGTATGTATTGCGTACTCGAGGTCTGCGATGGACTCGGCCAGCTCAATCGTGTGGGCGACTTTGGAAGAAAGATCTTGCTGAGCAGGTTCGGGTTTCATAAGAAATCGGAGGATGAATCGAGTGAATATCCATGTGAACGGCTTGAGAGAACTGGCGGCATCAGGATGCCGATGCAGGTCGTCTCCCGCCTCCTGATAGGCGGTGTTCAGCTCCTTGAGCATGGCTTGTTTGGCCTTGATCGTGCGGGTGATCCGGGCATTGAGGAACCGCCCGATGAAGCCGCTCAAAACAACAATCAGTGTCATGGCGGCCAGGGCGATGCCGAGCGGGCTCTCATACTTGTGCCCGGTATGCAACAGCACAAGGATGGGGCCGAAGACGCCTGCGTAGATATGCCATGTGAGCATATTCTTCATCGAGGCATATCGGGTGACGACTTTCTTCACTCGCTTTATCCGCTTGATGATTGAATAGAGGAGCGGGACGAGCATCAGGGTGGTGCCGATGATGGCAAGCACACCCCCCCAGAAGCTGCCAGCAAACCGAGGCGAGGCGTGCAGCGGGAAGCCGAGCCAGATGACAAAGAGCAGCGCGACAAGGCCGCCGATAAGGATGGGATCGTGTTTACGCATTGGGTGGGCGGCTGCTCTCGGCCTCGGTGAGGCGTGCGATAAGTGATGAGGCGCGACGCATTTTGGCAAAGTAGAGCCAGATCGTCGCTATTCCGAACAGGACAAGCACCGTCATGGTGATAAAGTGGAACCAAGAGAGCCCGAGCGGGCCTTTTGTATTTTTGGCGGGTTGTTGCAGAATGTTCATCTCGCGTCGGAACCAGTCGAGGGCGATCTCCTCGGGTTGGCGACCTTCACTGAGGAACTGTTGCGTCGCGAGCCCACTCTCGAATCGGGCGAACCCTTCTCTGAACACGACTGCTGCCGCCTGCATCGACTCGAAGTCGTCGTCAGCAGAAGCCATGAGCATGTCATCAAGTGCCTCGGTCATAAGAACGATGCCGGCTTGTGTGCGTTCTTTGGCTTGCTGCTTGAACTCCTCCATTTCTTCGGGCGAGAGGTCGGGCAGGTTCATCAGCGAGGGGTAGAGGTCCTTTGGTTTTGGCGCGCCCATCTGTTCCATCATCGAGCCCATGCCGCCGCCCGAGCCCCCCATCATGCCGCCGGAGGACTCTGACGATTCACCCTCACCGGGTTGGGCATCTGCGTTTTCCTCTGTCGCCTGATCTGGATGATGTGAAGCATGCTCTTCGGGGGTCACCTGTCCGGCTGCCGGGAGGGCAAGCAAGAGCAGGGCAAGCAGTACCGTTCGAGAGAGGAAGATTCGATTCACGCGGGTTCACTCCGATCGTACTATTCCTTGGCGGGGTCCGGCGGTGATGCGCCATCGACAGCACTCTTTCCATCCGATGGTACGCAGCCTTGGTCGCATGTTGGAGCATGTCCGGGCGACTCAATGGCTGCCAGCTCTTCGGCGTGGTCCAGTTCCATCTCGTGACGGCTTATCTTGCCTGTTAACATCGCCTTGGACAGCGGGAAGACATTTGGGTTTATCATTGTAAAGTAAAAGTGCCAGACAATAATGGCCAGCGTCGCAAGAATCGCCTCAAAGTAATGTACGAGCGTGGCGAGTTGGAAGCCCCAGAAGGGGAACCTGTTGAGGAAGGGAACCTCGAACCAGAGGATCAGGCCGGTGACGATCATGACGATCGAGCCCCAGACCAGGGCAAGGTATTCCATTTTCTCCGCATATGTAAACCGTCCGAAGCGAGGTCGGTCGGGTGTTATTCCAAGATTGTACTTGACCATCTGCACGAGGTCTCGCCAATCGGAGGTGCTTGCTGGCCCCATACGCATGCAGCATCCGATGGCACACAGCACATCACGGCCCGTTCTGATTTTGGGAATCATCGCCCGGGCCATCGAACGCCCACGAGCACTGAGCGCGAGATAGCCCGCGTGGTAGACCGCAAGCAGCATGAACAGCGTTGCGGCGACCCTGTGTATGAGTGCCCGGACTGTTTCGGAGTTCTGCTCCTCGACAAAGGGCATGCGGACCTTCATCGCCAGTGCAAAGCCAGAGAGCACGAGGACAATGAAACTGACCGCGAGGAGCCAGTGTTGCAGCCGTTCGATGATGGTGAAGCGGAGGAATGATTGTTGTTTCTCCGGCGCCTCAGCAGGGAGGGCCACGGCCTTGTGTTTGCGGCAATCGATCCAGCGCCGGCGGAAGTCGATGGCATTGTGGAGCACCATACCACCGATGACCATGATGATGAGGAAGATATACATCACCCGTGCCATGCTCACAAGGCGGTGCCCCCAGTTGATCGGCAGGTGGTGGATGCCGCCGCGGGCAAAGCCAGTGGTCGCACCCGGGTGACAGTCGCCGCAGGTTGTGTCCAGGTTGTCTGGGTGAATGGAAGAAGCCGGATCAGTCGAGGGTCGAATCTCGTGGGTGCCATGGCAACTGGCGCAGTTGGCGACGCTCCGATCACCCCCTGCGATAGCAAGCCCGTGGAAGCTGTCTTGAAAGTCACCGACGACACCGATCGAGAGGTCATGTTTTTCCGTGAGTTCGACGGATTCGTGACAGGTAGCACAGGTCTGCCCGGCGAGCACAAGGTGATCGAGCGGAGAGGCCGGATCACCGATTGGTGGTATGTCGTGCCCGCCATGGCAGTCGGTACACGACGCTGCATGAATGTTGCCCGCGTCTATTGCTTTGGCGTGGACGCTGGGCTGGTAGGCGTGGGAGACATCGGTGTGGCATTGTCCGCATGTCATAGCCAGATTCTGGCGTGAGACACTCGACCTTGGTCTCTCCGGGCCTTCTTCAGCATGGGCGTTGTGGCAACTGGTGCATGTTGCCGAGTCGATATTCGGGATGCCCGGCCACCAGTTCCCGTGGGTACTGGCTGTAAAGTCAGACATTGCCTCGGTATGGCAGGTGGCGCAGCTGTCGGAGACCTTGGCAAAGTGCGTGTCGGATGCAATGTCAAAGCGGGGTCGGATATCATGTGAGCCGTGGCATTCGATGCAGGAGGGGGCATCCAGATCCCCTGATGCGAGAGCCCGTCCGTGGGCGTGTGCGCGAAAGTCGTTCCATTCCTGCTGGTGGCAGCTTCCGCAGGCTGTCGCCAGATCGGGCGTTGTGACCGTCCATGGTTTGTGCCCGTCATGGCCGTGGCAATCAACACATGTGGCGTCTTGATGGACGCTCTGATTGAGTTCGCGGCGGACATCCTGCCGTTGCTTGCCGGGCTGTTGTCCACCTCGCATCCCGGGGCCGCCGCCTTGCCCGCGGCCCATGCCGGACGGTTGGGCCAGAGCTGGTGCGCAGCAGACCACGAATGCGACTGCAACCAGGCACCATCTGGGGATGAGGTTCAGCTTCACTCTCGCTCCAGAGCGTCGGGTCCAGCTCTTGTACCATCAAGACGATTCGTGGATTGTCATGTTATTGCGAGTTGTCGGAGGATTTCGGCGGTGCTGCCATCGGTTCAGCTCCGACGAGAACCTTGCGTTGCTCCTCGGTCAGCGTTTGCGCAGCATTGCCGACAGCACGGATGAAGGCGATCCGCTGGTCGCCGCGAACTTGTTCGATCTTTCGGATCTTTTCTTCGATGAGTGAGATGTCGGGCAGGTCCGAGGCGGTGAGCACCCAGAGTTCCTGCTCGAGCTCGGCAAGACGACGATCAAATGTGGCGGCTTGGAGTTGTGCTTCTTCTCGGATACGGCCGAGTGCAGAGCGTTGCTCGATGCCGAGCGTGATGTGCTCGTCGTGGTCGAGAAAGAAGTCGGTGGCCCCGATGTGGTAGAGGTGCGAGGCCCCGGGGAATCCGGGCAGCGGGCTTTGCTGTGCTGCTGAGCCGGCCATTGTGCCCATCGTGGCTGTCCCAGTTCCGCTGGCCTTGTTGTTGCCACCCATGGAGCCGCCGCCCATACCACCGCTTATTTTGCCGCCGCCCATGCCGCCCTTGCTGCCCATCCCACTTCCCATGCCACCGCCTTTGTTGCCACCGCCCATCCCACCCTTTCGGCCACCCATGCCGGGCGAGCCCTTGCCACTCTTTCCGGTGTTCTGTGCAGCACTGATCGATCGTCTGTCGCGCTCGAGTTGTGACTCAAGCCGACCGAGACTTGCTCTGAGTTCGGCGATCTGTTCTGCCAGTGTGGGTGGTTCGCTTTGCTTTCCCCCGTCCTGCTCGGGCTGCGCTACTGCGGTTGAACCGAGTGGCGAAAGAAACACCGTGGCCGTGAGTGCAAGACCAGCGAGGGCGGCAAGGCCGACATGCTTGATTCGTGTGCGCGAATAGCTCATGATGAGGCTCCTTGTCTTTGCGAGATTGGCTGCACTCGATCTGGACAGGCGACGGGCCTGCCCGGTACAACTGCATGGATCGTCAGAACAAAGAGGGCCGTTGCGAGCATCAGTCTACCTCAGGCGGCCCTGGTCTGCTCAGAGGCATTGGCGGGGAGACTTCACAAGATCAAACCCGGAGGCTGGTGTGTGTATTCGTAAGCGAGTTGGCAAAGAGTGATTGGCCACATGGATCTCCATACAACCAGGAGTGTGAGTCCTGTTGGCGGGGCTGTACCCGGCCAACACAGGAGATTGTCCACTTATTCGCTCGTTTTGGGTACTGTTGTGCATCTGCCTCATCCGGGGCAAAGTCCACCACTCCTCATCCATACGGGAAGAGTGATTCTCGCCTGAATCTCGTAGGGAGCAGTGGGAGAAATGGAGAACCGCTCCGGAGAAGTGGAGTACCCGAGAGCATGAGAACCTCGCGGGATCCGTATCGGACGATCCGTCAGAAAGAAGTTACCCTTCGAGGTCGAGGGTTGGTGCATCACCCTGTTTGGTGACGACCTTGCCCCCCACGCCATACTGCGGATGTTCTTGGCGGTCGTCGTGGGTTTCTTCCTGGGTGTTGTCTTTGAGATTGCGGACCGCGTCGGTGAGTTCGACTTTATCGACAGGGGCATCGGCCTCGTCCTTGCCGGCCTTGCGCGCCCGGGAGCGGTCGCGGTTCTCGCGATTTGTGCGTTCGACCGCGTTCCGCTCCGCCTGGGGAGCGCCAGCCATCGAGGACGCGACATTGATACCAAAGGTGCTCACAACCGGTATATCGACCGGGGTGGGGTGGTGGCTTCAGTCTTGGCAGTAGAGTGGGGATTCGGGGTCTGAGACACCAGTCCTTGTGGCAAAAACTACCTAAGTAACCAAGACCTTGTGGGTTATGGGGTTTGCCCCAGGGTTATCGGATGCTTCGCGTCCTCAACCCCCAGCTTTGAGTGCATGGAGTATTCTGAGAGAGCGGGTGATTGCGTGAGAGTCTCAGACCCCGACGACATTGACACCGCAATCGACGAAGAGGTTTTCGCCGGTAACGCCCGAGGCCAAGTCGCTGGCGAGGAAGACGGCTGCTTTGCCGACATCAGAGCCTTCGACATTGCGTTTGAGGGGGGCTCGTTCGAGGCTGTGCGCTTCGAGGTCGGAGATGCCTCCGACAGCCGAGGCCGCGAGCGTGCGGAGATAGCCGCCGGAGATGGTGTTGATGCGGATGTTC
>JAJRZG010000342.1 GCA_024275365.1 Planctomycetota bacterium | reverse complement strand
CCCTCCCCCGCGGGGCGCGGGGGAGGGAGCAAGAGGCGCGATCTGGCGATCGCTCCGGCTCCGTTATTGAGGGCTTATCTGCCATCACAGCCACCCCAGCGTCTGCAAATCGGCCACCGGCTCATCGACCGAGCACGACCCGATCGAAAGGGCAAAGGTCTCGCGCGTGCGGGCCAGATCGACCGCATCCAACTCCTGCCGACGCCACCGCGCGGTCGCGTCCTCGAAGCCAAACTGCGAGGCGTCCTGCTCCTCCAGCAACTCGATCACCATCTCGCGTGAGGCCTCTTTCGTGCGCACAAACGCCGCTGCCAGAAAGAGATTCACAAACCCGTGCATCGTGCTGCACGGGCTGTTCGGCTCATAGGTCAGTCGCTGTTCGGCCCGCAGCGGATGGTGCAGCCCCGCGGTCGCCTTGAAGGCCACACCCGCCCCGTGGCAGGCAAGCACAAAGTCGGCGAGGTGTTCACTGCTCGGAAAGGCCTCGGGCGTCACCCCGCCGCAGCGGATTTTTGCACACGCTTCGCCACCAGCCAGGGCCGCGATGAATCCTCGACAATCCCCCTCGCTCGGCACCTCAAAGAAGGGCGTCATGTCATCGGGAATCTGCTCGATCGCCTCGTCGATGAATCCCGGGTCTTTGGCCTTCAGTTCGATCGCATCGACCCTCGCCAGGCCATGCTCCTCCACGCCGTGGTGCTCGTCGAAGGCGTCGATGAGTTCGAGGGCCTCCTCCAGCGGCACATCGCAGACCGCCGAGATTGACCACGGCTCAAGGATGTCGGCGTGCTCGCGGTAGCCGCTGGTCGCATAGGTGCCCGGCATGAGGACTGCGGCTGCTTCGGAGAGATGGTGCAGTCGGCTGACCGGGCAGACGATTCGACCGAGCATCCAGGCGTGGGTGCCCATGCGGGCGCGGGCATAGTTCTCGCAGGTTTTCGCCATGTCGAGCCCAGCCGGCGGAAAGAGCCCGGCGTAGTCGAAGAGGCTAGTGACGAGGGTTGTCAGAGCGCGAGTCGGCATGGGCAGAGGATAGGGACGGTGTCGAGCGCCCGGAGGCTAACTCTCGCTGTTCAGATCGCCCCGAGCCGGTGCAGTATCGTCGTCAGGTGCTTGCGAAGGGTAAAGAGCATCATCAGATAGAGAATCAACGCAACCAATGGCCCGAGCATCAGGCAAAACGCCCCAACGACATAGAGCACCGGTCCAAGCCACATGAACCGTCGGGCGTCGGTATAGAGCTTGGTGTCGGGGATACGCCGGGCGAGCCACTGGATGTAGAGCATCGCCGCGAAAAACTGGACAATCCACGCGAGCCCGTTTCCAAAATCGATGATAGCCGTGACATCTGCGATACCCAGAGCAAGGGCGGAACTGCCTGCGCCGATTGCGATGGCAACCAGGGCCGCCAACTCCGCAGCCGCCTGAAGGACCACCGCGACACGGATGACTTGCCGCGGCTTGATGTCGAGGTCTGTCCCCACGCGGGCCGGGTCGGGGGTGGTGATCCGCCACCAGCCGACAAGCACCAGCAGGGAGAGGCCGAAGCCGAGGGTATGCGTGATCAGCTTGAGGCCTGCATACGAAACGGGAAAGTTTCTGCTGGCAATGGGGGAAGCCATCAAAATGATGAGCATGATGATGATGCCGAGGCTCAGCACGATCTTCGCCAAGATGCCCCAGACAACAAACCCCAGTCCCGAGTGCAGTTGCAACAGAAACGCAACCGAACGGTTCTCAAGCAGGTCGGGCGCGTACGACTTTTCGACAGGCGTGGCGCACTCGGGGCAGAGCCCATCTCGCGGCAGCCCCGCGAGGTCATACCCACAGCCCATGCACGCGGGGATCATCGACCCGCCACACTCAGGGCATGTCTGCACATCCGTTCCATGCACGGTCGCCTGGCAGCGGGGGCAGGTACGGTTGTATTTGGTCGGATCGATGTGGACGACCATGCGGGCGTATTCCTTTGGAACTATTCACTGCCGCGAGGCTTCCAGCCCGAAGGTGGATCTTTGTGCTACGGCAATTATCCCCCGGACATCCACTCGATCGCACGGATTGCGTGTTCGGGCACCCAGACTTCCTCACCCTGTACCGTGGTCAGACGCAGCCACCCGTTCTCGAACGAACGAAACTTTCCCTCCACTCGGGCAGCGATCTTGTTGATTGTATGAACACGGCCGTTGAAGCTCTCGGATTGAGACGATTTCTCAAAGCCAAACTCAGCAGATGTGAGATGCACGACTCCCCACGCATTCCCAGCATCGGGTACAAGCGTTACCGCCT
>JAJRZG010000341.1 GCA_024275365.1 Planctomycetota bacterium | reverse complement strand
TGCCGCCCCGCACTTGCCGCAGTGTGTGAACTGCGAAGGCATGCCCTTGGCGTGGCACTCGGGACACTCCTTGGCGTACGGCCCCCAGAGGAACTCGCTCGACCCCTCAGGATCGGCCGCCCGCTGACGCATCCCGGCATAGTCGGTCTTGCGCTTCTCGACAAACGCGGTCATGCCCTCGTGAGGCTCAAGACTCGTGTAGTGGATCGAGAGCCAGTCACGAGAATGCCCGGTGGTCGCGTGCCACGCGAGGTCCTTCCAGAAGTTGACCTGCGTCTTGGTATACCGGGTACACTCGAAGAACTTGTTGTGGATAATCTCGCACAACTCCGCGACAGCCTCATCCATCAACGACAGGTCGATCGTGTAGCCATCGAGCCCCTTGAGCGCCTTCTTCACTTCCGCAGCCGTCGCCCGAGACTCGAAAGGGGTGTCCCACGGGTCGGTGTTCCAGTCGGCCAGATACCGTCGTCCATCGGTGAACCGCGTGACAAACTCCCCCTTGGTGTTTTTCACTGTCGGGACAGCCATATTGACCAAACCCATCGAGAACGCGGTAAACGCCGGGTACCGCTGATTGAGCATCAGAACCGCCCGGGCCTTGCGGTCTCCCACCGTGATCGGCAGCCACTGCGTCGAGCCACCGCACGCGACCGACCCGACGCTCGTCCCGACCTGAGCAATAAATGCGTGCTCGCCGATCACCCCGATATCCGAGGCAAGCTGGCTCTCGTTCCCGCCTCCGACAGCCATGCCGTTGATCCGCGCGATAACGGGCTTGGCGCAGTTGGTGATGGATTCAATGTATGTCTTAAAGCAGCACATATACTTCCAGTAATCTCGTGGCCGCTGGGTGTAGCTGTGCTGATACTCCTTGACATCTCCTCCAGTGCAGAAGGACTGATGTCCTGCGCCGGTAAAGACCACCGCCCAGATCGCATCGTCCCATGATGCATCCTCGAATGCCGCAGCAAGCTCTTGCAGGGCCGGCGTGCTATAGGCGTTGTAGTTGTGCGGCCGATTGATCGTGATCCGGGCGACCCCGGCCTCCTTCTCGTACAACACATCCTTGAAGCCAAAGGAATCGGCAGAACGGGACGGGAAGAGACTCATCGGTATTCTCCTGCGGACGACCCGAGGGTCATCGGCTCGTCATGTCAACGGTTTGTGTACACCAAATCAACCGATCAACTGATCGGATTAGCGATCATTTAGAGCATCCAGTTCCATCAGCACATACAGTATCATGGTACAAACATATTCACCTCTTTTGATCTTTTTGTCCTATAAATACTTTTTTTGTGCCCAATATCTCGTCTTTTGGCATATTTTGTGTGTCAAACTGTAGAATCGTATAGCAATGCACTATTTCCAGGGGTTTCAATTGGCACCAGATGTATACGGACAGTCGTTCGGCTTGAGCGCAGAACAAGCTATTCCGGCACAAAGCGGTCGGGCCGCCAACTACGAGCAGCGCCTCGATGGGATCATCAAGTCCGCAACAGAGATCATCGCACGCGATGGGTACACAAAGGCATCAATGCGAAATGTCGCAGCGGCTGCCGACATGAGCCTCGCGGGGCTCTATCACTATTTCGAGAGCAAGGAGAAGATGCTCTTTCTCATCCAGTTCCGAAGCTTTAGCGCCTTGCTCAGAAGACTGCAAGAACGACTCCACGGGATCGAGGATCCCAAGGAACGCCTCCGCGTGACGGTCCTCGCGCATGTCATGCATTACGCCAACGACAAGCCGGCACTCCGGGTCTGTGCCCATGAAATCGAGGCACTCACCGGCAAGGCTCACGAAGAGGTGCAACAACTCCGGCACCAGATCTACGACATCCTTCGGGCAATCATCGACAGTATCCTTGATGAGTGCGTAAACAGGAGCACCCTCAACGCCCATGTTGCAACGATGAGCCTTTTCGGTGCTCTCAACTGGCTCTACCAGTGGTACGACCCGCGGGAAGACCGATCCCCCGCGGGGCTTGCGCAACTCATCTCCGATCAGTTTCTCAGCGGGCTGCTTGGGGCGGGCTCGTCCCTTGCTGCACCACCTCAGGACAACGGCACGACACCCCACTAGAGGTGGCCGGGAGAATCGACCATGCACATCCCCGACTTTATACTCCATGAAGCCACCAGCCTGCTTGATGCCTCTCGGCTGCTTGCTGAGCACGCCCCCGATGCCCGGGTGCTGGCCGGGGGGACCGACTTGCTCGTTGATCTCAAGAGCGGACGAGACAATGCTCGTCATGTCGTTTCGATCCGAAATATCCCTGAACTGCAGGAAATCCGAGTCTCCGACTCTGGCTTGACCATCGGAGCGACCGCCACAGTTGCAGACCTCGACACCTTTACCAAGAGTCTGCCACCCTACCGCCCCATCGCCGATGCCACCAGTCAGATGGCCGCCATGCAGATCAGGAATATGGCGACCGTCGGGGGCAATATCGGCAGCGCGGTGCCTTGTGCAGACCTGCCCCCGATCCTGATTGCCATGCACGCCTTGGTAACACTCGAATCGACCAACGGCGAGCGGACCATCCCGCTCGAAGACTTCTTCACCGGCCCGCGTGCAACTGTGCGCCGCGATGATGAGGTGCTCAAGGCCGTCATCGTGCCAGCACCGACAGCCCGGAGTGGTTCGGCCTACGAACGGTTTGCCCTTCGGGACGGCAATGCCATCGCAGTCGCAGGTGTTGGCGCAGGTATTGAGCTGGATGCATCGGACACCATATCCGCTGCACGGATCACCATGAGCGCGGTCGCCCCGATGCCCTGCCTGGTCGGATCGGCTGGCGAAGCATTGGTCGGGTATCCCTTCGGTGAAGAGACGCTGGAGGCTGCTGCCGCCGCTGTTGCCAGGGCAGCCCAGCCCATCTGCGACGTGCGTGGGTCGGCTGGGTTCAGGATTGAGATTGTCGATGTCCTGACTCGCCGTGCGGTTATGAGGGCGTATGAACTCGCCATGGAGGTGGCAGGATGATCACGGCGATATCACTCAAGATCAACGGCCAGACACACACCCTCGGGCTCCGCCCCAGTGAGACACTCCTCGATGTGCTCCGCGATCGACTCGGTATGACCGGCTCGAAAAAAGGTTGTGACATGGGCGATTGCGGTGCCTGCACCGTCCTGGTCGATGGCAAGCCCATGAACGCCTGCCTGCTGCTGGCATCCACGCTTGGGGGCCGGGCGATCGTCACGGTCGAGGGTATCGCTGAGGGCAGCGAACTCTCACCTATCCAAAAGGCATTCGTCGGCGAGGGTGGTGTCCAGTGCGGCTATTGCACGCCGGGCATGATCGTCTCCGCGACCGCGCTGCTCAAAGAACACCCCGAGCCCACGACTGAACAACTCGAGGAGGCACTCGCGGGCAACCTCTGCCGATGCACCGGCTATAGCGGCATCAGGCGGGCGGTAAGAAACTGCGCCAACTACCGCGAGGGTGGCGACTGCGCGAAAAAGAAACCCGATAACACCAGCCCCGAGTTCGACAGTGTTGGTGTCTCGATCCCCCGTGTCGATGCAGCAGACAAAGTCACTGGACGAGCTGTCTATACCGCGGACATCACCCTCCCCAACATGCTCTACGGCCGCATTCTCGGCTCGCCACACGCCCACGCCCGGATCAAGAGCGTCGATGCCTCCAAGGCCCGGGCGCTCCCCGGCGTGCTCTGCGTACTCACCGGCGAGGATGTCACCGACACGCTCTATGGCGTTTCTCCCGCACGCTATGACGAGTATGTGCTTGCCAAGGATCGTGTCCGTCATGTCGGCGATGAGGTCGCAGCTGTCGCGGCAATCGACATGGAAACCGCTGAAAAAGCCCTGTCCTTGATCGATATCGAGTACGAAGTGCTCGAAGCCTACCTCGACCCGATGCGTGCGCGCGCCGAGGATGCCATCCAACTCCACGACCGCTACAAACGCAACACCAACACCCATGTCCAGCAGAGCTTCGGCGATGTCGAACAAGCGTTTGCCGAGTCGCACCTTGTCCGCGAGGAGTGTTTCACGGGGAACACGATCTATCAGTGCCCGCTCGAACCCCACGCGGCCATCGCCACCTGGGACCACGATGGCACGCTGGTGCTCTACACCTCGACGCAGGTCCCCCACTATGTGCAATACATGATGGCCCATGTGCTGCACATCCCGCTCGGCAGGATCCGCGTGATCCGCCCGACCGTCGGCGGCGGCTTTGGCGGCAAGGCTGAGACGACCGCGATGGATATCTGCGCAGCCCTGATGAGCAAGGAAACAGGGCGGCCAGTGAAGATGGTCTACACACGCTCGGACATGTTTCATCACGGGCGCGGCCGCCACAAACAGCACATGAAGATGAAGCTCGGCGTCGATGAACAAGGCAGAATCAAGGCATTTTCCAGTGAAATCTACCTCGACGGCGGGGCATATTCCTCCTTCGGCGTTGCGACGGCCTACTACGCGGGAAGTCTGATCCCAACGCTTTACCACATCCCAAACTACAAGTACGACGGCTACCGTGTGATGACCAACAAGCCGGCAGCCGGGGCGATGCGAGGGCATGGCGTGCCACAGCCGAGGTTTGCGTTTGAGTGCCTGCTCAGCATGATGGCAGACGATATGGGGATCGATCCGGTCGAGATCCGCAGACGAAACGCGATGGACCCGAACACGCGCACAGTCAACGACATGGATATCGGGAGTTGCGAGTTTCTGGCGACGCTCGAATCGGTCAGCGAGAAAGCCGCATGGGACGACAAGTACGGCAAGCTGCCCACGGGCAAGGGGATCGGCATCGGCTGCGGCGGGTTTGTCTCGGGGGCCGGGTATTGCATCTACCGCGGGCAGGTCCAACTCTCGCACGAGAAGCCTCGGGAGCACTTCCAGAAAAAGTCCATTTTCCCGCATTCCAACGCGATTTGCAAGGTCTCCGAGGATGGCATGGCGGTGGTGCTGATGATCGGGGCTGCCGAGATCGGGCAGGGAAGCGACACGGTGCTGCTCCAAATGTGCGCACAATCGCTGGGTATTCCCGTCTCACGGATGCGGATGCGGAGCGAGGACAGCGACATCTCGCCGATTGATCTTGGGTCATACTCGTCGCGGGTAACGCTGATGGGCGGGCACGCGGTCTCACG
>JAJRZG010000340.1 GCA_024275365.1 Planctomycetota bacterium | reverse complement strand
TGGGCCTCAGCGGGCGATGGTGCATGGGCAGGTGCTGCGGATGCTTGGGATCGACCCTGACGAGGCTGCTGGGGTTGGCGTGGTGAGCGAGGTGAGCATCACGAACCCGAAATCGTTTGTGCTCTTTGAGGGGTTGGGCGTGTTGCACCTGATCTTTGCTGCGGCTTCGGCTCTGGCGGGCGATGGATCGCCGGCGGCGTTCAAGGCGGGGATGTATCGGGAGCGGTTTGCGGCTGAGCGAGGGCGCGTGGCGGCACGGATTGATACGGATGGGGATGGGGTTGCTGATGCGACGCGGCGGCCGAGTGTGGTGCAGGTGGTGCGGGTGTGAAGGCGGGGAGTGTAAACACAGAGACGCGGAGAAAACGCGGCGGCAGGAGAGGAGGTGGCGGATGTTGTTGTTGAATCCACGAGAAGTGAGCTTTGCGGGTGCGGTGTGGGAGGATGTGTCGGCGGTGGTGGTCGATCGGGCAGCCTCGCGGGTGGTGAAGGAGTGGTCGGACCTGGGGCCTCAGGTGGTGCTTGCTGATGCGCCGGAGCAGGTGGTGACGGTGCGGGTGGTGCAGCAGGTGGCGCGGGATGATGTCGGGACGCCAAAGCCTGGGGAGGCGGGGGAGTTGGTCTTTCAGACTTCGCCGGCGGGGGCGGATGTACCGCGGCGGCGGGTGCGGGCGGCGTGCGTGGTGATGGATGTGACGCACGAACTGAGCTTGAAGAACGGGGCGGTGCGGACGGTGAAGCTGATCGCGGTCTCAAGCGATGGGGTTGTTGATCCGGTGGTGGTCGAGGATGCTGACGGCATCGGGTGAGGTGAGAGGGGTGAAGTGATGGCCAGTTCGTTCAAAGGGAAGGACTTGTTCGGCTCGGGGCCGCACCGGTTTGCACAGGGTCGGCAGGGCCATGTGATGGTCTCTTGGATATCGATTGGTTCGCTCCAGCCGGGGACCATCGCGCTGGGCTTGACCGAGCTGGATGTCACTGTGACGGGTCGGCTGGTGGCATCGAGTGAGACGGCGTTGTGGACGCTGCGGGACGCGGTGGTGGCCGAGCTGCAAGAGACACCGACGACGGGGACGCTGATCGATCTGCACGGGCACCAGTGGGTGGGCATGTCGTTTATCGATTTCCGTGAAGGTGATCGGACGGATCGTGGGCGGGTGTGGTCGATGGAGTATGAGGCAGTGTTCCGGAAGATCAAGGTGTATTGAGGGTGAGGTTTGGTGTGCGGGGTATTGAAGTGATGTCGTCGGCGATTGGCGCGTGTGTTGCTCCGGTCCGAGGGATTGGGATGCCTCGGCTTTGGGGTCGAGCATTGGGTGATTCCCGGTGAGAGGGGGAGGAGATGGAAGCCGAGTTTGCGGGCGCGTTGGCACAGTTTGGGGTGGCGGGGTTGGTGGGCTGGATGTGGCTCGCTGAGCGCCGGTCGGCTGCGGTTCGTGAGCGGCAACTGGCTGAGGCACACGATCGGTTGATGGCTGAGCGAGAGCGGTCGGGGACGCTTGTGGGGCTTATTTCGACGAGCACGCGGGCGATGACTGCTCTGGAAGCCTCGCAGCGAGAGCTGGCGCGGGTTGTCGAGCGGCTGGTGGCGGTGCTGGGCAGCGGCCCGGTGCAGACGCGGGCGGCGGGGTAGACTGTTACGCGTGCCTCAGCAGGAACAACAACGGGGAGCGATCATGCAACGGACACTGAGCAGTGTGAAGCTGAGGATGATACCGGGTGTTGTGCTTGGCGCAGCGATCGTTCTGGCATTGGGTGTGCATGGATGTGGCATGGGGCCGGTGGACTTTGGTTGGGCCGAACCAGCCAAGCCCCACAATGATTTGAGGCCGGGGTATAACGCCTTTGCGCCGGAGGCGGTGCGGGTCTTTCCGCTGACACACCTTGGGCGGGACGAATCGGGCGAGCCGGCGATCGTGTGTCATATCGAGCTGCGGGACCGGTGGGGGGATTCGGTCAAGGCGCTGGGGCCTTTGCAGGTGCAGCTCTATCGGCAGGCGGGGGGGGTCGACGGGGGCAGTGCGGTGCAGATTCTCAAGTGGGATGTGGGGCTCGAGGATGAGCGGGAGAACGCGGCCAGCTATGACCCGGCGACGCAGACCTATCGGCTGGTGCTGGTGGGGCTGCCGGGGTGGCTTGCCGAGCGGGCAGAGCCACCGAAGGAGGGGGCAACCCGGCCGCGGATTCGGCTGGAGATCCGGGCGGTGTTTCAGACGCTTGGGCCGAACGGGGAGGAGAAGGTGCTGCGGGATGGGTTGGTTTTGGATGTGTGAGGGGACGACCTCCCGCTTGCGCGGGGGGCTCTGTGTTAGTTGTTATCTTGGATCAACCCCAGTTGCCGGTATTTCTCGCGGTATTTTTCGGCGAGCTTGGTTTGTTTGTTTTCCAGATCGATCGCCCGGCCGTCGAGGAAGGCGAGCTCGATGTTGCTCAGGACATCGAGCGGGTTGCCGGTGGTGATGATGAGGGTGGCGGACTTGCCCGGTTCGAGCGAGCCGTAGTCGGCCTCGATGCCGAAGAGCTCGGCGGGGGTGAGGGTGAGGGCGCGGAGGGCCTCGTCGGGGGCAAGGCCGTGGGCGATGGCGATGGCGACGGCGTAAGGAAGGTTTCGCTCGTGGGCGGTGTCGTCGCCAGCCATGAAGGCGTAAGGGATGCCGGCAGCCTGGAGTTGTTGGGGACGCTTGTAGAGGTCGTCGTAGGGGGAATCGTCGCGCTTGGGCATACGAAATGAGGTTTCGAGGATGACGCCTGCGCCGGTTGAGGCGAGCAGGTCGAGGCAGAGGTGAGCATCGCGTCCGCCGACGATGACGGGCTTGAGGTTGTGCGTGGCGGCAAAGCTGAGTGAGCCGACGATTTGGTAGTAGTCGTTGGCGCGGAAGAAGGTTGGGAGTTGTCGCGGGCTGGAAAGCCCGCCCCCCTGGTTTGCAAGCCCGTCCACCTGCGTAGGGAGCACGCCTGCGACAGCCTCATAACGGAGGTCGATGGGGAGGGTATTTGCTTCAGCCCGAGCGGCGTGGTAGGCGGCGGCGTTGGCAAAGAAAGTGTCGAGGACGGCGATTGCTTTGTTATATCCGGCGGCCTGGTCTTCCTTGGTTTCATCCATCCACCAGGCACGGACGGGACGACTGAGAGGGAAGTTAACAACCAGCCCGGCATCGGGGAGGATGGTCATGTCTTCGGTGGTCCAGCCGTCGAGGCGGATGACCGATGCGCGGCCGGGGATCAGGCCCTTGGGTTCATCCCCGGTGAGGTTGAGGCGGGCGGTGGGGAAGATGCCGGCAAGGAGAATGCCGTTGGAGCGGGTGACGGGGATGAGTGTTGAGTCGGGGTTGATGGCGGTGGTCGCGCGGACCTCGGGGGTCATGGCTTGGGTTTCGCTCATGTCGTGGGTTGCGCGGACAGCGTTGATTTCGGTGAGGCCGAGTTGGGAGTAGGGGCTGATGAGTCCGGGGTAGATGTGCAGGCCGGTGGCGTCGATTTCGATGACTTTGGTGCCGGGGGCGAAGCCTGTGACCATGCCGGAAGGGAGGATGCTGGTGATACGGCCGTTTGCAAAGATGATGCCGCCGTCGTCGATGGTGTCCCCGCTCACGGTGTGGATGGTGGCGTGGTTGATGTAGATGGTGTGTGTCTGGGATGGGGCTTTGTGGCCGAGGTCCTGGGCGTGGGTGGTCATGCTTGCGAGTGCGATTGTGCTTGCAATCAGGGCACCTATTTTCCGAGCCCCTGGCTTCAGCCTGGGGTTGGTGGTGCGGGGGTGTGCGCATGGGGCATCTGTACGATCGACCCCGCACTGAAGTGCGGGGCTCGGAGTGGTGGAGGATGAGGGCGCGAGAGTGTTCATTGGTTGCCTCCGAGTTGGAGTTCGGTGTTGCCGCAGTCGCCGCAGCGGTGGTCGGCGGGGTTGATGCCGCGGAGGTAGAGGTCGAGGTAGTAGATGGTGCGGGCAGTAGCCTGTGCGCGGGGGGAGTGCGGTGGATCATCCGATGCTTCGCGTTGCTCAGCATCGGCGTCCGATTCGGTCTTTGGTTCTGGTGCGCCCTTTGTCAGAATCTTCTGGGTGATGCGGGTGCGGTGGGCGGCGTTCTGGGTGCGGAGGTCGGCGTCGCGTGCGAGACTGAAATATTCGCGGCCGTCGATGTAAGTTGCTTCGCACTTGCTGAAGCTGCTCAGGGGCTCGCCCGACCAGATGGCAAGGTCGGCCTCTTTGCCCACTTCGATCGAGCCGACGCGGGAGTCGATACCGAGCTGGATGGCGGGGTTGATGGTGACGAACTTGAGGGCGTCTTCTTTGCTCAGGCGGCCATCGGAATACTTATATGCCTTGGCGGCTTCGACATTCATGCGGCGGGAGAGTTCGTCGGAGTCGGAGTTGTAACTTGTGAGCACACCGACCTCGGTTTGCAGTGGGCCGGCCTGGGCGATGGCGTCTTGGACCTCGACTTTGTACGCCCACCAGTCGCTAAAGAGCGACGCGCCAATTGCGTTCTCCTTCACGGCTTCGGCGACTTTGTAGACCTCAAGGCCGTGCTGGAAGGTGCCGATGGTGAAGCCGAACTCCTCGGCGATGCGGCAAAGCATGAGGATCTCGTCCTGGCGGTAGGAGTGGCAGTGGACGAGCCGCTCGCCAGCGAGGATTTCGGCGAGGGCTTCGAGTTCGAGGTCGATCCGCTTTGTTTGCCCAAACGGATATTGGAGAGCGGCGTATTCCCTCGCGGCGATGAACCGATCGCGGATCAGTGTTTCAACACCCATGCGGGTTTGTGGGTAGCGGTTGCGGTCGTTTTCCCAGTTTGATCGTTTGACATTCTCGCCGAGGGCGAACTTGATGCCGGGCTTTGCGTCCTGCATGTGCATGTCGTCGGGGTGGACCGCGCCCCAGCGGACTTTGTTGGTTTGGGTTTGGCCACCGATGGGGTTGGCGGAGCCGTGCATGGAGTTGACGGTGGTGACGCCGCCAGCGAGTTGGCGGTACCAGTTGATGGAGTCGGGATTCGTAACATCGCCGATTCTCACTTCGGCGGTGACAGCCTGGCCCGATTCGTTGACGCCTCGGCTGATGCCGGTGTGGGAGTGGGCGTCGATGAGGCCGGGGGTGAGGTGCTTGCCGTGGAGGTCGATCATGACGGGGTCGTGTTTGGTCATGATGTCGATGACGCTGCCCTCGCGAACGGCGATGATCTTACCCTCTTCTATGCAGACCCAGCCGTTGTCGATGATGCCGTCGGGGCCGGAGGTCCAGATGGTGGCGTTGTGGAAGATGATGGTGTGTTGGGGCGGGAGTGTGTCGAGGGCGTAGGGGCCGAAGGGGTAGCCGGGGAGGGTTTCGGGGGGGAGGTCATTGTCTTCGTCGGTCACGAGGTCCGTCAGTGGTTGGCGTGCCGTCGGAACTTGGACACTACCAGTCAGCTTCCCTTGTTCGAGTCCACAGAACACATAGAGGGCAGGGTCGGCCGCAATGGTCGCAACCGCATTCTGATCGTCCGAGGTGTCGATTGTCACAGTGACCTGTACTCTCTCACCCTTCTTGAGTGGTGAGGCAAGCGTGAAGATGGCGGTGAGCAAGGCATCATGAACTTCGACAGTGTCAGATTGAATGCCATTGTCCCACACAGGATTCTGACAGATGTCATCAAGGAATCGCACACCCCAGTCAGGATGCACCATCAACCAGGGATTGAAACAATCGATACCGCATCCGTTTAGCTCGTACACGCCCTCCACTCTGGAGAGATCGGGGAACTCCTCCGCGCTCCTCGCTTGCGCTTCGGGCTCTGTTTTTGTGGCGGTCCATTCGAAGGGGGTGTTGTCTGCGCCGAGACCGGTGCCGTGCATTGTGCCGTCGGGGGTGAGGATGCCGGATAGAATATAAGTTCCCGTACCGTCGTCGGTATCGTCGAGGAGGAAGCTGATGGTGGTGTCCTTGATTGTAACTTTTCGGGCGGGGCCTTCGCTGGCCTCGTCGCCTTCACCTTCGATGCCGGTGATTGTGTTGCCGTCGATGATGAGGGTCATCTCGAAGGCGTCGCCGATGCGGAGGGTCCAGGTGCCGTCGAAGGGAGGTGGGGGGGCGTTGATGGTGTAGCGGGTGCCATCGATCCAGATATCAAGGATTTTGGGGTCGTCCCCGGACTGAAGTCCGGGGCTCGGAGTGAAGAGGTCGCTGGAAGTTATGACAAGGTTGGCGATTTTGTTTGGTTCGATGGTGCCCAGATCGCTCTCGACACCAAGGAGGGTTGCGGGGCTGGTGGTGAGCATGGCCAGGGCGCGGTCGGGGGGGAGGCTGCCGAGTGCGAGGGCGTCGCGGAGGTTGTCGAGGAATTTTTCGCCTTTGCGCAGGCCGCTGGCGGTGAGGCAGAGGGTGACGCCAGCATCGTCAAGGCGGCGGGGGTTGGTGGGGGCCTGCTCCCAGGTCATGAGTGTGCGGAGGTTGGTCGAGTCGGCCTTGCCGATGGTGTCGAGGTCGGGGGTTTTGGGGAAGGTCAGCGGGAGGATGTAGGTTGGGGGCGATTGGTCTGGGGTGTGGTTTTGTGCGATGGCGTCGAGTCGGCGGAACTCGGTGCCGGAGCCGAGGATGATGAACGGGTAGCCGAACTCGTTGGCGATCTTGCTGGCGCGGAGGCCTTCAAGCTCGTCGCGGGTTCGGAAGAGGAGGGGGAGGTCGATGGTGAGGGAGTTGGAGTTGATGTGAGGCCACTCGGCATCGCTGAGGGTCTGGCGGATGAGGGCAATCGCGCCCATCAGGCTGGTGGGGTAGGTGTCGAACTCGCCCCGGTTGGAGCCGGCGCGTTGGAAGCTGAGTGCCTGGTAGACATCGGTTGCGTAGACCGGGGGTTTGCCATCGGCGGGATCGGCGGAGGGTGGGGCGAGGCTGACCACTGCCGCCCGGCCGGCGAAGATGCCGCCCTTGGGCGCAATGGCAGCAGTCGTGAACCCGAGGCTTCGCAGAGCCTCAGCCTCGGCGTCCGGGATGGAGCCTGCATCGAGGGCGGAGCGCCGGGGGGTGACGCTGGCGTTCCAGTGGGTACCGGGTGCGTCGAGGTCGGGGCGCGGGGTGTCGATCGGGAGGTGAGCGTCGATAAAACCGGCGTAGATATGCATACCGGTGAGGTCGTGGACCTGGGCCCCGGCTGGTTTGTTGAGTTCGAGCAAGGCGGTGTTGACCACGCGCTCGATCCGGTTGTCCCGGATGAGGATCGCGCCCTGGTCGATGGTGAGGCCCGGCTTGATGTGGATGGTGGCCCCGATCAGAAGATGGACGGCCGGGTCTCGTGTGCGAGGGCTGTTGGGCTGGGGGTCGAGGGGGGCGGCTGTATTGATGCCGGGCTGGGCTGCGGGTTGGGCGAGGGTGAGAGCCGCGAATCCCGCAAGGAGCGTGAGCACACCGAATGGGAGGATATTCATAGCAATAAGCGTATCAGGTTGGCGGACTCGGGCGGGGAGGTCGGCACGAGCGGTGCGTATCATCGCATCTACTTTGAGAGTCGGTCCGAGTGGTCCGATTCGGGTTCCGTATCCCTCCGAGCCCGGGGCTTTCGCCCGGGGGAGTTTCGTAGGGGTGATCCGGGTGGTGCAGGCCCCGCACTGAAGTGCGAGGCTCGGGAGGGTCAGGGCTCGGGAGGGTCGGGGATCGTGCGGGTTGGATTGGTCATCATGCAAGGGAATCTACGATGTCGAACATGATCGAGGGCAACGCGGTGATCGGGCAGTCCGGCGGGCCGACGGCGGTGATTAACCAGTCACTTGTCGGTGCGATCAAGGGGCTTGGGCACCACGGTGCAACGAGGCCCGGGCACCCCATCACCCGTATCCTCGGCATGAGGCACGGCGTGCGGGGGCTTCTTGAAGACGACCTCATCGACATGACGGACTTTGAAGATGCCCGGCTTGATCGCCTTGCCCAGACACCGTCAGCCGGGCTCGGCTCGACTCGTGACAAGCCCGACCAGGCGTATTGCGAGAAGATTCTCAAGGCATGTGAGAAGCACAACATCCGGTACTTCTTTTATATCGGGGGCAACGATTCAAGCGATACATGCCGCATTGTCAATGAGCTGTCAAACGCGATCGGGTACGACCTGCGGTGCTTTCATATTCCCAAGACGGTGGACAACGATCTTGTCGGCAACGACCACACACCGGGGTTCCCGTCGGCGGCGCGGTTTGTCGCGCTGGCGTGCCGGGCCGACTTTATGGACAACATCAGCCTGCCGGGGATCAAGATCAATGTCATCATGGGTCGGCACGCGGGGTTCCTGACTGCGGCGAGCGCACTTGCGCGTCGGCGTGATCGGCATGAGGGCTCGACCGATGGGCCTCAGTTGATCTATGTGCCCGAGGTTGTGTTTGAGACCGAGCGGTTTGTGCAGGATGTCGCCGAGGTGTTCGACGCAAAGGGACGGTGCCATATCGCGGTGAGTGAGGGGATTTGTGATGCACAGGGCAACTCGATCGGGGCGCAGCTGATCGCAGGCCAGACGGACGACCACGGCAATGTGCAGCTCTCGGGCTCTGGTGCGTTGGGTGATGTGCTCTCGGACTTGCTCAAAGAGAAGCTGACGCCAGCGGGGGGAACGCCGCCGAGGGTGCGGGCGGATACCTTCGGGTATGTGCAGCGGTGCTGGCCTGATGCCTCACGGGTGGATGCGGCTGAGGCGCACGGCGTGGGCCGGTTTGCAGCCGAGCTTGCTGCGAGTGGGGAAGTCGATGGCAGCGTGGCGATCGAACGAGTCAGCCCGATCGGGAGTGCCCAGCCGTACGCGGTGCAGTACAAGCGGGTCGATTTGTCTGTGGTGGCGGGCAAGACACGGCACATGCCGGAGTACTTTCTCGACGGGCACAACAATGTGTCCGAGATGTTTCTCGAGTATTGTGAGCCGATGATCGGTCGGCTGCCGGTCTTTGAGCGGCTGTAACGGGCATGAGGCCTGCCCAGCTGCCATCAATTCACCGATCCCAAACTGGATATCGTGAGGCGGTTCCCGAGCCTCGGGAACAACCCCGTCCGGGTACTGGTATGCACACCCGCCGACCCGCCTAGCCTTGCCTGCCTTGGTAAGGCCGGGTGTATCACTGGCTCTGGAGCTTTGATGTTATGCGCACACTCATTGCCATCCCCATCTATAACGAGGAGCGGTATGTCTGCCGTGTGATCGACCGCGTGCTTGAGCACGGGCACGATGTCCTGGTGATCGACGACGGCTCGACGGACCGCACGCCCGAGTTGCTCAGGTGCAAGCCGGTGAGCGTCATCCGCCACGAGACGAACTTTGGGTATGGGCGGTCGCTCCGCAATGCCTTTGATGCTGCCAGCGAGGGCGGGTACGACTGGGTCATCACGATGGACTGCGACGAGCAGCACGAGCCGGACTCGATCCCCTACTTTCTCGATGCTGCTGGTGAGGGGCAGGCTGACATCATCAGCGGGTCTCGGTATCTGGTCGAGCTGCCCGAGGACGACGCTCCGCCCCGTGAACGGCGGGGGATCAACGCCCGCATCACCGCCGAGATCAATGAACGCCTGGGCGATCAGTTGGTCAGGGTCGGGGGCACGCTCCTGACCGATGCGTTCTGTGGGTTTAAGGCCCACCGGGTTGCGTCGATGCAGCACCTTGATCTGACCGAGGACGGGTACGCCTTCCCGATGCAGCTCTGGGTGCAGGTGGCGGCGGCTGGGCTGCGGGTGATCGAGATCCCGACGCAGTTGATCTATAACGATCCCAACCGCAGCTTTGGGGGCGAGCTTGACGACGCGGGGATCCGCCTTGCCCACTATCGGCATGTGTTGCACTGTGAACTCCGCCGACACTCTGCGAGGCTGCCGGTGACGGCGTGGCAGGATGTTCACTGCCATTGCCCGGGTTTCTAGAGCGTCTTGGCGCAGCTTGCTCTGTGTGTCACGGCCATCTTGGCCGTGTGAGCGTTACCAGTTGCAGCATTCCAACACACACGGCTCACAGAGCCGTGACACACGATATGAGAGAGCTTCGGTTGTTCTAGACTCCTCACTATGCCCGACGAGGTGACCCAACCACCAGGCGATCTGCTCTTTGACCCACCCCCCTCAGCGTGGACGGGGCTGGTGCGCACGCCGGGGGACGATGCAACCACACGCAACACCCGCTTTGCACTCGGCCTTCCCACCGATCGTCCGGTCGTTATGGGTGGACATCAGCCGGGGGTCTGGCACGCGGGGGTGCTTGCCAAGTGGTATGCGATCGAGGTGTTTGCGCAGCACGCCGGGGCAGCGGGGGCATGGGTGGTGGTCGATCAATCGCCGGGGGCGGGTGGGGTGATCGAGTATCCTGCGTTTGCGGGGGACCGCTCGCACCTGGTGCGTCGAGAGATTGTTTTGGGTGAAGTGGGTGTGCCCCCGGCTTCACAGAAGCCGGCTCGTGTGGGAGTGCCCCCAAACGCGGCGTTGCGGGGGGTTTCTGATGGGATTGCGTTGGTTGTGCAACTGCTCGAACACCACGCGCATGAACCAACCCTTGCCCGGCAGCTGCACGGGGCGTGTGTGGAGTTGATCGGCCGTGGGACCGGCTTCCAGCCGGTGCGTCTCCCAACAGAGCCCCGAGCGCAAGCGAGTGGGGCCGTGGGGGGGGCGGACAAGGCGGGAAAGAAACCCGTCGCTTGCGCTCAGGGCTCTGTTGGGGGTGTGCGTTCTCTTTTCGCGACCGACCTTCACACGATGCCCGCCTTTGCCGAGCTGGTTAGCGCGATGCGCGCTGATCCGGTGTCGTGTACACAGTTCTATAACGAAGCAGCAGCAGGACACCCCGAGGCTGGCGTGCGTGCGCTCGAAGTGAGGGGCGGGGTTGTCGAGTTGCCCCTCTGGGAACGGAGCGGTTCACCAGACAACCCCGGGCCGTGGCAGACTGTCAATAGTGACCGCCTGCCCGACCTTGCTGATGACCAGATTGTCCTGCGTGGCCTGCCGATGACGGGGCTGCTGCGGCGGTGGGTGTGTGACCTGTTTGTCCATGGCACCGGCGGTGGGGCGAGCCACGCTGAGGCCGGGTATGACCGGGTGACCGAGCGGTGGCTTGCGTCCTGGCTCGGAGCCGAAGACCTCGCGCCAGCAGTCGTCGCCAGCGCAACGCTCCGGCTGGACTTTTCTGAGTTGCCCGGTACGCGGGATATTCCCGCTCCTGTCGAGATCGCCCGGGCCCGCGCACTCGCCCACCGGGCAGCCCATGACCCGTCGTTGCTCGGGGCAGCAGACCTGGGCAGCCACAAACGCGACCTCGTGCAGCAGATGGAGACCCTGCCCCGGCGCGGTGCTGATCGGGCGGCTCTCTATTCTCAGATGCAGGCGATCAGGGTTGAGGCGGTTCGCTTGCACGCTGCACAGTTCACAGAGATTCAGGCCCATGCTGCGGCTCTGGCAGCAAGGGCGGGCGAAGCGGGGATCGTCGCCGACCGGGGGTGGTCGTTTGCGTTTCATACGCCCGAGGTTCTGGCACAGCTTCACAAGAGCATCGAGGCGGCGTTTGCATAAGCGGGGCTCGATGCCGTGGGACCGTCTTCCAGGCGGTGCGTCTGAGACGGATCCTGAATCTGTGTTCGTCATTCGGACTCATTGAGACATGCTGGCTTTACCAGCACACTCGATGTATGAGATGGGTTAGAGTCGGTGCGAGTGAGGCACCGGCTGGAAGCCGGTCCCACGGGAACGCTGTGCGCATATCCTCTTGTCATGCGAACCCTCATAGGATGGATCAGCGGCTTCTACCACCTTGGCAGGCTCGGGGTGCTCAGCCGGGGCAGGCTGAGGGGGGCGTACTGGTCGTGGCGGTGGCAGACGGCCTTTGGGCGGGGGGTGCCCCCTGCAAAGCGGGAACTGTTGGCTGCGGCTGTGCGATACGGCCGATGGATGGGTCGGATGCGCCGGCTCGGGTGATTTTGGGCTTGGCGAGAAATCTGGTAGTATCAGGTGAAGGGCTCAGAGCCGAAGGGAGCAACCCATGAGCGGGCAACAGGATACAAGCGGCGGCTTTGCCAAGGCCTTTGTGCCGGGTTTGGTGTTGGGGCTGGTGGTTGGGGCGTTTATAGGTGCGACGCTGCCGCCGTTGCTCTCGGGGAAGAAGCTGCCGGAGCGCACGCCGGGGAGCGCGTCCTCTGCGGAGTCTCGGGAACGGGAAATGAACCGGGACGAGAGCGGGATGCTTGAAGACCTGCCAACCGATGAACCCGCTCTTGAGGAACTCGATCAACCGGGGACACCCGAGGATGCCGGCGAGCCTGCTGAGACCGATGAAACGCTACCGACCGAGGGTGATACAGACGGTGGCTGACCCTGCTGTTGCGGCATCATTGTGGTGCAGGCTTCCAGCCTGCACGCGGCACTCGCAAAGGGGCGTACTGCGTACAGTGCGTCCATGCCCCCACCCCCACGCCTGATCTATCTGGACAACGGCTCGACGAGCTGGCCCAAGGCACCGAGCGTCGCGCAGGCGATGGCGGACGCGATCACGCGCCCCGTCGGCAACCCGGGCCGCGGGCGGCACCACATTTCCAGAGAGACAGGCGAGGTGACGATGCGCCTGCGCCGGGTGATTGCCAAAGCAATCAACGCACCTTCGCCGGAGCGGGTGTGCCTTTCAAGCGGGGCGACCAGATCGATCAATATGGCGATTCTGGGGTTGCTGTGGTTTGCACCCAGGCCCGCAGGCGAGAGGCCGATCGTGGTAACGACAATGATCGAGCACAACGCGGTTCGGCGGCCACTGCTGCACCAGCAGCGCGACGGCGTGTGTGAT
>JAJRZG010000339.1 GCA_024275365.1 Planctomycetota bacterium | reverse complement strand
TCGGCGAAGTCGCAGCAAAGAGCCACACGATCGCCGTTCGGCACAACTCGCCGACGAGTGTCACCGTGCAGCTTGCCACCGAAACAGCCATCCCCAACAAGGACTTCGTGCTGCGCTTCTCACCCGATGTTGAGCAGGTCACGCCGGGGATGATCACCTGGGTCAATCCCGAAACCGGCGTCGGCTACTTCGCCATGCTCGTCGTGCCACCCAAGGAACTCGCAAGCCTGCCCCGAAGGCCGATGGAGATGGTCTTCGTCGTCGATGCCTCGGGCAGCATGAACGGCGTGCCCATCGAGCAAGCCAAAGACGCCGTCCGCGCAGGGCTCCAACTGCTCGAACCGAGCGACACCTTCCAGCTCATCAACTTCTCCACCACCGCAAGCCAGCTCGGCCCAACACCTCTGGACGCCACCCCCCGCAACGCTGCCAAAGCGCGGCGATACCTCACCACACTCGTCGGCTCGGGAGGCACCAGGATGATCAACGGCATCAAGGCTTCCCTCGACTTCCCCACCGATGGCGAACGCACCCGCTTCGTCTGCTTCCTCACCGACGGCTTCATCGGCAACGAAACCGAAATCCTCGGCGAGATGCGCAGCCGCCTCAACGGTGCCCATGTCTTCAGCTTTGGTGTCGGGTCCGCCCCCAACCGCTACCTCATCGAACGCATGGCCAAGCTCGGCAAAGGGGCCGTCGCCTACCTCTCCCTCGAAGACGATGGCGGCGAGGTTATGACCACCTTCTTTGAGCGTGCAGCACACCCCGCGCTCACCAACCTCGCCATCGACTGGCCGGCCCTCGAAGCGGCTGAGGTCTACCCGGCAAGCCTCCCCGATGTCTTCGTCGGCCGCCCCATCGTCATCACCGGCCGGTTTGACCCCGCCAAGGCCGACATGCCCGTCCGCCTCACCGGCTCGGCGGGTGACATGACATTCGACCTTGCCGTGCCCACAACGCGCATCGAAGACGAGGCCCTCGCTCGAGGCCTCCGCGCCGTCTGGGCCCGCAACAAGATCGCCGCCCTCATGGACGAGGCAACCTACGAACCCAACCCGACGCTCGCAGGTGATGTCAAGACCATCGCCCTCGAACACAACCTGATGTCAGCATTAACCGCCTTCATCGCCGTCGATTCCTCCCGCATCACCGAGGGCTCGACGGGAATAACGGTAGCGGTGCCGGTACTCGTGCCAGCGGGCGTGAAGTATGAAACGACGGTGCCGGGGGGTGGGTGAGGGTTACCTATCGAGCCGAAACACCGCCCCATCCAGCACGCCACAGGTCACAAAGTCACCCTCGTGAAAGTCGGTCGCTTTCTGGCGTTTGTCGGTCGGGGTCAGATGCACCGGCACCCCAGCACTCACAATCACCTCATTGGTATCACCACTCACCGCAACCACCCGCCCCTGCACCCGCCGAGGCCGCCCGAAGACCGGATCGACAAACCGACCGCCGGCAGAAATCGTGTCGAGGCGGGTCGCTCGGGCGTGGATCGTGCCGACGATCTGCTTGCCCGGCTCGGTCGTGATCTCGCCCTCGGGCAGCAGACTGATTTCGTAACTGGTGTTGGGGAAACCCAGCCGCACGAACCGGGGTTTGGTGGCCGTCGCCTCGACAACTTCGAGGAGTATGCCACGGGCAAGGCGCGGGTCGATCTTGGTGGTGGGGGCAGGGTCGATCATGATGCCAGAGGATAGCCGGAGGACCGGCTTCGAGCCGGTGCGGGTGCCATGCTCTCGCGCCAGCGTGAGCCGGATGCCGTGGTCTGAGCGAAGCATGAGTGAAGGCCACGCCGCCTGAGCAATCGCGTGGCCTTCGCTCGAAGACTCACTCAGACCACGGCACCCGCGGAGAGGGACCAAGCCGGCAGGCTGGAAGCCCCCACCACAACACTACTCCACAGGCCTCGCCGGCACAAACCACCGCAGCTTCCACCCGCTCTGCACAAACCGCTGCCGGGGCTGGCGGGCCCGGGCCTCTGCGATCAAGGCGGTCGCCCCCGAGATCGACCCCGTCTCCGCGACGGCCTCTTCAAGCGTGGGAACTGTCACCACCTCGGGGGTCTCGTGCTCTCCCCCGATCGTCTCCATGCGTCCGCCCTCCCAGATCATGTCAAACCCCCGCCACTGCAACCCCTCCGCAGCCTTGTTGGAAATTGCCACGCGATACGCCCCGCCCCCGACCTGCTGCATAAAGACGCCGGGCGTGTATTCACCCATAGGCATGCGCCCAAAGAGAGCCGCGATCTGGCCTTGATTTGCCTTGAGAAAGTCAAACGCCTCACCCGGCTCAAGCCCGCGTTGGCGATACTCAGCCCGCGTCGCCTCGCACAACACCTGCTCGATGAAGAGGTCTTTCTCATCATCCTTGAGCGTCTGATAGATATGGGCCATCAGGTGCCGGGCCGAGCGCGCGATGAGGATCTTTGAGCCGTCCTCGCGTTCGATGGTGATCCTGCCCTGGTCGATTTCGCCCGGGTCTCGATAGCCCCTGGGCTTGTCGCTGATGAGCGCCCCACCGCTCTCAACGCCCGGGAGCCCCGAGAGCATCGGTCGGCGGTACACGACCTTCTCATAAGTGCAACCACCCAGTGGCGCACATGCCAGCACGAACAACACACAGTAACTTCGGAGCCGTCTCACTCGACAACCTCCACACGCCCCACCACCGGCGTGACCGTTGGCCCGCCCACCCCCCGCGCCCACCCGTCATGGACTCGATACGCCTGCGAAGCCTCGGGGAAATCAACGCGAGAATGACACCCCCGCGATTCTTCTCGCCACAGCGCCGACCGCGCGATCAGCGCCCCGACCAGCAGCATGTTCTGCGTCTCCCACCCCGCAGGCTCATCAAAGATTTTATCGAGCGTGTACCGCCCCCAGAAGTCAAACATCTCGACAGCGTCCCGCAGCTTGGACCCGGTGCGCTCGATCCCGACATTGCGCCACATCGCCGACCGCAGACTCGACCGGACATCGGAAAGATCGAGCTCGCCGTGATCGCTCTTGGGGATATCGCTGACGATCTTTGTCGGCGTGCCGAGGGCATCACCATTCCGGGCAGCCTCTGTCCCCGTGATCTCACCGAGCACGAGCCCCTCGAGCAACGAGTTGCTCGCAAGCCGATTGCCGCCATGCACCCCCGAGCAGGCCACCTCGCCGACCGCAAACAAGCCCGCAAGGTTTGTGTGTCCTTGGGCATCAACCCGCACACCCCCGATCGTGTAGTGGGCTGCCGGGTGGACAGGGATCAGATCACGCGCGGGGTCAAGATCAAAGGTCTTGAGCAGGGCAGAGATCCCCGGGAACCTTGCTGCAAACGCCTTCATGTGTCGGCAATCAAGCAGGACATGCTGCCCGCCCTGGCTGGCGATCTGTCGGACGATCGCCTGGCTGACGATATCGCGCGGCGCAAGCTCGGCGAGCGCGTGCACCTCGGTCATAAATCGGTGCCCGCCCGCATCGAGCAGGTGCGCCCCATCGCCCCGGACAGCCTCAGAGATTAGCGATCGAGCCGCACCCGGGAGATACAGCACCGTCGGGTGAAACTGCATGAACGCCATGTCCGCGACCTCGACACCCGCGCGGTAGGCCGCTGCCAGCCCGTCCCCGGTTGCTGCGTGCGGGTTGGTCGTCTCTCGATACACAACCCCCGCCCCACCGCTCGCAAGCACCGTCGAGCGGGCCCAGATCATCTGAAGCCCAAAGCGTGGGTGATAGGTAATCGCCCCTAATACCCGTGAGCAAGGCTCGTCCGAAGCTGTGATAAAGTCGAGCAAAAAGCACTGTTCAAAGAGACGGATGCCGGGAAGGGAATCGGATTTCGCCACAAGACACCGCTGGAGCTCGGTGCCCGTTGCATCACCGCCAGCATGGAACACCCGCCGGAAGGAGTGCCCACCCTCTTGCCCGGCATCAAGCGAGCCGTCAGACTGCCGGTCGAGCTCCATACCCCAGTCGAGACACTCACGGAGCCTCGCCGGTCCATCCTGCACAACCTGCCGCACCATCGGCTCATCACACAGCCCCGCCCCAGCGGTCAGCGTGTCCTCGGCGTGGGCATCAATACTGTCAGCCTCACCCATGACCGCAGCAATCCCACCCTGCGCCCAAGCAGTGTTCGTCTGCGAGAGGTCCGTCTTGCTCAGGACAATCACCTCAGCACCCACAGATGCCGCAGCAATCGCAGCCCGCAGCCCCGCAACCCCGCCACCCACCACCAGCACATCCGTAAAGATCTGAGGCAACAGCGTCGAGCGAAAGGGAATCAAGTACCGGCGATCGTTAAAGACTCGTTCCATGGTGTTGCGTGTCGCCGACAATCAAAGAGAACTCGTATTTCACCACAGAGGAAAGGCAAGAGAAGAAGAATCACAGATATAGGTGATGGTGGCACGGCACTCCGAGCCGTGTAGGTCGCAAGGAACATATCCGACGCACGGCTCGGAGAGCCTTGCCACCACATGCCTTGCTGCCTTTCCTCTGTGATACTCTGTGTCCTCTGTGGTGAAAAGCCTTCAGAAGTTCCGCACGACCCCCACTATCCATTCGCCGCAGCCGCCTTGTCTGTTTCCTCAGGCTTTGAGCAGCAACACCCCGACCCGCACCCACCAGCTGGTGCCTCCTCGCGAGCCCCCAGCATCTTGTCGAGCTTCTTCTGAAGGAACTCGTTGTGGTGCTCAAGGTGCCTCACCGTCAGCTCCACGATCTGGTGTACCGTGAGTTCACCACGATCGGGGTGCATCGCCTTGCGCTCCCACTGCTCTGCTGAGAGGGACATCAACAGCTCAGCCGTCCACCGCCGCATCGTGTGGATCGCTGCAACAAACCCGGCAACCGGGGACCGAAGCTCAGGGCTATAGAGCCCGCCATCGACAAAGGCATCGTTGTCCCACAGGTTCAGCACCGGGCACTCCTCGGCGATCGTCCGTCGGAGGCGGTGGGTCATCACGATCTCGGTATCTGCAAGATGCCCCATGAGCACCCGCACCGGCCACCGACCCACCCCGGCATCAGGCAAAAACGCGGTGTCCGTCTGCTCGTCGGTCAGGTCAAATATCCTCGGGTCAAAGCTTTCGACTCCCCGGAGATACCGCACGAGCAGCTCCTCATGGAGCCGAGGCTCGTTCCCCGCATCGGTCTTGCACGCCCCGTTCCCGCCACAACATTCACCGTGTGCCATTGGTGCATTCCTTTCTTTCCCAAGTCTCTACTAAGGTACGGAGCCATTCTCGCCCCGGGCTCTCTTGTGGATCGTTCACCCCTCAGACCCCCGAGTCGACAACCGGGGCTGTCTCTGGTATACAATCCCTTGCCAGCCCGGAGGAGAACCGGTCCGGTAGGGCCGACAATTCAGCCTGACCAGGGGACGGGGGACCCCCCGTTTCCTCCGGCCTCCTGCCCACCATCTCCTCCGGGCAGGAGGCTTTTTTGTCGAAATACCTCGCAAAACAGCCAACCTACCCTCACCCATGCCAACCAAAGAACCCCACCAAGGCCGTCGCCTCGCCCTCCGCGTCGTCACCATGCCACCCGATACCAACCAGTACGGCACGATCTTCGGCGGGGTCATCCTCAGCTACATCGACCAAGCCGGCTTCGTCGAGGCCCGCACCCACGGCACGCACCGCTGGGTCACCGCCTCCCTCGACCGCGTCGATTTCACCAGCCCCGTCCACCTCGGCGATATCGTGAGCTTCTACACCCACACCGTCCGCCAGGGCAGCAAGAGCGTCACCGTCGAAGTCGAGGTCGAGGCCGAACGCTACGAACACCGCGAGCATGTCCCTGTCACCACCGCCACCATGACCCTCGTGGCTGTCGATAGCGAAGGCACCCCCATCCCCTTCCGCAGCCCACCTTCCGTATAGCAAGCCTCCCCCGCTCCCAGTGGGGTGGGCATCCTGCAAGTGGGGTGGGCATCTCGCCCGCCCGATCCCCCTGCGCCCTGCGGATGGGGTGGCCGAGCAAAGCGATGGTCGGGGGAGGTGCGATACCCTCCAAAGATTCGCAGCTCACCGATCTTCGGCCGCCCCCGCACCTCCCCCGGTCGCTCCCGCGACCACCCCCTCCTCGAGGAGGGGGATCGACCCAGTAGAGCGGGCATCTCGCCCGCCAGCCAACCCGACACCATGCCTCACCACTCCCCCATCCCCCGCCTGGCCATCCTCCTCTCCGGCAGCGGCCGCACGCTCTGCAACCTCGCCGATGAAATCGATGCCGATCGCTTGCACGCAGCAATCGGGCTGGTGATTGCCTCTCGTGAGTGTCTGGGTGCGCAGCTCGCACGCAAACGAGGGTTTCTCACACAGATACTCCGAGGTCATATTCCTGCACCCGTGCTGCAACACCAACTCGCTAAAGAACGACTCTCATGGGTCGTGCTCGCCGGGTACCTTAAACTCGTCGATATCCCCCCCGCCTACGCCGGGCGTGTGGTCAACATCCACCCCGCCCTCCTGCCCCGCCATGGCGGACAAGGCATGTACGGGAACCGCGTCCACGAGGCAGTCTTGGCAGCCGGCGAGCGCGAGTCCGGCTGCACCGTCCATCTCGTCGATACCGAATACGACCAAGGCAAGACAATCCTCCAACGCCGATGCCCGGTCCTTGAAAGCGACACACCCGACACCCTCGCTGCCCGCGTCTTCGAGCAAGAGTGCCTTGCCTACCCAGAAGCGTTACGGAACTTGTTTACTCAGCAAGGCATCGAGAGTCCACAGCCAGGAGACACAATGTGACTACGCGCCTGCTGATTGCTTTGTGCTGTGCTGCTCTGACATGCGCGGCTGTGTATGCACAAGATTCCGAACGCCCAACACTCGAAGACCTCAGCGAACAAGCCATCAAAGCCTTCAGCACCGGCGACCTCGACGCCGCCGCGAAAACACTCCAAAAACTCGTCGATGCCGACCCCGCCAACTTCGTCCACTATTACAACCTCGCCTGCGTCCGCAGCAGGCAGGGCAAGGCAGAAGAAGCCGCCGAACTCATCGTCCAGGCGGTCGAGCACGGCTTCACCAACATCCGCTTGCTGCGCCACGATCCCTCCCTGACCAACGCCCGCACAACCACAACGCTCACCACCATGCTCGACAACTGGGGCGACATCCTCGACCGTCGCATCGAGACCGACCTCGAACGCGCCCGCGACCGCTATGGCAGCCGATACTGGTACATCAAAGACCCGGACCTCCGACTCGCCTACGCCTGCGCCTACGACAAAGCAACACTCGAAGAGGTCAAAGCCGAACTCTCAACGATCAACGACTGGGCCATGACCAACATCTTTGGCGAGGTCGATGAAGAACTCGCAGGCCCAGACGACCCATGGGTTGTCGTCGTCCTGCCAACCCAGAAAGACTTTAAACGCTGGGCAGCCCAGACCTACGGCCCCGCTGCCCGCAACTTCAACCAGGTCATCGGTGGCTACTACGCACACGATGAAAAACAACTCATCACCATGGACCTCGGTGCCACCATCCGCCACGAGTTCATCCATGTCCTCCACTGGCGCAGCAACACCCGCCGAGGCCAAATCCACCCCGTCTGGGTCCAGGAGGGACTCTGCTCGCTCATCGAAGACTACGACATCTCCCCCGCTGGCACGCTGATCCCCGTCGAGAGCTGGCGCACCAACCAGGCCCAGTTCCTCGCAAAGACTGGCAACCTCCTCCACATCAAACACCTCACCGCAATGTCAAGGCAGAGGTTCACGACATCCCGCCCGCTCGCGTCATACGCCCAGTCCCGCGCGCTCTTCCTGTTCATCTACCGCGAGGGCAAACTCCCCGAGTGGTACGCCCACTTTGTCGAAAACTTCCGCCAAGACCCCACAGGCCTTGCTTCGATCGAAGCCGTCCTCGATGGCGACCTCGAAGCAATCAACACCCGCTACGCCAAGTTCTGCCTCAACCTGCCCCAGGTGCCGGAAGAAGTCAAACGCGGCATGGCAAGCCTCGGCATCGGGATCGATGCAGCCACAACCGGCGAAGGGCTCCGCATCAAAAACCTCGTCCGCCGATCCACCGCCGGCGACCTCAAACTCGGCGACATCATCACCCACATCCAGGGCCGCCCGGTCCGCGACTACTACGAACTCGTCCGCGTGCTGACCAGCTACGAACCCGGCCAAACCGTCACCATCCGCTACCGCCGCGCCAAACTGCACCGAGAGACGGAGGTGACACTGAAGGCAGCGGAGTAGCGGCGGGCCACGCCACACACGCCATATGGCATCTGCAACCAAACCACTCGACACCCTGTAGACTCTCCGAGAAGCGTACTTCTCGGAGATGCTATAGGAGACACCACATGACACCAGCAAGCCTCGCGATTCTCCTTGCAACACTTGCTCTGGGCGTCATTCTGCTTTCTTTGGGTCGTCGAGGCAGGCGGCTCGACCGTACACCGGTCTGTCGCACCTGCGGGGTTGACATCTCAGCCACCCTCCCCCAAAGCAAGACATGCCCCGAGTGCGGCTCGGGTCTCAATCGCCCCAAGGCGGTCCGACTCGGCCATCGAAAACACATCATCCCACTCGTGATCCTCGGCGCGATACTCACACTCCTGCCGATATCAGTACTCCGCCTCTCGCTCTATGCCACACTGACGGGCACCAGCTTTTCCACTTACAAACCTGTCCCGCTCCTTCTTGCACAGGCCCGGCATGGCAACACCGATGCCGTCGCAGAAGCCGGGAACGAGTTGCTCTCCCGGCTCAATGCGGGAACGCTTGACGACAGCCAACTCGCCTCTCTCGTCCAAGCGATTCTGGAACAACAGGCAGACCCTGCCGCACCATGGCACGAATCTCTGGGAGATATCATCGAAACAGCTGAGCTGATGCAGCGGATCGACAAGGCAACCTACCAACAATTCTTGAACAACGCCATGGTCTTCGGGTTTGAACCCCGAGCGATCGTCGCCCGCACAGACCCAGTACCCATCCACATTGTCAAGCTCCAGGATCGCATCGGTAGCCTCTCAGAAATACGAATGATGCTCACCTTTCAAGATGTAAAGCTCGGAGGCGTTCCTCTTGATCTTGCTCCCGGCTATCCGGCTGGTAACCCCCCACGCCCCGTGCGATCAGGCATGGATTCGAGAATGATCACAGCCTGGGGAAGTGCGTCCCGCGTGACATCCACCAGCGGTGGAGGACAGGTCATGTCCAGGATGGCCGCTTCGCCGCTCCCCCTCGGTCCAGCCGAACTCTCCCTCTCCTATACAGTCGAAGGACAGCCCTTCATCATGGGACGAGCCCCAGCCTTTGGAGCCAATCCAGACAAAGTCTCACCGCCTAGAGACACAACCGTGTCCCTCCGCATCGTGCCGGAGAACGCTCGCGATCTGCAAGCCATCCCCGCCTCAGACGAGTTGCATCGACAGATCGTGCAAAGTGTCGGGGCATCGCTTCGGGTACGCAGCCAAGGTTCACAAAAGGGCATAGTTCTGGTCTCCTTTGATCTTGCTCGTTTGCCCGTCCCGCTCGCACACCGCGTCTTCCTCTCCTCTGCCGGAGGAGAACTGCCACTCGGGCAACTGGTCCATGTCGCAGCACCCGATGCCTACCCAGGCGATCCAACGATAACCGGCATCCAAGCCGGCGTGCCGATTCCCGATGTCAAAGTCGTCACTCTTATACTCAGGCCAGACCCATCCCTGGCAGCAAACACCGTGAATATCACCCGCTACTACAACGGCGAGATCGTGTTTCAAGGTGTTCAAGTGCAAAGACAGTAACACCCGAGCACATAACAAGCAGTCGGGGTATTCATCAATACTGCCGCCCACACACCCTCACGAACCCAACAGTGAACTCCCCGATATTTCTCGGACCTCCCCACCCCGCCCATCGACACGATGTGCGGGCCGGTGGCACTTCTCACTCATACCCCCGCCCCAGAGGTTCGATGGAGCGATCACCAATCCCTTTCGCACAAAGATAAAGATAAAGACACGGAGGAAGCATGAACGCTCTCACGACAAAGCTCGCAACCCTGGCCGGGTTTCTCTGCCTCTCGATCGGTGCCATAACCTCGCCCAGCGCAGCAGCACCCGCCGATGCAAAAATCACCGTGCCACCCTTCGTCGATTGCTGCTTCCCAACACTCGCCTTCGATAATGGAGGCTTGCTGACCTATGACGCCGCCTCAGGTGAGTTTCTCGTAGACGCAACCCCGCTGTCGATCCAGTTCCACCCCGATGAGGCACCCGTCCCGATAACAACACCCAGCTCCCTCTCCATCGGCTTCCTTGTCGACAACACCGGCGCACTCATCATCGGGATGGACGGCCCAGACCTCGAGATCACCGGCACCATCAACGGCCAAACCGCCGTCCTCCTCACAGGTGAAGCCGAGGAGTTTGCAGGCTTCGATTCAGGCTCCACTACCGACAGATACATCGTCTTCTTCACCGTCACCGGCGGGAGCCTCGCACCCCTCTTTGATCGCCTGCGGGTCGGCATGGAGATCGTCAGCGCAGATTCAACCTTCACCGGCTCGTTTGCGACCAACTTCGCTGGCGGCGCCGAGGGCACCGCCTGCACAGCCCCCGAGCCATTCGACAAAACATGCTGTGACAACGGCAAGCTCCGCCTCGTCGTGATGCGCTACACCGGCTTTGACTGTGCCGACAGCTTCCACAGCCAGGACCCCTCCAAGGTCTTCTGCGAGGGCGCAACCAACTTTGAGCCCTATGTCTTCATCCGCGCAAGCGACAGCCCCGACCCCGCCGACCCACAGGCGCTGGTCTGGTTCCAAGGCCCCGTCTTCCTCGATGGCTCCTTCAATATCGACGCCAACTTCGCCGGCCAGACCAGGCTCAAGTCGCAGACCTGGATTCATGTCTTCGATCTCGCAGGCACCCTGCTCCAGACAATCGGCTTCCATACCAGTTGCTCGCAGCCCCTGAATATGTACGACCAGTTCGGCAGCGCACGAGTCATCGGGTGCCGAAATGAAGCCAATGGTGGTGGCGACGATGACGATGACCACGATGGTGACGATGACCATGACGGCGATGACGATGGTGACGATGACCACCACGGCGACCATGGCGACGACGACGATCACGGTGACCACGACGACCACGGTGACCACGACGACCACGGTGACCACGACGACGACGGTGACCACGACGACGACGGTGACCACGACGACGATGGTGACCACGACGACGATGGTGACCACGACAACCACGGTGACCACGACAACGACGGTGACCACGACGACGATGGTGACCACGACGACCACGGTGACCACGACGACCACGGTGACCACGACGACGACGGTGACCACGACGACCACGGTGACCACGGTGACCACGACGATGATGATGACGACGACGACGACGACGACGACGACAGTATCTAACCCGACGGCAACCCAAAATCCCCGTCAAAGAGCCCACAGACTCAGACGCTCAGCGACTCACAACAGCCAGAGCAATATGCTCTCAAGGTCAAGAAACCACGAGTCTGCTGCAACAGTCTTCATCGTCAAGTAGACACAATAACAACTCAGATTCTCAGGGGCGGGCTGCAACCCGCCCCTCTTTTGTTCGTATACACTATGTCTCACATAGTATGCCACGCGATATGATATACCAGAGAGCACTCCCAAAAAACACTCCCTCCACGCAAAGGAGCCACACGATGCGAATAGAACGCGAACTCATGCGAGGCGCAGGCCCCACAGCCGTCCTCCGCCTCCTCTCCTCCCGCGAGATGTACGGCTACGAACTCGTCGAGACCCTCGCGGCCCGCACCGAGGGGGTCCTGGCGATGGGGCAGTCCACCCTCTATCCGTTGCTTTACAACCTCGAAGCCAAGGGCATGATCGAGGCATCCTGGCACGAAGCCGACAACGGCCGCGAACGCAAGTACTACCGCCTCACCGGTAAGGGCAAGAAAAAACTCAAAGCCGACACCGAGCAGTGGAATCGTCTCGCTGGGGCAATGCAGGCAATCGGCGTACTCAACACCCCCCGAGTTGGGCAACTGGCGGGGGGCTCAGCATGAATACTCCAAACGACCCCCACGCCCCCCACTTACCACACGCGCCCTCGGTCGTCCGCCTTGCTGCTACCACCCCCGCCCGGGACTGGAGCCGGGGCCGCCTGACAGGTCGGCTCGACTGGAAAGCGGTGATCGCTGGTGCCAACCTCCCCGAGCCGATCGCGGCACTCATCACGCAGGTCGTCCGCCGATCCCGCCTCTGGCGAATGGAAAAAGCCGACTTGGCCCGCGAGTTGTGCAATCACTTTACAGATGGACTGCACGCAGCCGCCGAAACACCTCACGGCTCGGAGCCCGGGACTTCAGTCCCGGGTTTTGGGCGTTCCCCTGCGCATCGAAAGAAACCCCCGACTGAAGTCGGGGGCTCGGAGAACCGTACCACCGTGGAGCAACTCATGCAAAGCTTCGGCGACCCCAAGAAAGCAGCCGCCCTCATCCGCCGCGCCAAAAAACGAGGCCGCCACTGGCACTACCGAGCATTCACCCACACCATCCACGGCCTCGGCGCAGTGCTGCTCGCAGGCATCCTGCTCTATGGCTTACTCGCGTTCCGCTTCTTCACCGGCGAACCCAACATCGCCCGCAACTACACCGCCGAATACAACGAGACGATCGAGCAGATCCCAGAGAGCGACCGAGCCTACGACCTCTACATCGAAGCCTACATCGCCCTCGAACCGCTGCCCGAATCTCTCCTCAAGGTATGGCCTGATATCGCACCCGAGCACCCGGCATATCAAGACGCAATCGCCTACCTCGACCAAGCCGCCCCAACCCTCTCGCTTCTCCACAGAGCAGCATCCAGGCCGCACCTGGGCGCGACGCTCTCCAATGCGACCGACCCTCGCATCACCGAGATGCTCCGCAAGCGGCACCCGCAGTACACAGCGCAAGCGCAAGAGCCGGAAGAAAACCCCGCGATGGTCACGGTTGTCCTGCCGCAACTCGGCCAGATGCGTGCCATGTACCGTTTGCTCGCCTTCGACACCCACACAGCAGCCCGGAACCGACAGAGCGACCATGTCGTGCAGAATATCGCGACCATGCTCGGTCTCGCCGAGCACGCCGCCGAAGGGCCGGCACTCATCAACAGCCTTGTCGGGCTTGCAATCAGCACCGGGGCAATCTGGACCACCTCGCAGATCATCCACGAATACCCCGACCTGTTCACCGACGAGCAACTCCGCGACCTCGCCCACCGACACGCATCCTTCATGGACGGCAACCCCCGCGTCAACCTCGCCGGCGAACGCTGGTTCTTCGAGGATGCCATCCAGCGCGTCTACACAGACGACGGCGACGGGAACGGGCGCATCACCGCAGAAGGTCTCCGCCATCTGCTCAGCCTTCAGAACCCCGCAGCCGATCTGGCCGAACAGTTCGGTCCGCAACCTCTGGCCCCACTTTCAACCGCCCTGATTGCAAACCGCGCCGACATGACAGCAAAGTACGACGAACTCATGACAAAGATCGAACGAAACGCCGAACTCCCGATGTGGGAATATGACAACCATGCTCGCCCGAACACCGAAGTCAACCTGCTCAGCGCC
>JAJRZG010000338.1 GCA_024275365.1 Planctomycetota bacterium | reverse complement strand
TGTGTATGTGCTGCCGAAGATTCTCGATGAGAAGGTGGCGAGGCTGCACCTTGACCATCTGGGTGTGCGGCTGACAGAGATGAGTGACGAGCAGGCGGCGTATCTTGGGATTCCCAAGGATGGGCCGTACAAGCCGGATGCCTATCGATACTAAAGAAGGCACGAGGCATTAAGGCATCAAGGCATAAAAGCAGCCCCCGGCGATGTGCCGGGGGCTGTTGTTTGTGCAGGGGATGTGGTGTGCAGGCGAGAGGCCCGCGCCAGAGCCCGAATCAGCCGACGGTCTTCTGCCCGGCGACATGCTTGAGCCCGCGGCGGCGGTCGCGGAGGCGACGCTTCTTGCCGACGCGGTCACGCAGGAAGTAGAGCTTGCCTCGGCGGGCATCGGCCCGGCGGACGACCTCAAACTTGGCGATCATCGGGCTGTTGATCGGCCAGGTGCGCTCGACGCCCTGGTTGTTGACCACCCGGCGGACGATGATCGTTTCATTGATCCCCCGTCCCTTGCGGCTGATCAGCACGCCCTGAAAGACCTGGACGCGTTCTTTCTCGCCCTCGACGATCCGGACATGGACATTGATCGTGTCCCCGACATCCATGGTGGGCATGTCGGTCTTGAGGTTGCCTGCGTTGATGTTGTCGATGATCTGTTGTGTGCCCATGTTCGGACCTCGCGTGGGTGCTTGGCGACTCGCAGCCTCGCCGGGTGGCGGGGCGTGCGTTCGGTGTGTGTGCGGACAATCTGCCCGGATGGGCAGGCCCAAAGGTTAGGCGGGCTGGGGGCGGGGTTCTAGTCGGGGGGTGACTGGTGAATCCTCAATGGAACAAACACACACGGGTTGGAGTGTGACGCACCTCTCTCGTGGCGAGTTGTCCGCTTTATTAAACGCTATGGAACCTGCCGCCGTGGGACCGGCTTCCAGCCGGTGCGCACCGCCTGGAAGGCGGTCCCACAGGTGCCGATCGCCGAACCTGTAGACCACAGGTATGAGGCCTTTACCCCTGCTCGCGTTTGTCCCGCGTCAGCTGCGCATACGCGTTGTGGCTGTGGATGGACTCGAAGTTCTCGCTGTTGATGCTGTACCAGTTCACCCGTTCGTCGGCCTCCAGCCGCCCGGCGAGGTCTCGCACGATGTCCTCGACAAACTTGGGGTTCTCGAACGCCTTCTCGGTCACCCACTTCTCGTCGGGCCGTTTGAGCACCGCAAAGACCGGGACCGAGGCCGAGGCTTCGAGGTGCTCGACCAAATCCTCGATCCACATCATGCTGCTGGTGCGGACCGACGCCTCGATTCGGCAGCGCTGGTTGTGGGCGCCATACTCGGAGATCTCCTTCGAGCAGGGGCACAGGCTCTGGGCGGGGGCCGCGACGGTCATGACAAAGTCGGTGTCGCCGTTGGCGGTGCATGCGAACGTGACCTGGTAGTTCATCAGGCCCATCTGCCCGGTGACGGGGGCGGGCTTGTTGATGAAGTAGGTGAACTCGGCCTCGAAGTGGGCTTCCTTGGCTTCGAGACGCTGGCAGATGGCGCGGGTGATCTCGGGGATGCGCTCGGGGCAGACCGGCTCGCCGACATGCTCGTTGAGCACCTCGAGGAATCGGCTCATGTGCGTGCCCTTTTTCTCGTGGGGGAGGGCGACGAACATGTTGATGGTGGAGACGGTGTGCTGCTCGCTGCCAGTGCGGGTGTGGAGGCGCATGGGGTAGGTGACATCTTTGACACCGACGCGGTCGATGGGGACCTGGCGAGCATCAGCGCGGGCCTGCACATCGGGCATGGTGTCGGCGGCGGAAGTGTTTGAGGTGGTGGGGGTTGTGGGGGTGGTGGTCAAGGTGCGCCTCGGTCGGGTCTTTCAGTGGGTGCCATGGCCTCGCGCCAGCGTGGCCATGCGGGGGGCGGGGCACCACGGTCATGTCACGCTGGCGCGAGAGCATGGCACCCGGCTTTCAGATTCGTCTGAGAATCCTAGCGCGAGGCGGCTGTCTTTGCTGTGCTGGGCTGAAACATCGAGAGAAACCACGCCTCGCCGATAGGCAGGCCGATGCACGCCCCCGCGACCCAGTCGAGCGTGACGGGTGCTGCCACGCCGAGCAGGTCGCCGGTATAGAGGGTGGCGATGATGTCGGGCCCCTGGAGAAACCGGACCGCGAGGGGGCCGACAAGCCCGAGCACCGCGAACCCAGCCACGAATGCTGGCAGCGGCGGCTGCTCTTTGAGCGCTTCACCGGCGAGCCGACCGACGGGGACCGCGACGATCGCGGTGAGGGCTGCGGCGAGGATGGCCTGCCCCTTGAGCGTGTCCTGGCAGACAAAGTACGAGACGACAAACCCGACAAAGACGGTGACCGCAATCGCTGCGATCCCCGATGGCCTGGTCAACGCCCGGAGGATGGTTGCCGTGAGTGATTCGTGCTCGGGCAGCAGGCCTTTGCGGTCTTTGGGCGGGGCGGTGAGATAGCCTGCGAGCGAGGGTGCGCCATCGGGCAGCGGGTGGAGTGCCGCGTGGAGCCCCCTGCCGAGCCCGGCCTGCCAGATGACCGCTGTGACGGGGACAGCGAGCAGGCCAAAGACGAGCCCCTCGACCGCAAGGGTGGTCAGCGGGGCAGCCGAATCGGCCCGGCGGAGGATGGTGTCGATCGTGGCGGTCTGGCTTGCTGCCCAGGCGATGACGATGCCTGCCGAGTTGAGCCCCGATCGGCTGCCATTGAGCCGCGAAGCGAAAACCCCGACCCCGCCAGCAAAGGCAAGCGTGACCAGCCCGGCGAGGATGCCCATCGCGGGTGCGATGCCGAGCAGGAGCGTGGCTTCCCCCGAGCCGTCGGCTGCCCGGAGCGACCCGGTGAGCCACCCGGCGATGGGACCGAGCACAAAGAGGGCGAGTATCCAGGGGAGTTGCTTTGATATGGCGTTGAGCATGTTGGGGCATCATTGCAGGGCTGGGGCCCAGACGCAAATGGGGGGCAGCCGAGCCCGATACGGCGGATGGCACCTGCCCCACAACCTTCTCGAACCGGCCCGAAACCTCGCGTAGACAGCACGACCCCTCGTCTAGGCACTACGCCACCCTGCCGCGGCGGCCCCCACCGCCGCTCGGCCGGACATGAAGACAGTTTCGCCGCTGAGTACGCTGAGTAACGCGGAGAAAGACAGAACGCGGAGACACGGGGTCACACGGAGGCAAGACAGGGGACTCTCACCACAGAGATCCAGAACCCACAGAGGAAGAGCCGAGCGGGGGCAGGACGGGGATTGTGCCACGGGCGGCTTGCCCGCCCGTGCAGGGATGGGCATGTGCTGACGGCACTGGCGGACAAGCCGCCAGATGGGGATGAAGACTCGCCCCGGTGGGGCGAACTACCCAAAGCCAGCCATGCTCCCCCTTGCCTTCTTCTGCGTTCTCCGCGTCCCCCCTCTGCGGCCTCCGCGTTCTGCTTTTTCCTGCCTTCCTGCCTTCCTTCGAGCCCTTCGCGTTCAACTACAGTCTTCGCGCTCAACAGAGCCCGCGCCATGGCAGCCCGCCCGAACATACCCTCATGGGGGACTTTCTTGGCCTTGTGTGGAACCGGGCGGTCAGGACAAGCGAATCAGCATTACGAGCGAATGACACCCCCTCAACTGCGGCCACCCCCTGGCAATGCAGCCGGTCATTTGCAACGCGGCCACCCCCTGGCCCCCTGCCCCCCCCCGGCAACGCGGTACGCGCACTGTGTATCCCCTTTCAGGAAATGGAGTCTTCCCATGAAGCAGTCTCGCAACTGGTCTCGGTGTGACCGCCTGTGCTTTGCCATCGGGTTTGCCCTGCTTCCCGCCCTGACCTGGGCCCAGCCGTCGTATGAGATCACCGAGGTGCCGATCCCCCCCGGCCACGATTCGTCTATGCTGCGGGCGATCAACAACGCGGGCGATATCATCCTCCTCGGCACATGGGATGCCAACCGTGAGACACGCTCCTTCCTTTGGGCCGATGGCGTGCTCACGCCGCTGGGCGAGTTTGGCGAGGGCTTCGTCCGGCATGAGGCCAGTGACATCAACGAGAGCGGGCAGATCTCCGGTTCGTCCTGGGCCGGAGGGTTCCCCGCTGCGGCATGGCAGTGGGAGGACGGTGTCTTCACGCCCCTGGGCTCATTGGGCGGAGCGAACACCGCTTCTTTTCGCATCAATGAAGCCGGGCAGCAGGCCGGGTGGTCCAATGTCCCTCTGCCGGCGTCGATATTTATATGGATTTCTTATATCTGGGACGACGGCGTCATGACCAATCTCGGCACACTGCCCCAGTCCACGGTGAGCGACGCCACGAGCATCAACGACTCCGGGCAGACGGTCGGCATCTCGGTACCCATCGGCAGCGGTTTCTTTCACGCGGTCATCGCGGACACAACGATTGGGATGCACAGCCTCGGCACGCTCGGCGGGCTCGAGTCCCGCAGCTCGGATATCAACAACGCCGGGCAGGTGGTCGGGAGATCCCACACCGGCGAACGCACAGACGAAGGCTGGTGGTTGTACCACGCCTTTCTCTGGGAGGACGGGGTGATGATCGACCTGGGCACGCTCCCCGGCGACAACATCTCGACGGCCTATCGGATCAATCAGGCAGGTGTGCCCGTCGGAGGGTCATGGTTCGGCTTCATTAACAGCGTGAGCCGGGCTGTGCTCTGGCATGAAGGTGTCGCGGTCGATCTCAATACCCGCATCCCACCGGATTCCGGGTGGGTGTTGAATTTCGCAACTGGTATCACCGACGACGGGAGGATCATTGGGAGGGGGATGCTCAACGGAGAGCCCCGGGGATACTTGCTGACACCTGTGCCATGAGGCAATCGTGCGGGCGAAGAGGCGGATGCCACCCCGGCATCTCGAAGAAGACAAGAAGGAGAACACGCATGGTACAGCGACGAGTTCATTCATGCCCCGTGCTCTGCATCGCACTCGGGCTCTGGGCCTTGCCCTGCGTCGGGCAGGACTACACCGTCACCGATCTCGGAGCACTCCCCGGCGGAGAGACCGCGTGGGCGTTTGGCCTCAATGACGCCGGGCAGGTCGCGGCCTCGGCGATGTACAACGAAGCAAGCTTGTTCCACCATGCCGTCCTGTGGGACGACGGCGTGCTGACCGACCTCGGGCAGCTGGACGACAGCGGCTCCACCTTTCACAGTTTCGCCACCGCCATCAATGCCCAAGGCCATGTGGTGGGCGGCTCGCCCGTGCCATCAGGCTTTGGCAGTGCAGATCGGGCGTTTCTGCACGATGGCACGGAAATGATTCAACTGCCCCCGCTCGCCAGAGGCGCTCTGTGCTTTGCCCACGACATCAATGACAACGGGGATGTTGTCGGTATCTCCGATACCGGAGAAATCCAAAACAATAAGCGGATCATCCGCGGCGCACTCTGGATTGACCGCTCGCCGCAGGACCTCGGCACACTCGGCGGCCTCTACAGCCAGGCCCATGCCATCAACAACTCGCGCACCGTCGTCGGGGCAAGCCTCCTCGACAACGGCCCGAGCCATGCGTTCTTCTGGTCTGCCGGCACAATGACCGACATGGGCACCCTGGGCGGCCCCTCCAGCAGGGCGTGGGACATCAACGAGACCGGCCAGATTGTCGGGTGGGCGCAAGATGCCACCGCCGCCCGCCGGGCGTTCCTCTTTGAGCAAGGCACCATGACAGACCTGGGCGCACTCCCGGGTGCCAAAATGAGCGAGGCGTACGGAGTGAACGATACCGGCCAGATCGTCGGCATGTCGTGGGTGCCCGACCATGGCCCGCACGCGGTCCTCTGGGATGGTGGCACCGCGATCGACCTCAACGATCTGATCGAGAACGACTCGCCATGGACCCTCCAACTCGCACGCCAGATCAACAACTCTGGACAGATCGTGGGCTATGGGCGTCTGGAGGGAGCGACCCGGGCCTTTCTCCTCACGCTTGCGACCTGCGCCGCCGACATCGATGGCGACGGGGACACGGATATGAACGACTTCCTCACCTATCTCAGTATGTGGGCAGCAGGTGACCCCATCGCCGACTGGAACGACGACGGCATCATCAACACCCAGGACTTCATCGCTTACCTTGGCGACTGGGCGGCAGGCTGCCCCTGACTGATTGGCTGCACCATTCCCCCCTCTCACCCGCGGGCTTGCCAAGATCGCCCCGGAGGGGCGAACTCTCCAAGACACCCATTCTCCCCCTTGCCTTCCTCCGCGTTCTCCGCGTCCCCTCTCTGCGGCCTCCGCGCTCTGTTTTTCCCTGTCTTTTTGCCTTCCTTCGAGCCCTTCGCGTTCAACTCCTCAGGTCTGCAGCACACCCGTCCTGAACTCTCGTGAGTAGTCCCAGTTGCTCGTCGCGCTCAACGCCGCGATCAGCTCGTCGCGCGTGGCGTGGGGTTGGATGATCCGATCTACCCACCCTCGGCTCGCTGCGTGGCGGATGTCCTGCTGCTCGGTATAGCTTGCCCGCACCGCGCTCAGAATCTGCTCGTGCGTCTCGGAGTCGATCGTCTCGCCCTTGCGGATTCGGCTGCGTTCTTCGATCATCGCGAGCGTGCCGCTGGCTTGCGCTGCCCCCATCACCGAGCACTTGGCACCCGGCCAGGCAAAGCTGATCGTCTGCTCGAAGGCCCGCCCGCACATCGCATAGTTGCCGGCGCCGTAGCTGCCGCCCATGATGACGACGAGCTTGGGTACGACGCAGTTGCTCACTGCGTTCACCAGCTTGGCCCCGGCCCGGATGATGCCGCCTTGCTCAGAGTCTCGCCCGACCATGAACCCGGTCGTATCGTGGAAGAAGATGATGGGGATCTTCCTTTGGTTGCAGTCCATGATGAAGCGGGCAGCCTTGTCTGCCGAGTCGTCGTAGATCACCCGCGGCATGTTGGCGGCCTTGCTCGGGCCGGCCTTGCCGCCGGGCATGGTGCGGGTGGTGAGCGAGCCCTGGTTGCCGACGATGCCGACCGTGTGGCCACCGATACGGGCATAGCCGCAGACGATGGAGAGCCCGTAGTCGGCCTTGTATTCGTCAAAGTCGGGGGCGAGGGATTCGTGCCCCTCGGTGTTGGGCATGGTGCGGGCATCGACGATGCAGGCGATGATGTCCTTGATGTCGTACTGCTCGCCCGGTTTGTCGGTGAAGAGGTCGTAGATGTCGGCGGGGTCGCGGAACGGCCTCTGGCCCATCGCGGTCGCGACACTCTCACAAGTCTCGAAGACTTCATGAGCTTCCGGATCCTCCTCCATGCGCTTCTCTATCGCCTCGTAATAGCGTTGGAGTCGCTCGATGTTCTCGGGCTCGGCCATCCGCTCCATGATCGTCTCTAACGAAGATCGGTCGCACCCCGACTTCTTGACCAACTCGCGGACCCGGTTGATGCACGCCTCGTCGTCGGGCTCTTTGAAGTCGATCGTGCCGGAGATCTCTGCGTGCATCGTCGCCCCGCCGAGTTCTTCGTCGGTGGCTTCCTGCCCGATCGCCGCCTTGACGAGCGCCTGCCCGGCAAGATAGAGCCCCGACCCCTCGGTCATCAGCAGCGTGTCGCAGAGCACCGGCAGATAGCCCCCGCCCGCGACGCAGTAGCCCATGATGGCGGCCGTCTGTGGGATGCCCTCTGCGCTAATGACGCTGTTGAGGTAGAAGACCCGACCAAAGTCGTCGGTGTCGGGGAAGACATCCTCCTGCATCGGCAGAAAGACCCCGGCTGAATCGACGAGATAGATGAGCGGCAGTCGGCAGGCGCGCGCGATGTTCTGTGCGCGGATGATCTTCTTGCATGTCATCGGGAAGAACGCCCCCGCCTTCACCGTCGCGTCGTTGGCGATGATCATGTGCGGGCGGCCCTGTACGATCCCGACACCCGTGACTGCGCCGGCTGCGGGCGCGCCGCCATAGTCGGCGTACATGCCATGGGCTGCCCAGAGGCCGAACTCCTGGAAGTTGGGGATCTCGGTAGCGTGTGGGTCGTGGAGGGTATGGTGGCACGGTTCTCCGAACCGTGTCGGGTCGTGCGGATCGACAAGCCGGGCGACCCGTTCACGGGCGGTGAGCCGGTCCTTGGCGTGCTGGCGGGCGATCGCCTTGGGGCCGCCACCCTGCCGGATGACCGCCTCGGTGGCAAGGAAGGCCTCGGTCGTCTGATGGAGGGTGGTGGTGGGAGGGGAGTCGGTAGTCATCGGGCGGTCTCTCCTGCAGCTTGTGGGTCTTGATGATATGGGGGCGGGGGATGATCGGGTATTGGCGAGCGCAATCTCCTTTGCTCCAAAGCACTTACAACAATCTTCCCCGTTTGGAACCCAAACACTTGACAGCCTGTTCGGAATCTGGTACAGTCTTGCTGCCGGGCACGCGACCAGCACCGCCCCCGGCCTGATCAACCACAAGGGGTGGGGGGTCGGATCCGTGCTGGGACCGGCATCAGCGTCGGCCGGCTAGATCCCGGCGGCATGGTGCAGCAGAAAGGAGGGCCACCATGGCCCGCGCACGCAGTTCCTCCCGTTCTTCCGCCACCATCACCGATCGCAACCTCCCCAAGGTCGAGGTCAAACTCGAAGACTCGACAAAGAATCAGGCCCTCTCCAACACCCTCGCTCAGATCGATAAGGCCTTCGGCAAGGGCTCGATCATGCGGCTTGATGAGGATGCCTACCTCGCCATCCCCGGCATCTCGACCGGCGCGCTGAGCCTCGATCTTGCCCTCGGCGGGCGGGGCATCCCCCGCGGGCGCATCATCGAAGTCTTCGGGCCAGAATCCAGCGGCAAGACGACACTCGCACTCTCGGTCATTGCCAGCGCCCAGAAAGCAGTCGGTGAGAACCTCAGCCGGGTCGCGGCCTTTATCGATGCCGAGCACGCGCTCGATCCCTCGTGGGCCAAACGCATCGGTGTCAACATCGACGACCTCCTCGTCAGCCAGCCCGACACCGGCGAGCAGGCCCTCGAAATCTGCGAGCTGCTTGTTCGTTCCAACGCGATCGATGTCATCGTGATCGACTCGGTCGCCGCCCTCATCCCCCGCGCCGAGATCGAGGGCGAGATGGGCACCGCCCAGATGGGTCTCCAGGCACGCCTCATGAGCCAGGCGATGCGCAAGCTCACCGGTGTCATCGCCCGCTCCAACTGCACCGTCATCTTTATCAACCAGATCCGCGAAAAGATCGGCGTGATGTTTGGCAGTCCCGAGACCACCCCCGGCGGGCGGGCGCTCAAGTTCTATTCCTCCATCCGCATCGACATCCGACGCATCAGCGCGATCAAGGAGGGCGATGCCAATGTCGGCAACCGCGTCCGCGTGCGGGTCGTCAAAAACAAGGTCGCCCCGCCCTTCCGCGATACCGAACTCGACATCATGTTTGATGAGGGCATCTCCATTGCCGGCGACCTCGTCGATATGGCCGTCAACGATGGCGTGATCCAGAAGAGCGGCTCCTGGTTCAGCTATGGCGATATCCGCGTCGGGCAGGGCCGCGAGAACGCCAAGCAGTTCATCAAGGACAACCCCGATATGGCAGCCGAGATCCGCGAGAAGATCCTCGACATCCGCCTCCCCAGCCGCAAAAAGATCGAGGAAGCCGCCGAGGTGGGGGTGGGGGCCGAGGAAGCCCAACTGGAAGAAGTCGAGGCCTGAACCCGCTCGCCGGTTGTCTCACGGCCTCGGCGGGGGATAAACTGACCTCCCCCGCTGCGGGCGTGGCGGAATTGGCAGACGCGCTAGGTTCAGGTCCTAGTGGGAGTAAAATCCCGTGGAGGTTCGACTCCTCTCGCCCGCATTTTTTGCTATGAGCCGGCCCGGGTCTTGCCCGGGCTGGCTTTCTTTTTGTACGGAGGAAAGGCAGAAAGACATTTTTTACCACAGATGAACACAGATGAACACAGATAAAGACAGGAAGATACATGGTGACAGGGCTCTCCGAGCCGTGCGGATCAAACACTGCATCCAACTCACGGCTCGGAGAGCCGTGCCACCAATTGGTCTTTATCTGTGTTCATCT
>JAJRZG010000337.1 GCA_024275365.1 Planctomycetota bacterium | reverse complement strand
ATGTTGCCCAGAAATCAACGACGACGACCTTCCCCTCCCACGAGTTTGCGACCGAATCAGGCAGCGCGACCGGCTCAGAAGTTGCGGCTGCTGTGGTGGTGGTTTCTTCGGTGCAACCCGAGAGGGGCAGCAACACCACGCCTGACAGCGCGAGAATCGGGGCACACATACGGATCACTGCGAAAAGTCGAGCACTCATACCTCGTTGTACGCTTGGACAAGGAGGTTTATGCCGAATTGGGAAGTAGAAATCATACGGGTTTTGATCGGTTTGCGAGAAACATCGAACCCATCTGAAGCATTCACTCGAATGTCTGATATAGATGATGGGTGATCACCGCGTGCCAGGAGGGCCATCGACCGTGACGGAGCACCAGCACAGCAGACAAACACCCGGGGCTGCTGCTGCGCTTGTCGAGCGCATCGGGCAGCGGGCTCGGGGTGTGCTGCTGGGTGCTGTGTGGCTGCGGGCAGCAGCGTTATTGCTGGCGGTTGTGCTGCTGCTTGGGTTGCTCGATTATCTGTTTCGGCTGCCCCGGGGTGTGCGGGTCGTGCATCTGGCTGCGATTGGGTATGGCGTGTTCGTGCTTGTTCGGCGAGTGATCCTCCCTGCAATCCGCTTTCGGCCAGGGCGTGCTGAGATCGCCCTGCGGATCGAGCAGGCATCGGGAGCACCCGGGGCCGAGGGCTGGCTCGCGTCGGGTGTCGAGTTTGGGGGCGCAGCTCGAAACCAAAAAGACGAAGACGACCTCACTTCATCGCTCGCAGCACACACCGCTGCCCACGCAGATTCGGCAGCGCGTGCGTTGGATGGACATCGGTTTGTCAAACGGGCCGAGCTTGCGCGAGCGGCGGGGCTCTTTGCAGCCATCGTGCTGGTGGCGGGCGGGCCGGCTGTGTTTCGGCCAGACCTTGCGAAGATCGGCATCACACGCACCTTGTGGCCGTTCGGCACGACCCAATGGCCAAAGCGCACCGAGCTTGCCAACGCCACGGCTGCCACGGTCCACCCGATCGGCGAGGCACTCCCACTTCGGGCGCTCCTCACGCGCACTGCGCAGCCGATGGGCGAGACCGAGGTTGTTGCGGTGTACCGCGTGATCGTTGATGGAGAGGTCGGGCGGACTGAGCGCGTGATGCTCACGCCTCAACACCGGGTTTCGCAGATCGGGGGCGAGTCGGGCGAGCTCTTTGAACGACTGATTGAACCGGTTCTTGATGCTGCCGTTGGCTCTGCGGGCGAGATCGAGTATTGGTTCGAGACTGATGACAACCGGACCGAGCCATCGCGGATTGTGCTTGCGGTTCGGCCTCGCGTGGAGCGGGTCACGGTGCGGGTCGAGCCGCCGAGCTATGCAACAAGCCTGCGGGGGGCGTTCCTCCAAGCCGATGCTCTTGTGGTTTCTCCCGATGGTTTGGGCGTTGTGACGGTACAACCGATTCTTGCGGGGTCGAGCGTGCAGATACTACTTGGGCTCAATACTCCCGCCACGCTCGCCGGTGGGATCGGTAGCGGGTGGGCTCAGCCAAGCGAGCGATCACTGGTGTATGAAGTGGTGGCAGATACTCGAAGCCGGACCGAGGTTGTGCTACAGGATGGCGCGGGGCTCGGGAACGCAAGCCCGCTCACGATTGTGCTCGATGTCATGCATGATGCCCAAGCCGGGGTGACTGTCATCGAGCCTGCCTATGACGAATCGGTGCTTGCGACGGCTGTCATCGGGCTCGAAGCTGAGGGGCGGGACGACTTTGGGATGCTCTGGCTCTCACTCGATCGGCAGACGGCTCGCGTGCAGGGTGGTTCTGAAAGCAGAACCCCTGAACCTGCATCCGATCCTGTCAGGCTTGGGCGCACCGAGGCTGATCCTGCCATCGAGATGCCGCCAACACTCACGCTGCGTGCATCACTTGACCTGGCAACGATTGGTGTGCGGGCTGGTGATGAGGTCTGGATCTCAGCGACCGGACGCGATGTGTATTCTCTCGTATCTCAGGATGTTTCAGACAGCCGGGCTGTCCGCTCGGCGGTGCGACGGTTGCGCGTGATCGACGAATCAACATTCATCGATCAACTCCGTGGCGAGCTTGCCGGGGTGCGCCGAGCGGCGATCGAGATCGACACCGAACAGGCCGAGCTGCACAGCACGGAGTCGGTTGACCCTGCCACAGTAGTTGAGCGACAGGGCGCGGTGACCGAACGCCTCGATGCCCAACGCGGCGCGATCGATCGGCTGACGCAGCGCGTTGCGCGCAACGCCTTGGATGATGAGACACTCCGTGGGATGCTCGATGACGCAGCCGGGCTCCTCGATGATGCGGTGCAAGCCTCCGATGATGCATCGAGCACCATGGAGCGCACAGCAGACACTGACCGCAACCCGAAGGAACACGCCGACGCTGCCAAGGCTCAGGACCGTGTGCGCCAGAGCCTCGAAACTCTGATCGCCATGCTCGACCAGGGGCAGGATAACTGGGTTGCGAGGCGGACGATCGAGAGTTTGCTTGCCGACCAGAGAGCGCTCTCCGCAGAGACCGATGCGCTGGGCGACCGCACGATGGGGCTCTCACCCGAACAACTCTCGGCAGAAGAACTCACCGAGCTTGAGCGCATTGCCGCCCGTCAGCAGGATGCTGCCGAACGGGCGAGGCAGGCACTCGACAGCCTGACCCAGCGGGCTGAATCACTCAAGCGGATAGACTCGGCGCAGGCCGACGCGATGTCGCGCGCAGCACGGCGTGGCAGACAGGATCGGGTCGATGAGCAGATGCGCCAAGCTGCGGCCCAACTGCGCGAGAACCAGACCCGCGCTGCCTCGCAAGGGCAACAAGCCGCGACCGAGGCGCTCGAACAGATGCTCGAAGATATCGACTCTGCGGATGCATCTCGTGATGAGACGCTCCGGCGGGTGCTCGCGAGTGTGCTCGAATCCCTCGAATCACTGATCGACGAGCAGGAGCAGCAGATCGACAACCTCACCAGAGTGCAGGGTGAGGCTGACCTTGTGAGCCTTGCACAACCGATGGTTGCGCTGGCGAGCAACACACTCGGCCTGCTCGATGAGATCGGGCCTCAGCGTGACCTGTCAGCGATTGCTTCGGTGCTTGGGATGGCTGCCAGTGCGCAGGAGCGTGCGGTGGTATCGCTGCGAGAGGCGAGTATTGATAGTGCTGCCGAAGCCGAGGATGAAAGCCTCACCCTGCTGCGCAAAGCTCGCGACGAGGCCGAGCGGATGGACGACGATGCAAGCAGCCGCGAGAGCGCTCGAAAGCGGGCCGAGCTGCGAAAGGTCTATCGAATCCTGCTCGAACAGCAGGTTGCGATCCTGGATGACACGCAGCCATGGGTTGATGTCACACTTGATCGCCGGATGCGTGCGCAGATCCGGGGGTTGGGAAAGAGGCAGGAGGGCGTGAGCGGGTCGCTTGCTGAGACTCGCCGAACGACGGATGAGCTTGATGATGCGTCGGTCTTTGAGCTAGCCCACCGCCGCCTTGACTCGGCTTCTGCTGCGGCTGCCGAGTTGTTGCTTGCTGGGGACGCGACCTCGGGTGTTGTCCGGAAGCAAGCCACGATCGTCCGCGTGCTGCGTGCGCTGGTCGAGGCGATGGGCGAACACACCCAGGACCCGCGCTTTGACGAGCAGCAAGGGGACAGCGGTGGTGGCGGCGGCGGTGGAGGTGGTGGTGAGATGCCCGTCATCCCGGAACTCGCCGAGCTCAGGCTCCTCCGTGCGATGCAGGCTGAGGCAATGGAGTGGACGCGGAATATCGACGAGTCCCCCGACAGACCGGGCAAAGCCGAGGTGGCCGAGCTCGCCGATTTGCAACAAGAACTGGCCGAGCGGGCTGCGGGACTTGTCGAGAAGCTCACGCAGCAACCGCCCCAACCAAGCAGTGGCCTGGAGGTCAAGCCTTGAGAGATACATCATCCCACAACATAATGTTTTATTGTTCTGTACTGTTGTTGTGTTCTTTCATCGCACCGGTCTCCGTGCATGCTCAGGATGCGACCGATCCATCAGCGGACGACCCGCTCCCCTCGCTCGATGAACTGCTCGGTACAGAGGGCATCCCTTCAGATGACAACACAGAAACCGAGCTGCCCAAAGAGGCCACAGATGATGCGCTCGAACGCCTGCTCTCAGGGCAGGAGATCGTCGATGAGTTTCGCGCAGCGGTTGAACTCATGGGCCGCTCTGCACGCCGACTCTCGGCAGCAGGCGACACAAGCATTGCGACCCAACGCATGCAGGAAGATATCCTCCGAAAGCTCGACAAGCTCATCGCCGATGCCGAGCAACGAAGCCAGCAGAACGGTGGCTCGTCATCATCAAGTTCGAGCCAACAGCAACAACAGAATACGCAACAGCCATCCCAGGACAGCCAACCAAGCGGAGGCGGTGGTGAGAACCGTGATAGCGCGCCGCCACCCGGGGGGCAGGGTGGCCCGCTCGGTCCGGAACATGCAGCCGATCTTGCGGCGTGGGGTTCACTGCCAGAGCGCATGCGCGATGCGCTGCTCCAAGGATCACGCGATCGGTTCAGCGCAACATACCGCAGGCTGACCGAGGCGTATTACCGAAAACTCGCCGAGGAGCCGAAGCAATAATGTTTTCATTTCCCGTATATTCACAGCGTTATGCCGCTTGCCCGCACACGCCTGCCGCGATCGTCGTGATTGCTGCGATTGCATTTCTTGCCCCAGCATCCCTCGCACAAGATGCTCGACCCAGTGACAATGAATCGGCGCAGAACAACGCGTTGACCGATTAGATCACCCCCGGGCTCGACAAAGCCGTGCGCGAGGCGCTCGCCTTTCTTGCCTCGGAGCAGAACGAGGATGGGTCGTTCGGTGCGGGTCGCTATGCGCGCAATGTCGCCATCACGGCACTTGCGAGCCTCGCCTTTATGTCCGATGGCAATGTCCCGGGGCGGGGCGAATACAGCAGCAATGTCGAGCACGGACTTGAATACATCCTGAACAACTCGGCAGAAAACGGGCTCATCGCGGCCGAGGCTGCCAATGGGCCGATGTATGGGCACGGGTTCGCCACGCTCTTTCTTGGCGAAGTCTACGGCATGACTGCAGGCGGCGGCGACACCGAGCAGGCCGACCGGGTGTATGAGGCGCTCTCGCGCGCAATCCGACTCATCGAACGCACCCAGAACGACCAGGGCGGGTGGCGGTATAACCCCGTGCCGTACGATGCCGATGTGTCGGTCACGATCTGCCAGATCATGGCGCTGCGGTCAGCACGAAACGCCGGCCTTGAGGTTGATAAGACTGTCATCGACCGGGCGGTCGAGTATGTCCGCCAGTGCCAGAACACCAACGGCGGATTTAAGTATCAACTCGAGAGCGGCTCGAGCGCATGGCCCCGCTCGGCTGCCGGGGTTGCGAGCTTATATTATGCCGGTATCTATGAAGATGAGGCGATCGATGACGGGCTCGGCTACCTGCTCACCAACGCCAAACCCGGGGAGGAAATCAACGCAGCGCATTACTTTTATGGGCATTACTATGCTGTGCAGACTATGTACCTCGCAGGCGGCGACTACTGGGCAACATGGTGGCCCGCGATCCGTGAGCAACTGCTGGCAGCGCAGAACGATGATGGTTCGTGGACCGATTCCTCCGTCGGCGATGCCTATGGCACCTCGATGAGCCTTATCATCCTCCAGATGCCCAAGCGGTATCTCCCGATCTTCCAGAAATGAAGCATTCTCCTTCCAACTTGGCGCTCGCATGGTGTGTACTCATGAGCACAAGCTCTCACGCGTGCGCTCAAGGAGAGTGGACCCTGATCGGCCGCGACCTGCAAGAGCAGCGCGTCGAACTGACGCAGCTCAAGGACGGGCTTCTTACATTTATCGATGCATCTGGTGGGCTTGCTGAGCGCTCTACCCGCGACCTGCTCGCGATCATCCACGAGCAACCCCCCACGGTGAGGCCGCCCCGCGAGCTGCCCTGGATCACACGCCAGATGGAGTTGTTTGGACAACAACCAATCACCAGCGACGAACCCATCGAGGTCTTTCTTGGCACGCTTACACTCACCGACGGGCAGCGGTGGGTTGGAACTCTGGCCAGCCCAGACGGTAATTCTCTCGACTGGCTTGTCAAGGATTCCATCGTGCTCAGTGCCCGGCTTGACCAGATTCTGTCTCTCGCAATCCGTGGCCCAATCGACAATATCGCGCAGACCTGGCCCGGTCTTGATGACCGTGTACTCCTCGGTAACGGCGACACACTCGACGGCTTCGTTGTTGGTATTGGACAACAAGTGCGGGTCGAGACTACAAGCGGCGAAATACAGTTCTCACTTGACCGTGTTGTCGGGCTGCTGCTCGCCAACCCCCCCACCACTCCGAGTGGGATGATCCTCCGCACCAGTTCCGGGTCCATCATCAAGGCAAACGCTTTTGAGATCACCGTGACAGGGCGACTCAACGCCGAGGTTGGCAACTCTCCCCAAGTGAGCATTCTGGACCTGAGCACGACGGAACTTCGCTCATTGCTGCTCGCCCCCGATGCCTTTGGCAGCCTGGCCGAGATCAAACCACGGACGGTTGAGTCATCATCTGACCAACCCAGGGCGCACGAACCCGTCTCCACCGCTGATGACGCACTCGGGATCAACAGCCTTGAGTTGCACGGCCCGGTGCGGGTTGCATGGTCTCTTCCCAGACCCGCTGCCCGGTTTGCCACCACCGCGACGCTCCCGCCCGCCTCGTGGGCGTGGGGTGATTGCGAGATCGTTGTGTATGCTGGCGATGCCACCGAAGCGTTGCGTGAGCGACTCAACGCAGATCGGCCAACTGTTGAGATCAATCTGCCTATGGGCGGGCTGACGAATCTCACCATCGAGATCGCGAGTGGTCAGCGAGGCAATGTGCAGGATCGGGTCATCCTCACGCGGCCAATCGTCACCTGGCACTCTACCGCACCTTGATCGATGCCAACCCGACGACCATCAGGATCACGCTGATGATCCACAACCTGGAAACGACCTGCTGCTCTGTCCACCCGCCCAGGTGGAGGTGGTGGTGATAAGGCGCACATCGGAAGACCCGCTTGCCCTTGGTAGACTTAAAATACACGACCTGAATCACGACCGACATGATTTCAGCAAGAAACACCCCCGCCATCAGCAAGACCACGGCCTCTTGCCGCACGACCACGGCAATATACCCGATGATCCCGCCCAGGCACAGCGATCCTGTATCACCCATAAAGACCTGCGCAGGCGAACAGTTAAACCATAAAAATCCAAGGCACGCCCCGGCGGTCGCGCCAGCGAGCACCGCAAGCTCGGCAGACCCCGCGACCGCAGGCACAAGCAGCGTCTGCGCCAGACCCTGCGTGCCCGCGATCAACGCAAGCACCACAAGCCCGAGCGTCACAACCGCGCTGAGCCCCGATGCGAGGCCGTCCATCCCGTCGGTGATGTTCACCGCGTTACTCATGCCCGCGATCATAAGTACGGATATAAGTATGTAGAGCCCCATCGGCACGACCAGCACGCCGGCCCCGAGTCTGTCTGTGAGGGCCGATTCATAAGTTTTCTGGAAGGGGAGATTGAGCACATGGGCAATATCGACAGGGGCGTTTGAGAACCCCGCGCGATAGCCAAAGTACCCGACGATCGCACCGACCCCAAGCTGGAAGAGAAGTTTCTCCCAGGCGTACAACCCCTGCCTGGACCCGCCACGCCGGGCAGCGGTCATCTTGAGCCAGTCGTCGGCAGCCCCGACCCCCGCCATCCAGATCAGCACGATCAGGCCGAGTTGGACCCAGCGTTCGGTCAGGTCGCCGAGCAAGAATGTGGAAAGGAAGATCGCCCCCGCGATCAGCACGCCGCCCATGGTTGGCGTGTTTGCTTTGCTTGAGGACACCTTGCGGAGGGCTTCAGAATCGGTCAGTCCCGGGTCGCCGATTTTGAGCCGCGTGAGCAGCGTGATAACCCGGCGACCAGAGAGCAGCACGATGGCAAACGCGAGCCCTGCCGCTGCCAGTGCGCGAAACTCGATCTGGTCGATCACGCCCAGTGGCCCGTCGAGGTTGTGCTCATAGATCCACGAGCGGAGTTTGTCAAAGAGCAGATAGAGCACGGGTCAGCCTCCCTCGCTCGGGCTTGATGTCTGTGGGCGTACGAGCCGGAGCGCGTCGAACACCCGTTCGATCCCCACACCGCGAGAGCCTTTGAGCAGCACCGTATCTCCGTCTACAAAAACCGATGCCACGCGAATAGCACCACCGCCAGCAAGATCAGCCTCTGCGAGAACCACAACCCCCGCATCGGTCAAGGGTGCACGCGCATGGGCAGCCAACGGCCCAACCAGCACGACAACATCAGCAAGGCTTTCCTCTGCGATTTCCCGTCCTATCTGCGTGTGGGCCTCGACCGCGATCGGACCCAGTTCGAGCATGTCGCCGAGCACCGCGACCCGTCGGCTGCCCGTTGCAGCAATATCGCGCAGCGCGCGCAGGGCTGCCAGCATCGACTCCGGGTTGGCGTTGTAGGCATCGTTGATGATGTCGATGCCGTTGACCCGTTCGCGCACGAGCCGCATCTCGGGCGGTGAGCACCCGGCGAGCGCTGTGCAGATGCAGTCGTCGGCGATCCCCATCCTCCTTGCGACCGCAACCGCCGCCGCCGCGTTGGAGGCGTTGTGCGTGCCAAGCATCGGGACCGAGAACCGTTCTCGCTCGTTGAGTGTGAAAGTCACTTCCGTAGATGTCTGCTCAATGTCACTGACGCGCAGGTCGGCATCGGGCGAGGTACCGAATGTAAGAACCCGCTCAAAGCGGTCTCGCCAGGGCGCGAGCTGCGGGGCATCGGCGTTGAGCACGACGAGGCCCCCGGGTGCGAGGTGGGCTGCGAGCGAGGCTTTCTCGGCAGCGACCGCCTCGACCGAGCCGAACCCTTCCAGGTGCGCACTGCCGATGCTTGTGATGACAACGATATTGGGCTTGATGATTCGGCTCAACGGCTCAATCTCACCCGGGTCGTTGGCGCCGACCTCACAGAGCAAGTAGTGATCGCCCGACCGCGCACCAAGCACCGTGAGGGGCACACCGAGATCATTGTTGTAACTCTTTGGCGAACAATGACCACGGAGAGAGGTCTCCAAGCAGGCATCGATCATGCGGGTTGTCGTCGTCTTGCCGTTCGAGCCGGTGACCGCGATTGTGCGCACCGAGCCCAGCGTTGCTCGATAGGCAGCCGCGAGCCGACCGAGCGCGAGTCTTGCATCGCCAACGCGCAGCACCCCAAGCCCCTCGGGCAGTTCCCCCGCTGCCTCTGCGTCATCGATGACTGCGATCGCAGCCCCCGCTGTATGTGCCTCTGCAAGAAACCGGTGCCCGTCGGTCTGATCGCCCAAGAGAGCAAAGAACACCTCGCCAGCGCTGAGGGCGCGGGTGTCTATCGCTGCACCGCCAGTCGGCTCCGGCAACAAGTTGGGCTTGGCAACCCATGAGCCACCGATCGCCGCACGCACCGATTCGGCTGTCCAGAAGTCTCCCGCACTCACAACTGCACTCTCCCCACTCTGTGGATGGCTTGCGAAGAACTCTTCCCCACGCTTCGTGCTGCGAGTGCCTCGCGCGCCACCTGATGATCATCAAAGAGAATCGTCCGCGACCCGCCCATGCCATCGGGGAGTTCCTGCTCGTGTTCGTGCCCCTTGCCCGCGATCACCACGACATCACCCGGCTGTGCGGCGCGCACCGCTGCATGGATCGCCGATCCTCGGTCGGCATCTCGATGCACACGCCCGTGAGCATCCCTCTCAATCCCCGTCAAAACCTCATCAATAATCGACTCGGGGCTCTCGGATCGGGGGTTGTCGCTGGTCACGATGACCCGATCGGCAAGAGCCGCAGCTGCCTCACCCATGCGGGGGCGTTTGGTTCGGTCCTTCTCCCCGCCACAGCCAAAGACCACCCAAAGGCGCGCGCCCTCGGGGGTTGCAAGCCGGGCAGCACGCAGACAGTTGGTCAGTGCATCATCGGTGTGCGCACAGTCGATCAGCACCATGATATCGTCATCGGGGCTCTGCACAGGTTCGAGCCGACCTGTCGGGGCGCACAGCCCGGGGATGATCTCCTCAAGTGCAAGCGGCGCGATCCCCAACGCGATGGTGCAGACCGCAACCACCTGGAGCAGGTTCATCGCGTTGTGCGCTCCGATGAGAGTCGTGCGCGTGCTGATACATCCCCAAGGGCCATCACACGAGATATCCATCCCTGCTGCCGAGGTGTTGGCGTGGGTCACAACTGCTGCACAATCGCCAGCACCGGTGCGCTCATCTGCGGGTGAGCAACGAACAATACACGCCCGGCACCCCAACACCACCCGGTCGCACCAGGGGTCGGACGCGTTGACCACCGCGAGGGCATCGGACTCGAGTTGCTCAAACAGCCTCGCTTTGGCAGCCGCGTAGTGGTCCATGTCGCCGTGATAGTCGAGGTGATCGCCGGTGAGGTTCGTAAAGACCCCGGCTGCAAACCGCAGTCCCGCGGTTCGGTGCTGATCGAGCGCATGGCTCGACACCTCCATTGCCGCAGCCTTGCACCCAGTCTCTCGCATCCGGGCAAGTAACGGGCTCAGAAGTTCTGATGGTGGCGTGGTATACACAGATGGCGTTGTACCTGCGCCGTCATCAATCTCGACGGTGCCGATGAGGCCACAGGGAATGCCCGCCGCTCGCGCTGCCTGGGCGATCAGCGTGGCAAGCGTGGTCTTGCCGTTGGTCCCGGTCACACCGACGAGGGTCAGGGCTTGCGATGGAGAGCCTGCAAGCCGTTCAGCCATGATCGCCCCGACGAGTGCCGGGTCAGGCGCAATGAGGATCGGGGCTTCGGCTTGGACGCTCGGGGGTGGTTGGTCGGTGATAACTGCAACCGCTCCGGCGCGGAGGGCATCGGGGATGAATCGGCGGCCGTCGGCGCTCTGCCCGGCTCTGGCAACGAACACCCACCCGGGAGCGACACGGCGGGAGTCCTCGGTGATGCCGAGGACGGGAGCTGTGGTCTCGATCACGCCACACTGACGCAGCGTGTCGGGGTTTGGGAGTTGTGTCAGTTGGCCGAGATTCATGGTGTGTGCATGGAGCGTATCGGTTGTGTTGGCGGTGCTGGGGCACAATATGACCGGAGCAGTGGGAACGATCTCCCGGCGACATGCCTGAGGCACGACGCAGTGCTGGGGAGTCGATCATACGAAACTCAGGAATCACTCCAGGATGAGCATGGCGTCCCCATAACTATAAAAACGATAGTCGCGGTCGATCGCCTCGCGGTATGCAGCCTTGAGACGGGCGATGCCGGGGGGGGTACCGTCGGGTCGGGGGGGCTCATCAGGCGACTGGAGAAATGCGCCGACGAGTGCCATGAGCGTGGAGCGTGGCAGGTGAAAGTTGGTCAGCAGGGCGTCGGTCCAGGCAAAGGAGCACCCGGGGGTGAGCATGAGGCGGGTCGAGAGGTGGTCGCGGGTGTCGGCTTGAGACGCAAGAGGCGCGTAGGACTCGATGGTGCGCACGCTTGTGGTGCCAATCGCAACGACCCGGTGCCCCGCTCGGCGCGTAGTGCGGATCTCGCTGATGGCGCGAGTGGACATCGAGCACCACTCGGCATGAATAGGGTGATCCTCCACGGCTTCGGTCTCGACGGGCTTGAAGGTGCCAGCACCGACATGGAGCGTGACATCGGTTCGGTTGATACCACGGGTAGTGAGGCTTGTAAGGAGGCGGGGTGTGAAGTGCAGGCCGGCGGTCGGGGCTGCGACTGAGCCTGTCTGGTTTGCACGAGCAAAGACGGTCTGGTAGTGCTCCCGGTCGGCACAATCGGCCGCCGCTGGTGAGAGGGCATCGGGTTCAGCCTTGCGGGCTGCGAGGATGTAGGGCGGCAGCGGCGTGAGTCCAACAACTTCGAGCACGGCCGGGGCATCGGGGAGCGTCGAGGCAGACCCCTCAGCGTGCAGCCTGAGCCGCCACGCGCCGGGTGGGTCATCGACCGGTTCGAGCATCTCAAGCGCAAAGGGCGAGGGGGCGTTGCCAGTGGTGCTGCTGATGAGCAGGCGGATGATCGTGCCCGGCTTGTGTCGGCGGGACTTGACCATCGCGAGCCAGACTCTCGGGTCTGAGTCTGCTTCGAGATAGAGCCCCTCGACCTTGCCCCCGGTGTCCTCGCGGATGCCCCGAAAGCGGGCGGGGAGGACGCGGGTGGTGTTGCAGATGATGCGATCGCCGGGGCTGAGCAGGCTGGGCAGGTCGCCGATGGTGCAGTGCTCGAACAAACCCGGATCACCTCGACGAATCACGAGCAGCCGGGCAGCATCCCTCGGCTCGGCGGGGTGGGTGGCGATGCGGCCAGGCGGGAGGTCATAGTCAAGAGCTTTGGTGGCGAGCATGGGGTACTTCGGCAACACGGGGTGTAGCAAGACAGCAACAGGCAGCACGGGTGACATCCACGGGGACGAGGGAACCCGCGTTGGGCTGCCTGGGGGATGAGTTTATCGGGTCTGGCCGGTCGGCACGGGGTTCGTCGTGCTGATTTGCAGATGACGAGTATTGACGGATATCCCTGTGCGAGTTGGCAGACCGCGTGGCCCCATGGGGTGACCGCAGCGGGGGCGTGCGCAGAAGGGGGGATCAACGAGCATCGGCTCTACGAGCAGCCGGTGGTCGTGGGGCTGCTCGGTGAGGTGCCCGGCTCGGTGCCCTACTCGACCCACCTGGAGATCGCAGCAGCGAGGGCTCGGCTTGTGCATCGGGCTGTTGAGAATGCTCTGGCCGGGTTGGGTGCCCGGCAGGTGGACTTTGGTGAGATTTCAGCAAGTGAACGGCTGCAAGAGTCTGGCCCAGAGGCCGGGCCTCGGATGCTGCCAAGGGCGGGCGCTGAGCCCAATATGGACCGGGTCGAGCGGGGCGTGCTCTATACCCAACCCCGGCGGCGGTGGCCCATAGGCGGGCTGATTGATCTGGTGATCTAAGCCCGTCTCCCGGTGTTTCCCTGCGTTCTTTCTCGGTACCCTCTCAGAGAGGGCTCCTTCTCCAAGCGCAAAACCCACTTCTAACCGATAAACCCCTGGATAGGTTGACCCCGGCCTGTGGTGCTGCGCGCGTTGTGTGGTGTCTGGGTGGGGTGCGGTCGTTGCCGGAGCACTTGTATGTCATTTCCTGCCCCACCCCCTGCGAGTGCCGATGTCGGAGTCGTCGGGCTTGCGGTCATGGGCCAGAATCTGGCCCTCAATATCGCGGACCACGGCTTTGCGACCGCTGTCTATAACCGGACTGCCAGCGTGACCGAAGCGATGCTCAATGCCCACCCGGGCGGGTCGTTTGGGCCTGGCTATCAGGGTCGCGGGCCGGGCTCGCTTGTGCCCGCTGCCAGTGTTGCTGACTTTGTCCAAAGCCTCAGGCGGCCCCGTGTGGCGGTCGTGCTTATCAAGGCGGGCAGAGCTACCGATGCGGTCATTGATGCACTCGCAGAGCACATGGAGCCGGGCGATGTGATCGTTGATGGCGGGAACGCCCACTGGGAAGACACCGCCCGCCGCGAGAGTGCGCTCAAAGCCAGGGGGTTGCTCTTTGTCGGGTCTGGGGTTTCGGGTGGTGAGCTCGGCGCACGCTTTGGCCCGAGCCTGATGCCGGGCGGTGACCGGGAGGCATGGGCAGCACTCGAACCGATCTGGACCGCGATTTCTGCCAAGGTCGATCGGTTGACAGGGATTGCGATCGAGGGCGCGAGTGCTGGCAGGCCGGTTGATGTTCCCGATGCTGAGCCATGCACGAGCTACATCGGACCTGGGGCAGCGGGGCACTTTGTGAAGATGGTCCACAACGGGATCGAGTATGCGGACATGCAGATGATCGCCGAGTCTTGTGCGCTCTTGCAGGGCGTGCTCGGGCTAGAGCCTGCGAAGATCGCTGAGGTCTTTCGCGAGTGGGACACGACAGAGCTTGACTCGTTCCTCATCGAGATTACCGCCGATATTTTGGCGCAGGCCGACCCGGTGACTGGTGTACCCTTCGTCGAGATCGTGCTTGATACAGCAGGGCAGAAGGGGACGGGTCGGTGGACGAGCGAGGCATCGCTTGCGCTTGGTGTGCCTGCACCGACGATTGCTGAAGCGGTCTTTGCCCGGGCCATCAGCTCGCAAAAAGACCTCCGCGTGGCGGCCTCGACGGTGCTCAAAGGGCCTGCGAGCCCGACCTATAAGGGCGACAAGAAGCGGTTTGTCGAGTCGGTCCGGCGGGCGCTCTATTGCTCGAAGGTGTGCGCGTATGCCCAGGGCTTTGCGCTCATGGCTGAGGCCTCGCTGGAGTGGGAGTGGGACCTGGACTTTGCTTCGATCGCGCGCATCTGGCGTGGCGGGTGCATCATCCGCGCCCGGCTGCTGCACACGATCGCTGAGGCGTATGCGGGGGGGGGCGACCTGCCAAACCTGCTCATGGCACCAACCTTTGCCAGCCAGGTGGGTGAGTGGCACGAATCATGGCGAGAGGTCGTCGCCAACGCGGTCGCGATGGGTGTCCCTGCGCCGGCCTTCTGCAGTGCGCTTGCGTATTACGACGCCCTGCGTGCGCCCCGCGTGAGTGCCAACATCATCCAGGCACAGCGGGACTATTTCGGGGCGCACACCTACGAACGGACCGACCAACCCCGAGGCAAGTTCTACCACCTCGACTGGCCCGATCCTGACCGCCCGCAGTTGGAGGTGACATAATGCCGCCCGAGCGCCGCATCGCAAACGAACCCCGAGTTGGCATTGCCCGCCTTTCGCCGACACGGCCGGTCGAGGTGCTCCCGCCTGAAGCACTCCGCACTGCGAGGCTCGTGCTGCGGCCTCTGGTTGCCTCTGACCGAGACGAGTTCATCCGTGTGATCCAGGCGAGCCGCGAGCATCTTGCACGCTTTAGCCCGCTCCACATGCCCGGTGAGAATGATGACGATCTGTTTGACCGCCAGCTCGCGCTGACGAACGATGGGGAGACGACGGGTTGCGCGTGCCGACGGATTGCTGTCGAGCACACCGGGAGCATCGTTGGTGCGTTCAATCTCAATGCTGTGCGTCGCGGACTCGTGCTCGAAGCCGATGCCAACTGCTGGCTCGCGGCAAGCACTGTCGGGCGGGGGTACGCCACCGAGGCGTTTCTTGCCTTGCTGACCTACGCCTTTGCTGATCTCCCCATGGGGCTCGGCTTGCACCGCGTGCTCGCCGGCATCCAGGCTGACAACACGGCAAGCCAAAGCCTTGTCGAGCGGCTTGGGTTTCGCAAGGACGGACCAGACAAGTCGTACCTCCACTCTGGTGGGAAGTGGGACCTGCACGAGATGTATTCTATCTCGCCCGAGAGCTTTGAGGCAAAGCGGGTAGGGTAGTGCAGGATCGGTCCCCTCGTGCTGAAGGTTCTCGTATACGGATCACGAGAATATGTATGCGTCTTGACGAGCCCGGTGCGCGAGCACAGGGTTGGTTGTACCTGTGACAATCAACCATTCGTGATCCCGAGCTTGCGCTCGGGCTCGTAAAGACATACACAAAGTCGTCACGATCCGTATGACTGTGATGCCCGCCCGATCTCTTGCTGCACAATCTCGATCGCTCGTGCGGTCTCTGGATGTGTTGCCGAATCACCGGCTGCAAGCGTGATTGCCCGTTCGCACTTCGAGATCATCCGGTCGAGCGCCGCTTTCCCCGCCTTGGGCCTGTTGGACATATCGCAGAGGTTGTCATAGACATCCGCGAGTTTCACCAGCCTTGCTCGCCAGTCGGCCTCGGCGAGCCTCTGGTCGTAATCAACCTCGCGGACATCTTCACGCAGCAGCATGTTCTTGGTCAGGGCAGCGACAATCTCGGCAACCACAGACCCGAATGCCCCTTCGATATCGTCAAAATCGACAGGTGTGTCTTCGATTGTGTCGTGGAGGAGGGCCGCACAGAGCGCCTCGGCATCATCACACGTAAAGCAGTCACGCACCGTCATCGCCACGCGGTAGACATGCGCCACATAGGGCGTGCGTTTGTCTTTGCGCAGGTGATGCCGATGATGCCTTGCAGCAAACGAGGCTGCCCGCTGCCATGTCGGCCTGCCGGAATCTTCTGCCTGGTTGCTCATGTCCCGTCCGCCCGGCGCGTCGCGGTCAGGATGCACTTGCCCGGGTGCCCGCCGTGCTCATCAAAGAGTGTGAGTTCGTTCACACCATCCTCGATCATCCACGAGCGTGGCAAGAGGTAGTCGGTCTGCGGCGGGATGCTTTTACCCCCTGAGGCAATGAAATATCGCCCCACATGCTTGCCGTTGAGGTAGAACTGCCCCTTGCTCAGCCCCGCAATAGTCAGCACAACATTGCGGTCGGGCTCGGGGGTCTCGAAATCAGTACGGTACCACATCGGCCCAACCGGGCTCGTCTTTGTCACCGGATCAAACGCGGTCGGCCCGGGTGTCTCCCACTGGGCAAAGCTCCACGAGACCTTGGGGCCAAGTGCGTTGATGCCCTCAAAGAAGCGTGTATTTCGGCCAAGCGCGGAGACGACATCTGCAAGCTCCGCTTCACCCACACTATCGACAGCGACCGCCAACTCGATGGTGTTGTTGCCCCGGTTGAGCGTGACATGATCGAGCACGAGGTCGTTCTCTGCGCCCGGCTCAAAGAGGTGCAACGGCGTGCCGTTGAGCAAGACTAGGCCCCGCACGCCGATCTCACCCATCTGCATGATGATCGGGCTCTTGCGCCTGTGGATAAACGACCAGGTGACCCTCGCAGGGTATGTCACATCGCCCTCGCGCACTTCCCAGAGTGGGGTGCGGTAGGAGAACAGCTCGACGGGGTCGCCCTCCTCGACCTTTGCCCTGCCGACCTTGAACGCGGCCAACTCATACAGCTCGCCAAAGAGCCCCTTGCGGGGTTTGAGGTCTTGGCCGCCTGCGGGACGACCGAGGTTTTCTGCGAGCACAATCAGGCTGTGCTCGGCTTTCTTGAGTTGTAACGCAATCTCACTCGATGCGCCCGGGCCTTTGCCGAACATCCCGACTGGCTCGCCGTCGAGAAAGACCGCGAGCCTGTCGGCCGATTCCGGGGCTGTCAGCTTGACCTTCCGGGCAGCAGGCGACCGGAACTGCAAGCGGTACCACCCGTAGCCATAGGGGGCACCGAGCGTGCTCAAGTCGGTTGGCCCGTCGATGGCGGCGTACTTCGCACTTGAACCGGCCACATATTCTGTGGTGTCGGCTGCTTCCCAGTTGGTCTCGAGTGTCCGCGAGGGTGTTCCTCTGCGTGCGACACTCCCGGCTTTGCGCGTCGAGACTGTGCCGTCGGGCGCGAGGAATGAGTACTGCTTGCCGCCCGGTGTGGCGATCGGCTCCCCGGCTTCATCAAAGCCGATGACCCCGACGAGCACGCCCTCATCGGTTACCTGCACGCCGTCGAGTTGTTCTTCATTGGCGATGACCACCTGCACGCCCTCGTGCTCGATGATGTCGGGCTTTTTCCCCGTTGGGACGACCGCATCGAGCGGTGAGCCGTTGATGCACACCGTGCCTGATGAGCCCGCCGGTCCAAAGCAGACCAGCACGCTGCCCACCATCGCAAAGGCGCACAGCGAGCAATAGTCCAGCTGGCTTCGTGAGCCGACCAGAACATCAAACACACACCACGATGTCCCGCACGAGCCCAGCGGGACCTCGAGCGTTGAGCCATCCCGCAGGAGCAGGGTCGAGGTCTGCACCGGTCGTCCGCGCTTGTGCGGCTCGCCGAAGAGGAACACGACCGAGCCCTGCGTCCCCCGTGTGGGCACAACCGTCGGGCCGCCGCTGGGTGCGGGGGTCAGCACAATCGGGCGATCTTCCGGGTCGAGGTGCGCGAGCACGCGCCCGAAACTGCTGGCAAACATGGTGATCCGCCTGACCATGCTGTAGGACGCGGTCCGCTCGCCGTCGGCTTTGACCAGCGCGCCGTGGTCGTGGCGGGTGGTGATGTACGCATCCCCCGCCTGTGGCATCCGCCCGGCAGCAAAGCCGAAGGTCTGCCCGCCCGCGAACGGGTTGAGCACAAACTGTGACACCCCCGCCAGCGATTCGGCAGCCGAGCGAACGATTGCCTCGGGGGTCGGGACTTGGGGTTCTTCCTGCCCCCAGACCGTCGGCTCGCCAATGCGGAGATCAATCATGAGGCGCGGGTACAACGGGTGGACTTCTGTCAGCTGCCGAGAGATCGGGAGCAGATCGCTCGACCCCGACCAGCACTCGATCTCGCCCTCGACCGATTGCCACAGCCCGTTGGCATTGATCACCGGCACACCGATCCCTGCCTCGCGGAGGTACCGCAGCAACTCACCGAGATACTTCTTCGCAAGCTCGTCCTGGCCACAGGTCCAGTTGTGCTCGCTCTGCACGAGCAGGATCGGGCCACCCTCGCCGGTGCTTGTGACTTGCAGGTCCTTGATCTTGCTCGCCAGCGCAGTGATATACCGCGAGCACGCCTCGAGGAATGGCCCGGAACCCTGGCGGGGCTCGACACCTTCCTGCGAGAGCAGCCACGCGGGAATGCCCCCGGCGTCATAGCCTGAGCCGATAAACGGGCCGATCCGCAGGATGACATGCATCCCGGCTTCACCCACGAGCTGCACAAAGTGGCGGAGATCGTTCTCGCCCTCGAAGTCAAAGTGCTTCGTGCGTGTCTGGTGTCGGCTCCAGACCACGGGGGTTTCGATGGTGTTAATCCCGGCTTGCTTGGCTGCTGCGATTCGGCTCGCCCACTCGGCGCGGGGCAATCGTGCGTAGTGGATCGACCCACCCACGATCCACTGCCGCCGTCCGTCGATCATGAAACTCCGACCGTCATATGTCACCGATGCCATAGTAAAGAAGCTCCGCGAGGTCTATGTTTTGAGCGCGAGGTCTACGAACTGGACCTGAATGTCCCTCTCAACCGCCCAAGAATCCGAACCCTAAGGATAGGACTCGGTATTGCAATACGCAACACTTGGGGGAGTATCTCGGTACCGTAAGGACCAGGTTCTTTGTGATGAGCCGTACAGATGCCGATTGTGTGGGTGGGAACCTCTTTGCACCCTGTGGGTCAAGTATCCCTCACGAGGGGCAAACCCTCCAGACCAACTGGGGCGTGCGAAAGAAACTGTCGTTTGAGAGAGGGAGATGCTGTCGTTGGAATACAGAACGAGCGTGAGTTCAGGCGTTTCCCGTCTTGGTGTTGCGGTCCTGATTGGGCTTGTGGTCTCTTTTGCTGCAGGGTGCATGAGGGGCATGGACCAGATCGACCGTCGTCTGGTCAACATCCTGGGAGAATCGGCCGCCAGCACAGGCCTTTCATCAGGGCCAAGGCTCCAGCCCTCTGGCGGCGTGCCCCAGCGCGTCGGGTCGCTCTATGACACCAACCCGACGACCGACAACCCTGCGGTCGAGTCTCTGACCTATACCGAACTCGACCGGGGGACACCCGGCACAACTGAGATCGTCGATGGGCTCAACACGCGCCTTCGCAACTACGCCATGACGGCTGGGGGCATCGGGGTGACGAATGTCAGGCAGCTCTCTCTGCTCTATGCCCTCCAAATCGCGCAGAGACAGGGGCGAGAATATATCTCTGCTGAAGAGGACTACATCTTCGCTGCCATCCGCCTGCTGACCGAACGCCACCGCTGGGGGCCCAGGTTGTTTGCCGATTCGAGTGTTTCCATCGGCGCTGATGGCGACAATGGCCGCTTTGACAATGTGGTGAACATCGTCAACACCCTCCGCACAACCCAACGCCTGCCCTATGGCGGCGAGGCCGAGGCCCGCTGGGTCTGGAACGCGACCGAGCAGCTGCGTTCGAGCGTCACGGGGCAATACACGCAGTCTTCAGCACTCGTGCTCGATGCGAATATCCCGCTCTTGCGCGGCGCCGGGATGGTCGCGCGCGAGGACATCATCCAGGCCGAGCGTGATCTTGTGTATGCCGCCCGTGACTTTGAGGCCTTCCGTCGTGGATACTTCGTCTCAATCGCCGACGATTATTTCCGGCTCATCCAGACCGTCAACGAGTTGCAGAACCGTGTCTTGCAGCTCGAAAACCTGGTCTTGCTCGTGAAGCAGGAGGAGGCGTTCTACGAGGCGGGGCGGCGCAAAGAGTTTGATGTCAACGAGGCCCGCAACGACCTCCTGACCGCACGCAGCTCGCTGGCGGGCACCCGCGAACAGTACACGCTCCAGGTTGATCGCTTCAAGCTCCGCCTGGGCCTGCCCATCGAGCAACCGGTCCAGCTCATCTGGGCGAGCATCGAGATCGCTGAGCCCTCGACCACGATCGAGGCTGCGACCGAGTCGGCCCTTGCCTACCGCCTGGACCTGCAGAACAGCCGGGACCGGTTTCTCGACAGCCAGCGCAGCGTGCTGATCGCGCGCAACCAGATCCTCCCCGACTTCAACATCAACGGCGAGGTTCGCATCCCCACCGACCCGGCTGCGCGTGAGGGTGGGCTTGCGATCGACCCCGATGAAGCGTCGTGGGAAGTCGGGTTTCTGCTGAGCCTGCCCCTGGATCGACGCATCGAACGCCTGCAACTCCGTCAGGAGCTCATCCGCCTTGAACGGGCGCGTCGTGACCTTGAAGAGTTCACAGACAATGTCGTTCTCGACGCCCGCCGCCGAGTGCGTGAGATCGACCTTGCCCGCTTCCGCCTGGAGCTTGCCGAGGCCTCCGTCGCGATCAACGAGCGCCGGCTTGAAGAGCAACTCCTCAACCCAGACGCGGTGGACACGCGCGACCGCCTGAGGACCGAGACCGACCTGCTCAATGCGAAAAACGCCCGCGACCGCGCTCTGACAGACCTGCGAATCGCGGTGCTCAACTACCTCGACTCGGTTGGGCAGCTGCGGGTGTCATCCGAGGGTGTCATCGATCCACTCCCGGGCATGACCGTCAAGATCGAAGATCGACCCATCGACTTTGGGGAACTCTTCCGCGACGAGTAGCCCACAACCCCGCTACGGCTTTACCCGCCGTGCTTCATCGAGCATCCGCATCTGCTCTTCAAGCACAAGCAGTTTCTGCCTTTCGATCGCGAGCTGCTGGCGTTTCATCGCCCTCGCTGCGCCGTTGATCTTTCCACCCTCGATCAGTTGTGTGTACCGTTTGATGTCGCTGAGAATCAGCTCACGCCGATTGCGTAACAGCGTTATCTGGATCGCAATATCGGCTGGGCCACTCGCCTGCAGGTCTTCAAGCGTGATCGCCCGCGATGCGTCCATCACGGCCAACTGCGAGAGCGAGAGGTCGACCGTCTCCCGCATCTGTCCACCGACAAGCAGACTGCGCGGCGCATCTCCTGTAGCAAAGGCTGAGTCCCACGCCCGCGTGCCGGGCTCGGGCAAGCGAAGCTGTTCTGTGTCATCTCCCCCTCGGACAGCGGGCTTTGGCACGATTGGTTCTGCGGGGAGGAGTGAAACCTGCCGTGCTTGCCTGAGTGTCCATGCTGCGAGCAAGTCGCCCGGCCTCGGGGATGCTGTGACATTGAGGCGGGCAAAGCTCCCGAGCAACACCCCAAACTCCAGTTCCTCACCCTCACGCACCAGCTTCATGACCATCACCTCTCCCGGATCATGAGAGAGGATCGCTGCCCGGAAGGTTGCCTGCCGCGTGATCGGCAGCCCGTCAGCCTCGGTGATTCGATCGCCCGCGCGCAGCATGGCCGAGGCTGGGAACTCGTCGAGCACCGCCTCGATCCGCACGCCATCGCGGCTTTCTCGGGGGAACTGGATCCCAAGCGCTGCCCTGGGTCCACGCGCAAACACCTCGAGCGCCACGCGCTCAAGCCGCAGCCGTTGCTCGGGAGAAAGGCTTGTATCGGTGAGCAACCACTCGGCAGCATCGAGGGTGAGGTCGCGGCGTATGAGCAGGTCGGTCGTCGCCTGACGCCTCGCTGCAAAGACCGGCGAGTCGAGCCGATCGACAAGCTCAGCCACTGTCGGGCGGGTGTCTGGGACAGTACGCACCTGTGCGGTCGCCGCACAGGGCAGCAAGACCGCGAACGCTGCGACAACAAGCAAAGCACGGTGGGTTTGTGGTCGCGTCATGGTCTCACACATTCTGACAGGCTTTCCCGCTCGTGTCAATGGAAACTCTCTCGATGCACGCTATTGGCTATCTCCTGTCCCTTCCCCGGCCGATTGCTCTGCCAATGCTGCCAGTCGATCCGCGTGCTTGAGGAGCCACCGCACCTTCCGCAGTGCCATCCGCACAAACGGCCCGGCATCCCGCCCCGCAAACAGCCCAGAGACCGCAATCGGCGAGACAACCTCTGTCACCAGTGCCTCAGCCATCAGCCCAGGAAGGGTCGTCAGGTCCAGCGGTGCTGCACCCGCTCCGTACCCACGAAGGAATGCTGCGAACCGGTGGGCATCGAGGGCATCGGGCCAGGCACTTGGGTTGGTTCCCACCCGCGTCAGTGAAAACTGCAGCACACCGTTGGCAAGGTCGTGGATGATCGGGCCTCTTCGCGCCCCGTCAAAGTCGAGCACCGCTACCACGCTCGCACCCCGGAAGATCATGTTCCCCGGGTGCCAGTCGCCGTGGAGCAGCTGCGCAGTGGGGTCGTGTTCTACACGCGGCCCGGTGCTGCGCGATGCCCTCGTTGCAGCCTGGTTATACATCGCAAGCAACGCCTCGGCATCTGCCCGTACGATGTCTCGCTGTGCGATGGTCTCAAGCCGCGTGCGCACGCCACGATTGTCGTGAGTACTGAGCACCGGCGCGGGCCACTTGGGCTGATACTCCCGCACCAGCCGGTGCAGCCTCGCAAGCAGCCGCCCGGCACTCTCGCAGGGCTCAGGGGTGCGGTCAAAGGGCCCACCCTCGACAAAAGCAAACAGCTCATACACATGGCTGTTGAGCTGCACCATCGAGTTGTTGCCCTGTGCCGTCCCGACGAGCCGGGGCAGCGGGAAGCCCACTGCCAGGAGGAAGAGCATCAAGTCATGACAAAACGCGACACGGTGTGGGTCGTCACGGCCCCTGGCGCGCCGCTTGACCAAGTACCGCCCGCTGCTTGTGTCGAGCACGACCTTGGGCGATCGACTCGAACCCTTCTTAAACTCGTGGACGCTGTGGATCTCGCCCAGGTCGTAGTGTGCGCACACCCCCGCCAGCTCCCCGAGGCCGAACGACGCGCGTGTTGTCTGGCCTGCGGGCGAGGTCATCGGTGTGGCACCACAACGCTATTCTACATTCTGGACCTGCTCTTTGATCCGGTCGATCGTCCCCTTGACCTCCACGATCATGCGGCTGATCAGGCTGTCGGGGCTCTTGCTGGCGATCGTGTTCGCCTCGCGGAGCATCTCCTGGGCAAGGAAGTCCATCGTCCGTCCCACCGGCTTCTCCTCGGGCTCAGCAAGCAGGTCGCTGAACTGCTCGATATGCCCGCCAAGCCTGCTGACCTCTTCAGCGATGTCCGTCTTCTCAGCATAAGTCGCGATCTCGCGGATCAGCTCGACGGGCTCGACCTTGAGCTGGGCCTCGCGGATCATCTCCTGCATCCGCTGCTTGAGCCGGTTCTCGTATTCGGCGATCACCCGGGGCGCCTGGTCTTTGATCTTGCCAAGCCGATCGGCGATCAGGTCGCGGTGGTCGTGGAGCTCTTCCATCAGCAGCGAGCCCTCGCGGAGCCGCATCGAGATGAGGTGGTCGCACGCGGTGCTGACCAGTTCAAGCAGCACCGCCCGCGCCTCGTGGAGCTGGTCTTCGTCCCCGGCTGGCTGCTGGAGCACGCCTGGCAGGGCGAGCAGGGCTGCCAGATCGATCGCAACCTCGCCCTTGTCAACCGCGCTTGAGTGCTTGAGCTGGTCGATATAGCGATCGAGAGCCTTGTGGTTGATTTCAAGGGCTGCTGATGCAGAGGTATCGGCAAATGAAGCGGTGAGCGTGACGCTCCCTCGGCTGATCCGACGGCGGAGCGCCGATTCGAGCTCTGCCTCAAAGACTTGCAGCCGTTCGGGCAGGCGGATCGAGGCCTTAAAATATTTGTTGTTGAGCGAACGGAGTTCGACCGCGTAGTGTACGCCGTTGATGTGCCGGGACGCCTCCCCAAAGCCGGTCATGCTGCGGATCACAGGTTGGATACTCCCAAAGAAAGTGTGACTGCGCCCAGCTTACCCGCCACCAGTGTCGCCGCCGGTCGGGTCTTCGGTATTGCTGCCAGAGGTGTCGCCGCCTGTTGGGTCGCCAGCGGGTTCGCCGGTGCCTGCGCCGCTGTCTCCAGCATCGCCATTGACTTCTCCGGTTGGCTCGGTGGTCTCGGCGGGTGTGCCGTCGAGGACATCCGTCGCGTTGTCCCCGGTCTCCCCATCACCCCCATCAACCCCCCCACCACTCTCATCAGTGTTCTCACCCGGGGTCGCCGGGCCTTCGTTTGAGACTGCCTGAGTTCCTGGGGGTGGCGCGGTCTGGGGCGTCATGACCAGGACCAGCCCGACGGCGACCGAGAGCCAGAGCACAAAGAAGGAGATCGTCGCGATGGTGAGGGCGTCACCGGTGCGCGAGCCAAAGGCCGTCTCGCCCCCGGCCCCGCCACCGCCGCCAAAGGCCCCCGAGAGCCCGCCACCCTGAGGGCGTTGGATCAGCACGGTCAGCACAAGCAGCACCGAGCAGGCAAGGAAGCCGACGATGAGCAGGCCGGTCACCCAGTCAGCGGCTGCGAGGGTGAGGGTGCCGAGGGGCGGGTTTATGAGTGGGTTCACGAGTGGGTCCATAAGAGAGGAGGCTCCAAATCGAGGCTCTGGTGGTTGCGTGCCCGGCAAGAGCCGGGAAGGACATATGGGGAACTCGCCCGAGGCTGTTGCTGCTTGGGGCAGGACAGAAGTCTAGGCGGGGAGTCTGGAGTCCTGAGGCGTGGGAGGCGGGAGCGTTCACACCCGGGCGGCCCGCCAAAAGGCAGAACGCGGAGGACGCAGTGGAGACGCAGAGGACGCGGAGGAGAGACAGAGGTGTGAAACACTGAGGGAAAGGAGGCCCGCCGTCCAGGCGTGGGCTCTCGCCGGTCGTGCGAGGCCCGCACCCGGCAGATTCTGCCCGATCTCGGCGTTATGGGGCGTTCTTCGACGACCGTAGACAGCTCTACAAGGCGCGAAGAGGGCTTTGCGAAGCGCGTAGAGGGCTTTGCGAGCACCGCAGACGGCTTTACGAAGCGCGTAGACGGCCCATCGACGACCGTAGATGCCCCGCGCAGAGGCGAAGACGGCTTCACAACGACCGCGCATCCATCCACGATGACCGTGAACAGATGCGGACGGGTTGTGGACGGCTTCCCGTGGGCCCGGCTTCCAGCCGGGGCGTGGGGGAATGTGAAGTCAATGTCAGGCACCGCCTGGAAGGCGATCCCACGGGTCCGAGTCCACCTCACCCCGCCCGTGCCGCTGTCGCTGCGATGATCGCCAGAAAGTCGGCCGCCTTGAGGCTCGCCCCGCCGATGAGCCCGCCATCGATATCCGGCTGGGCGAGCAGGTCGGGAGCATTGGCCGGCTTCATCGAGCCGCCATACTGGATGCGCGTGGCCGCCGCGACCTCTTCGCCGAATATCTCGGCCAGCACCCCCCGGCAGCGAGCGTGGGCCGCCTGGGCGTCCTCGGGGGTTGCCACCTTGCCCGTCCCGATCGCCCAGACCGGTTCGTAGGCGATCGTGACGCTCGCCATCTGGTCGGCGCTCACTCCCGCAAGCCCCGCCCGGAGCTGCGCCTCGTTGATCGCGTCCGTCCGGCCGGCCTCGCGCTGGTCGAGCGTCTCGCCGATGCAGAGCACGCATTCGAGCCCCCCCTCGAGCACCGCGCGCGTCTTGGCGTTGATAAGTTCGTCCCTCTCGCCGATCACATGCCGCCGTTCGGAGTGGCCGGTGAGCACGACCGAGACGCCGCAGTCTTTGAGCATCTCGATGGAGACCTCGCCGGTGAATGCGCCCCCGGGCTCGGAGGAGCAGTCCTGGGCGCCGAGCTTGATCGGTGAAGGTGGCACGGCTCTCCGAGCCGTGTCTTCGGAACTACCCCGCACGGCTCGGAGAGCCGTGTCACCTGGGAGAGCCGTGCCACCGCCGAGTGCCTCACCGACTGCCAGCAGGAAGGGAAAGGGTGGAAAGACCACGACCTCGCACGCCGGGGCCTCGCCCAGCCCGGCGGCGATCTCTCGAGCGAGTGCGGGGCCGGTTTCGAGGCTGGTGTTCATCTTCCAGTTGCCGCCGATGGTGGGGGTGCGCGTCATGGTGGTCTCCGGTCAGGGCGGCGTGTGTGGACACGCGGCGTGGTGTCGGAACCATAGAGCCCCTTGCGCGAGCGAGGCTCTGCATCCCCCTCCGCCCTGCGGAGGGGGTGGTCGCGCAGCGACCGGGGGAGGTGCGCGTTGTGCGGCGTGGCAATGGGGTCGGGATGAATGCGAAAGACGCACCTCCCCCGACCATCGCTGCGCTTGGCCACCCCCTCCGCAGGGCGGAGGGGGATCAATCCTCGCGTGCGCGAGGGGCTCTATCCTGCGGCGGCGGCCACCCGTCCGGCTGCCTTGGGCCACGCAAAGCGTTCGCCGAGCAGGGCAAACAGGTCCTCATTGCTCGGGGCGAACCTCGCCTCCAGTGCCGCACGGGTCCGGCCGTCCATCGGTGCATACCGACCCTGGTTGTGCGGGCGAAAGATGCGGAGCTCGTGGGCCTCAAGATCAAGAAAGTGCAGCACACGCGCATAGGTCCGCTCCGGGTCATCCCAGAGCCTCTCGCTCTGCACCACCAGCACCCGCTCTGTCCCGAATCGCTCGACCCATCGGGCAACCTGAGGCCCATATTCGCCGCGGGAGATATACGAAAAGGTCTGGTGGGCCATGCTGTAATAGCCCGGGTCGGCCCGCAGCCGATCCTCTT
>JAJRZG010000049.1 GCA_024275365.1 Planctomycetota bacterium | reverse complement strand
GCAAGTTCGTCGGGAGAGAGGGCGATTTCTTCGTCGACAGGGGTGCGTTCGACGGGTTGTTTGGGTTGGAGGAGCGTGACTTCGCGCCCGCCTGTCAGGACTTCGCGGGAGGTGGCACTCATGCTGAGGGTGGCGAACTTGGAGGGGTCGCGGGTAAGGAGCCCATGGTCGATGAGCTGGTTGATGTAGCTGATGAGTGTGGGTTTGGGGATGTCGCCCAGGAGGTTGTGGGTGGAGAGTTGGTCGTGGCCTCGGTCGAGGATTCTTTGGGAGCGTGAGCCCCTGAGGATATCGACGATGTGGGCGGCCCCGAAGCCGAAGCCGGAGTGCTGGATGGCGCGGGCGACGCAGGAGATGATCTTTTGGGCGATGACGGTTGCGTCGGGGGCAGTCGCGTTCTCACCGAGGCAGACATCGCAGGCGTTGCAGTTGGGGAGGGGGTAGGGCTGATCGAAGTGTTCGGAGAGGGCTTTGTGGCGGCACGACATGCCCGAGGCGAGGCGTTGGATGCCTTCGAGGAGGTCGAGCTGGGCCTGGAGGATTTCGGGCGGCGAGCCGGATTCCTCGGCGGACATAGTGAAAAGCTTTGACCAGCGGTGGGCGTCGCCTCCGGAATAGAGCAGGACGCACTCAGCTTCGAGCCCGTCTCGGCCCGCGCGGCCGGTCTCTTGCTGGTAGGCCTCGATCGACTTGGGTAGGGCCGCGTGGAGCACGCAGCGGACATTCGAGCGGTCGATGCCCATGCCAAAGGCGACGGTCGCGACGACGACATCGAGTTTCTCGCGGCTGAAATCTTCCTGGATCTGTCGGCGGCGCTCGGCCTCGAGCCCGGCGTGGTAGGCGCTGGCGTTGATGTCCTGGTCGCAGAGCATGTCGGCGACGGCCTCGGTGTCCTTGCGGCTGATGCAGTAGACGATGGTCGCGCCGTCTTTGTGGCGGGCGATGACCTCGGCGATTTGTGCATCTCGATCGACGCGGGGGACGACGCGGTAGACGAGGTTGGGGCGGTCGAAGGTGCCGACGAGGATCGCCGGGTCGCGCATGCCGAGTTGGCGGACGATGTCCTCGCGGACGCGCTCGGTCGCGGTGGCGGTGTAGGCGTGGAGGCGGGCGTCTGGGAAATGGTCGCGGAGGGTGGCGAGCTGACGGTATTCGGGTCGGAAGTCGTGCCCCCAGTGGCTGATGCAGTGGGCCTCGTCGATGGCGAAGCAGCGGACGCCCGAGGGGCCGGTGGGCTGGGGGAGGTCTTTGAGGAAGTCGAGGAAGCCGGGAGAGAGGAGGCGTTCGGGGGAGACGAAGAGGAGGCGGGCCTCGCCTGTGTTGAGGGCGGCGTAGGTGTCGTCTTGCTCGGTGGGTGTGCAGGCCGAGTGGAGGGCGACCGCCGGGTAGCCGTTGAGGAGCAGGCCATCGACCTGGTCTTTCATGAGGGAGATGAGCGGGCTGATGACGACGGTGAGTTCGTCGGTGACGAGGGGCGGGGCCTGGTAGCAGAGGCTCTTGCCGCCGCCGGTGGGGAGGACGACGAGGGCGTCGCGGCGGTCGAGTGCGGCATCGATGGCCTCGGCTTGGAGGGGGCGGAGGGTGTCAAAGCCCCAGACCCGGCGGATGGCGTCGAGGGCTGCGGGGTTGGTGGGGGTTGTGGTCATGCACCTGTATCCTAACAAAGGACGGTCGGGAAGCAAGGGGGTGATTCTTGGTGGCACCGTTCTCGGTGGCACGGTTCTCCGAACCGTGTCTTGGTTTTTCGCTATGGATTCCCATGCTGAGGGTCTCGAAGCACCGGAAGGCTTGGAGATAGCCGACACTTCGCTCAAAGCCCGCTCAGTATCGGTGTCCGATTCTGAACAGACCCTCCGAGCAATGTGCAGCAGCGTGATTTCGACTGCCCCAAATGTGCTGAAGCGGGCTGGAAAGCCCGCCCCCCTGATTGTTCAGAGGTTTCGGTGAAGTGTGACGCACGGTTCGGAGAACCGTGCCACCGAGAGCTGTGCCACCGGGAATTGTGTTTGGTGGTCGGGGGTGGGTGGTGTATGGTGGTCGCTATGAGTACCAATGGATATGCCAGAGTTGTGTGGATGATCGCAGTGGTCTTTGGGCTGTGCGTGCCGGTGTGGTCGGCAGTTGGGCAGATGGGGCGGGCCGAGTTTGCGTTTGATGAGGGGGCGGTGGTGTGGCTTGCGGTGGGTGAGCGAGTTGTGATATCTGATGTGCCTGTGCCGGGGGTGGATGGCGTGGTTGAGATGGTGTCGCTCGAGCTGACGCGGTTTGCGGTGACGCGGCCGGGGACGCGGTTTGTGGTGGGGCAGCGGGGTGGTGGGGGTGGTGGGGGGGATATCGAGCTCTATTTTGATCCGTCGTCGGTGGTGTTGTTGCGGGGGTCGGTGGTGGGGGAGGCACGTCTGAAAAGGGATTAGGGAAAGACTGGAGGAGTAAGAGAGGACGTCTGGAAGAGTGAAGGGAGGGGGGGAGTGTGAAGATGTGGGTGGAGTG
>JAJRZG010000336.1 GCA_024275365.1 Planctomycetota bacterium | reverse complement strand
TCGCCCGATTCTTCGGGAGCATCCGCCTCGACTGCCGGGAGAGGTTGTGCCGTATCAGTCTGGGCCCATGTGACCATCGGCCAGCACAAAGCACCCAGCACCACCACGCCGAGAGTGTGCCGTACTCGCACAACCCAGCCGAAAAGAACACCCCTGCCAATAATATGCCCCGATTGCATAACCACACTCCCAGCGACCGACTCCACCCAATACACCCCGATTGAGCATACCACAGAACCAGCAGCACTGTTACACATTTACCCCAGTGTCCGCCCGGCCATCGCAAGAATCCTTGACCGATCTTGCTCCTCGATGTCGTAAGGAATCGCCGTCACAACCGGGATCGCAGTCGTAGTTGCCAACAAAGCAAATACCTCATCTGTGCCCGGGGTTCCTACTGTAATATCGACCCAATCTCGCCCCTGGGCTCTGCAGACGAAGATTGACCTCTCCGGAGCGAGCGCGCGAACCGCCAAAACCCAGAGACGCAATGAGTCAATCGTCCGCTCAACGAGTGCCGGCACGCGCAAGTGCTGCGCGTTTGGGGCCAACTTCATCGCCGAAGAAGCCCGGCCATGGACGATCCCAAGCCCACATTCCCGCTCGATATGGTACACAAATCTCACGAACTGTTCCGGATCTTCTGCAAACGGCGGCAACTCTGCGATCCGTTCAATCGCCCCGGCAGCATCCTCTTCTGAGATACTCGCAATGCTGCCTTGCAACGCTTCACGCAAACCAGCCTGCGCAGAGCCGACAGCATCAATCACACCCTCGCTCCCCTGTGATGCTTCGCACTCTCTCTGCAAGTCTTGGATCACCTTTGACCCTTCGGCACATACCCAATCAAGCCCTGCCCGCTCCGCAGAAAGACACGCAATCATGGGATAGTCAGACCGCCCCTTGTTGTCACGAGATGCCCACATCGACCCCAAATCTATCGTCTCATCTGTCCACCAAAGAAACGCATGATCAAAGCCGGGCAAACGCCGGTCAGCTGTCAGTTCTTTCTCCCAGCTCCCACGATCCAGGTTCGCACGCACACCATCCTGATACAAACTCTGCCAGACTTGGATCAAGTGTGCCGTATCAAACCCGAGATGATCCATGTGATCATCCCAGCCCGGGTGCTTGCCAAAGCACGCAACATGAACCGTCGGCTGAGCTGGCTGTGTGGCACCGGTGCCACGCCGAAGCAAGCCCCTGAGCTTTTTCATTGGGTTCCGACCGAGGTCATCCATGCCTCTAGTTTCCTTCACCGCAACCAGGCCACTCGCGCGGGTGAAATGGCAACGGCTCATTGAACGAAAGACCTATCCAAATCTGCTGGCTGCTCCCATCCACACCAAGAGGCACAACCCACACCTTGTATTGCGCAGACCCGTCAGAGATATCTTTCGCATCCACCTGGTTCCGCCAGAGAAGGCCAAGAAGGCCCCATGGACTCTCAAGTGTCGATGTCCCGAGCTTTGACTGGCCAACCTCGGTCCCACTAAAATACTCGATCACCAATGGGGTTGTTTGATGCACATCAAATGATCCAGGAAAGCGTTGCGCAAAGCCCGTGGACTGTTTCACGCCACTCAGAGAGGCATAGTTCAGCAATGTCCGGTCGTTCTTGCTGCCGCTGGGAACCATACTGTCGCTCAATGTCCATATTATAACTTCAGGTTTCTTATCAAGCCACTCGGCTATGTCCCTGACCCTCACAAGACGCTGCCGAGAATCAGTGGAGAGTTCGGACCCCGCCTCACGAAGGTCATCAAGAAGATCATCCACAGCGTCAATCCCCGCATCTTCATTGGCTCCCACTGTACCATCGGTATAGGCAGATTCAGGTGCGGATTGACGACCACCAAGCAACTTATCTATTGAAGCCGCGACACTCCCCAAATCTCGAATCGCCGCATCCGAACTCCCGTCCCGACACAAAGGGAGTTTGTCAAGAACTGCGCTGAGCTCAGAAAGACCAGACTGGTATTGGTTCAACACACTGTCGGCGAGGCTCTCGAGCATACGATCCGTCAGCGAATCCCAGAACCCAACAGAGCTCTGACGATCAGCATCGCTCGAGTGGACAAGATACGAATCCTTGAACTCACCGATAGCGGTGTTGAGCAACACCTGCCGTGCCTTGACGGGATCATCCGACAACTTGCTCCATGTCTTTATGACATTATAACACCGGTCGCTGAACCTTTCGCCCGTCAGGTCGTTGGCCGCGTCTGCAAATCCCTTTCGTGTACGAAGGACATCCTGCTGCTCAGGGGAAAGCAACGCACTCGGCACGACACCGAGTGCCGCCCGTCTCTCATCGGCCCAAACTGCAAGCTGACTGTTGACCGATCGTCTTTCGAGGCGAGGAAGGATCTTCTGGAACGACACCCAATCGATATCCGAGTTGACCTGGAAGTGCTCCCGGATTGTCTTCCCCCAGTACTCGATATAGCTCACGGAATAATCCCGCAGACGAGAACGACGATCCTCGAGCCCTTGCTCCAGGTTCTTTCGATCCAGCACGCTGACATCGTTATCTCCTCCCTGTACTATCTTCTCGAGCCAGCCCCAAGTCGTAAACAGCCGCCCTGCACCATCTCCATTGTAAGCCGGATCGAGAACCCGAGATTGTGCGACTTCAACACTGACACCATCGACCATGACAGAAATACCCGTAAACTCGACGGCATCGCCGCGACCCGCTCCATCTTGAACAAGCCAGGCCAGGTCGGTCTCAAAGACATGCAGGAGTTCCCTCGCGACCTCATAGCGCCAACTCTGCGCCGCTGCACCAATGACATTCTCACATACAATCCTGGCGGCATTCAGATCCGAACCATCCCCACTCACACGCTCAGAACCCTTGTCTAACAGCCGTTGAGACTTGTCCGTATTGGCATCAAGGCGTGTTGCTATTTCGGTGACTGCTTCTGTGAGCGCACCGAGCGTCTGACTATCTCCATCACGACTCGCAAAGTAACTCTCCAGAGCCTTGCCCGCCGCCTGATACGCCTCGAGCCGCCATTGATATCGAGACTTCCCCTCCGCAAGTATCAAGGAGCTTGTGATATCATCTCCGAGATTCTTGGTCCGGTCTACCAGAATCGTCGGCAATGAGGTCGTCAGCTCTTTACGCGCATCTACGAGCCTCCGGGCAACCATCGAAGGATTGAGAACGCCGTGGGTCTCAGTGGACTCGTCCCTCTCAGCAGCCGCCTCGGGCAAGGACAGGAGGACACGCTGGAACTCAGTGCCCACTCGAGTGACCGCCTCGTTCGCGGCCCTTCGCCTCGCAGCATCCAGATCACCAAACACATCAACCTCTGCTTCACGCAGTGTGTTCAACGCCAAGTTAAGTTGTGCCGCATGCTCTTGAAGCCCTTGGAGTTCATGCTTCCACTTTGTAACTTCGGTCTCGTAATCAGAGACCGTATCCACCTTCTCAAACCAGTTGACACCCAAGAACGCTTCCTCGGCCTTTCGGAATTTCTCCACTTGGACCGAAACACCGACAAGCGCCGCCGCGGCCGGCGAGGCCCGCTCGAGCGTCCAGTATTCGAGATACGCCTCCGTCGCTAAATTGATATCACGCGCAGAGATATCGAGTTGCTTTGGTGGTCAGCCCTTCTGCTCAGGGTCGCCGTAGACATCGCCAACCGTGGCCTCAATCGTGGCGATATCCTGCTCAAAGAGTTCACGGTGTGCGGCCTGAGACGACAGGAAGTACCTCCCCATATCCCCGATGGCACCCAGTGACCCACCTGCTGCTTGCTCACCCAGTATCTCAGAAGTTGTAGCTTCACCCTCCGTGGCCTCCACACCTGCACCCAGCACAAGTCTCTGTGGCTTCTCGCCCTGCGAGAGTGTCCAAGCATCGAGGACAGCGGCGTACGCGTTGGTCGCCTCGTCCGACCAGGACCCGCTCGCACCGCCTGCTTCTTCAGCCAGTTTCTGCGATGTTAAAGTGAACAAGGGTGTCAAAACGATCGCATTCAGCACGGACCGCTGTGCATCCTTCTGGGTATCCTCGAGGTCTACCAGAAGGTGCATCTTGCTGAATAGTGCAAATGGCCCCCCCGCACGAAGACTCTTCTTCTTGCCGTATTTCCCGACTGTATTTGCAAGTGTGACCCGCGAACCTTCTCCACCACCCAGAGAATCATTCCCCCAATACTGTGGCTCATTGTCCTGCGCATCGAGTTGAAAGGCGGCAACAACGAGGGGCTCGCCGTCGCTATCAATGACAACATTCTTGATACCGTTCCAGTATTTCTCAGGCACCTTAAGGTCATTCCAGAACTGGTACGCAAAGTACACCGAGAGACCGATCGTACACACTAATATTGCCGCGACGGTGCTGTAGAGCACAACCCGACGCTTCTGCTTGGCACGCCCGGGGCTCGGAGCTGCGGTCACAAGCCCGCGCTCACGAAATATCTTCTCCATGAATACATCATGGAGAAAGAATGATCGTTTCGATTCCCACGCACGGCTCTCCTGTACATCGGATGCCTCCATACCGATCGCATCCGCAAGTGCAAGATCAACCGCCTCTCCCTCACGGAGTGCCGATGTAAAATACACTCCACGCAGGAAGGGTGGCGGGGCCGACCACTGCCCCCCAGCATAGAACAACTCAAGATACCGCTGCAACCGGGGCGTGATCCGTTCAATCTCATCCGGCAGCAAATACAACCGATCAACCTCATCGATCCGCCGATCCGCAACGAGTGTCTGTGGCGATGGCTCCTTGAGCAGCAAGGCCCGCCGACGAACAACACGCTCACGGATCGCCCGTAGTGCAACCCCGATTTCAGAGGGCAAAAACGGCTTGTCTAAAGAGTTGGGGTTCGACCAGCCAAACATCTGATACTGCTCGCGGGGGTCTGCGATACCCTCAAAGTACTCACTAAAGCCAACAAGCAAGTCGGCCTTCGAGATAACAATTGACATGGGGAAACGCACCCCAAGTGTCTGCTGCACAAGGTCAAGTTGCTGCGCGATCTTTCTTGCTTTCTCTTCCAGCACATCGGCAGTGTCGTTTTTCAGGCTGTCGACCGGGATAAAGACCAACATCCCGTTGATCGGACACCGCGGCCGGGAGACCCTGAGAAGGCGGAGAAACTCTTTCCACTCATTTGTCTTCGCCGTATCGACTTCCTCGAATGTCAGCCGCCCCGCCGTGTCGAGTATCACAGCGTCATTGGTAAAGAACCAATCCATATTGATTGTGCCGCCGACACCCTGCATCTCTTCGTGCAACCCGGGTGGAAAGCCAACCCCGCTGTTCCGGATCGCAGCACTCTTCCCCGACGCGGGCTCACCGATCACAACATACCAGGGCACGCTGTACAAATCCTTCCCCCGCTGGCGATACACACGGAGGCCTTCGTCAAACTTCTTCCGCAACGAATCCATCTGGGCCCGCCTCGAAGGCTCGGACACCTCCCTGGGCGTGGCCCCCCCGCTGCTGGCGATCTGCTGCTCAAAGGGCTTTGATTTGCGGGCTTTCCGCTTCTGCAAGAGCCAGCGATAACCGAGAAAGATGCCCGCCACAATCGCGAGCCCGATACCGATAAACCAAAAGACACGGACATCACCGGTCACGAGGAAGGCCACATACGAAAGCCCACCGCCGCCCATGATGGCAATCCCGACCTTAGCTCCTATCGGGAGGTCTACCCACCTGTCGAGCCCAGACATCATTGAGACACTCCCTGTTCATCTAACTTCGAAATGCTTTCGAGGGTTTGTTTCAATCCCTTCGAGGTCGCGTGATAGCCAACAAAGATTGTCACAATCAAAAGCACCAGAAGCCCCACCACAATGATCCCCACGCCGCCAATCGTCCCCCCCACCGGCTTGACGAGGTCGTCACTCGTATCCGTGCTCTCATACGCCTCCGGGCACAGCCGGTTCGAGAGCGATGAATCGATCAGCCGATCGGCGCGCAACCGTCGCGAAATATCGTTCTTATATTCAGCGATCTTTTCAGGCTGCCCCTCAAAGAAACCCTCAAACCCCAGACCGAGACAGGTAAAGAATATCTCAAGCCTTGCGGTAGCCTCCTCGTCATTCTCTCGAAGGGTCTCGTCGAGAATCACAAAGAAATCCTGCTCATATCCACGCCACCCGCGTTCGACCGAGAGCTCACGCCAACGAGAACCCACCGGGCTCCTGATCATCATCGAATCAAAGAAATAGATCAATGGCCGTTCGATCAACTCGACCTGACGCCGCAAGCTCGAGGCATTCCCAGATGCCGTAGCCCGCGAACGAAGGTCATCCAGCTCCTGCTCAAGCTGCGACCGGATGTGCCGTTCATCGAGCGACACACCCTTGCGTGCAGCAGAGTTCAGTCTGCACACATACAAGAAAAACGGCTCGCAAATATCAGCTAGCGACATACAATTGACCTCACTATGAACGCTATCCCGGCAGCGTGAAATACACCGCGAGGTTCTCTGCGCTCAGACGACCTGTCGTGACGAGTGAACTGTCCAACATGACCCCGCCATCCTGGATCACCCGGTCCCACACCAGCTTGCTCTCATCAAGCCGAAACTCGAAATAGTGCTTTTCGACACCACCGGGAAACTGCGGCGGTGGTTCCCACGCCTTCTGCAACTTGATGCCAAAGAACCGACCTCCCCGCCTCATGCTCAGTGACAACAGCCGGAACGAGTTCTCGTCCTCTACCTCGCTCGCCAAAACACGGGGATCTTCGCTCGACTTGATCCCAAGGAAAAACTGCACGCCAGTAGCAAAGTGCTCTGGCGTCAGCTTGGCAACCGGTGCCCCGTCACCCGCTCCATCCCCAAGCTCGAAGGGCACATGGTCCCATGTCCCCTCGTCCTCATCAGCAAAGTACCTGTTGAGCCGTTCTTCCAAGGAGTGGAACGAGACGAAGGGATTGTCGTGGTCATACTCGGCAATCGATGCGAGCGGGTCGCTTTCACCGAGCAGCACGCCATACTCGGCAACGAGCGCACGAAGCTCAAAGTAGATATCGTTCGGCGGGAGCGCAGAAGCCGTCCGCAGCCGCTGGAGCAATGTCGATCCACACCTGCTCAATGTCTGCGCACGCAACAGCCGAACCAGTTGTGCCCCCTTGAGCGAATCCACCTTGCCACCCGAAGGCACAACCGTCCCCGCGGTCTGCCGCCATGTCGACTCTATCTGGTTGCAGATCCGTTGCAACATTGCCCAGAGCAGCGGAGAACCCCGCACAACCTGGCACGGCGGGATGAATGTGTCATCAAGACGGGGCGCACCCACACCCTCTCCCGTCCCCGTCCGCTCTACCCGAAGCAGCGGGAGCGTTTCCAACCCCGGGCTGTTGGGCGACACGCCACTCTTAAACGCAAGCAATCTCGCGTTGACCCGCCGAATGCGGACGGGTGTCGCAGGACCGCCGTCTCGGCCACGGTTCTCGTCGGGGGCATCCTCCAACTCTTCCACCACCCAATGCCGAAGCCCATCAGCGTCCCCGCGCTCGGCCGCATTGGCCCGCTCCGGGTCATAAGTCGGCACCGCCAAATACACCGTGACACCCGCCCCGCCAGCATCTGCCAGGATGTGCTCAATATTCAGTCTGGGTAACTCGGCAGCATCGGGATAGCTCACCAGCACTCCCTCGCGCGTCACCGCGGTCAGGCTCCGGAACGCAACCCACCCATTGGCAAGTTCTTCCCGCGCCATCTCGGCGCTGATCACCCCATAGGGATACGACCAGCCCCAACCCTGCCGGCGGACAAACTGTGCACCGATAGATCGGTCCAGCATCTGAAAGTGCTGCTGCCGAAGAAAGAGCCCCTCTTCCCAATGCACATTGCTTTGCATCTATCCCGCCCGCACTATCTGGTGCGCCCAAGCATGACCTCTTGTACGAACTTCTCGATGAAGCCTCGCATATGACCCTCGAGCGCGTGCGAGGTCAGGTGCGTTGCCGCCCGTTCCTCGAACGCCGCCCACAGCTTGCGGTGTTTGCCTCGGGCACCGCTCCCCTGTTCAATCTCCGAAGGCAACAACGCCCGAACATGATCCCACGCCGCCTGGCCCGACCGCCCGGTAGAGCTTATCAGGAGTGCCGCGAGCATGCGCGTCGATTCCAGATCACCCTCCACAGCCACTCGTGGCACATCCTCATCGCCCTCGACAAACCGGACAATCAACTCAGAAAAACGCGCCCGCTGACGCACCCGCGACCGTGGAGCGATCTCCCCCCACGCAGCCCATGCTGCACGGTCGAGTTTCACAACCGCATCCGCAAGCATGGCCGCAAGCGATGCCACCCGATCGGGATCCAACGGCGTATCACCCCGAAGACCCAATGCCTGGCGGAGCCGCTCCTCGGTCTCCGCAGACCAACCCACACGACCACCCGGACCGGCATACCCAGCACGCGCCAACCGAGCCCCCACGAGCTGCCGCTCGGATTCTGACATATTCTCCGCGTCTCGTTCGAGTGCTGCAAGTGCAGACTCTGGATCAATCGCACCCTGTGTAGCACCTGTCGATCCAGACTCACCAGCATCGACCCATGTCCGAGGAAACATCGGCTTAAGCTCTTCAAGTATCGCCAAACGCTCGGCGTGAGAACGCCCTTCGAGTGCCCGCTTCACCTCGGCATCCACATGGGCTTCACGAACCGCAGTCGGCTCATCGTACAACTCTGACGATATCAGTCGAAGTCTCGCTGCCAGACGATCTGAATCTCGGAGTCCCTCAGACATACCACACCCCACTATTCATCACCCACAAGAAGTCAATGCACACCAACCAATATGATACGCCCAGCCGGGGCTACTCTGCAACCGTGACATACCTTGGAGACTCAAACCACTCCTGAATGAGCTTGCCAAGCGAAGGCTTGAGTGTGCCAGCGATCTCCAACGCCAAGCGGAAACCCACATCGCTGAAGGATTGTCTCTCTCGCAACTGCTTGCGACCCCCAACGAGCCCCGGATTCGTGAGATTCTCCCCGGGATTGGACAACGCAGACCCCCCTATCACACCAGGCACACCACCAACAGAAACCCATTCAGCGACATTCCCGTACATGTGCTCGAAGCCTCCCCCGCTTCCCACAGCCTCAAAGTACAGCGTCCCAGCAGGCCCCGCACCATCAACAGCCTCCCTGCCAACCGCTGCGTTATCAGGTTGATAAATCCCGGCATCCGGAAATGGCAACCGTTTATCGATCTCCACAACATAATCGCGTTGGAGCCCAAAGCTCGTATCTCGCAAGTTGTCCCCGCCCCCGACTGCTGACTCTGCCGCTCGCACCCACTCTTCCTGCGTCGGCAGCCTGCAGCCCAGACTCGCAGCAAGCGCATCCGCCGCAGCAAACGAAATATGCTGAATCGGGAACTGAGCCGTGGCAGGTTCACCAATCTCGATGCCCTGAGCAAACTTCTGCCCAACTGGTTGAGCAAGAGTCTCCCAACTGAACCACTCCTCGCTCCTCGGTATCGCGACTAAAGAACCTCCCTGCACCTTCCAAATCCGTGGCCCTTGCCACTGTGTCGAAGTGAGCATGCTCCAGTCCCTCCCAAGTGCGCTCATCCCACCGGCACGCTGAAATGCCCATGCTGCAACCCCGATCGAGACTTCCTCCGTGGACAAATACACCAAACGATCAGGGTTGGTACTTTCCTCGATCAAACGAAACTCCAGCTCGAGCCCCTCGGTGGTACGAAAGAACAGCACAACACCCCGCCGATCATCCACATCCCCACTCGAAAGCTCGGCCTTCCAGCCGTGCCCCCCAGGCCCCGCATCTTTCAATGCTTCCACATTTGTCCCGTCTGTCGCCTGACTCTCAAACTCGAGCAACTCACGCGCGAACCCGTCCTTCGCGGTGTGCTCAACACCCAAAACCGCCGCTGTATATGCCTGTATCCCGGCCTTGGCAGCCTCATCATCACCATTGCCAGCAGCCTGCTTCAATGCGTAGAGCGCCGCGTTGAGCAGCACCGCGTCCGGGAGAGACCCCATATCCACATCAAAGCTCGTAGCGATATCGAACGCCTGCTCCATCCCGTCCCAATCCACAGCAGCCATCATCGCCAAGACCGAATCACCCCATCGCTGCGC
>JAJRZG010000335.1 GCA_024275365.1 Planctomycetota bacterium | reverse complement strand
TTTGTGTGAGGCGTACACGCGGGACGAAACCCGCCCGAGCCCCGAGTTTCTCAAGCTCCACCCGCGCCTCGCCCCCATCAAGGCGGCCGTCTTCCCGCTGGTCAACAAGAACGGCATGCCCGAGATCGCTGAAAAACTCCACGCTGAGTTGCAGCAGAAGTTTGGGCGTACCGGGTTCATCGAGACGGATGCCAAGCAATCTATCGGGAAGCGGTATGCCCGGATGGACGAAGCCGGCTGCCCCTACTGCTTCACCGTCGATGGCGAGACCCTCACCGACCAAACCGTGACTGTCCGCCACCGTGATACGGGGCACCAAGAGCGGATCGCCCTCGGGCTTGTGGGTGACTTTCTGACAGAAGCGCTCAATGTCTGAGCCCGTCCGCGAGCCGGTCCCTGTGGGACTGGAGAGACACCGGACCCGCAAGGTCCGGCTTGCGGGTCTGCTCCCGGATCGATCTCGGGGGAAACTGCCGTGACTTCTCCCGGCGTACACTCACCATGAAGCGGTTTTACGAGCACAACCCCTCTCTTTTTGGGCTTCATCTGAAACCGAACAGGGTTGTTCTCGGAAGAAGAGACACCCGCACGCCCGGGCGTGGCCGCATGGTGTGAACGGATGCAACAGATTCATTGAAGGGGTTGCGTGTGCGAAAGGGCGTCATCATCATCGGAGGGCTCGTCCTCTTCGCGGCTCTTCTCGGCGGCGGAGGCTTTGTCCTCACGCAGACCGCTGCCGGCGAACAGCTCCGCGAAAAACTCAAAAAGCAGGAGAAGCCGACGATTGTCCGCATCGAGCCGGCCTATCGCAGTTCGATCACTCGCACCGTCAGTGCCCCTGGCCTTGTCGAGCCTCGCACCAGTGTCGAGATCAGCGCCCAGGTCTCCGCCCGCATCATCGGTCTGCCCTTTGCGGAGGGCGAACGGGTCAAGGCAGGCGAGGTTGTCGTTCGGCTTGATGCCGAAGACCTCACCGCCAGGCTCGATGCATCCAAAGCCCGGTTAACTGCCCAAGAGGCCCGGCTCCGGGGGGCCGAAGCCGACCTTGCGGTTGCCCTGAGCAACTTTGGCAGACAACGCGAGCTGCACGATACCGGTGATATTGCTGACACCGTCTTCGAGCAGGCGGAGAACCGGTACAACCAGGCGGTGGCAGCAGTCGAGATGGCCCGGGCGGATGTCGAAATCGCCCAAGCCCAGATCATCGAGGCCGAGCGCAACATCGCCTACACCATCATCACCAGCCCCATCGACGGCGTCATCACCACGCTCAACGCCGAGGTCGGCGAGCTGGTCGTCGTTGGCACGCTCAACAACGCGGGGTCGGTCATTCTGCGCGTCGCTGACCTTTCCGACATGCTGCTCAAGGCCCGGGTTGATGAATCGAATGTCGCGCAAGTCAAAGAGGGGCAGGAGGCGACCGTCTACATCAATGCCTACCGCGATGATCCCTTCCTCGGGGCCGTCGAACGGCTTGGGCTCGAACGCAAACGCTGGGAAGATGGCAGCCACTATTACGAAGCCGAGATCAAGCTGCGGGAGGAAGCCGACCGCCCGTTGCTCTCGGGCTTTAGCGCCACTGCCGAGATTGCGGTGCAGCAGTTCCGCGATGTGCTTGTGGTGCCGAGCCAGGCGGTGCTTGATCGCCGGATTGATGAGCTGCCCAAGGCGACGATCGAGGCGGCTGGTGGGTTGATTGATACGCGGAAGACCTTTGCGACGGTGGTCTATACCGTTGTGGACGGGAAGGCGATTGCTGCGCCTGTTGAGATTGGTCCGAGTGACCTTGTTGAGACTGTGATCCTTGCGGGGCTTGAAGATGGGCAGCGGGTTATCGTCGGTCCCTTTAAGACGCTTATCGATATGAAGGATGAGCAGTTGGTTGAGGACGAAGCAGCAGCAGAAACCGAAAGTGAGACCGAATCTAATACTGATGGAGAAGCGACGACCGTGCAGGATTCGTAGTCCTGCCAGAGATGTATGAATACAGAAGAGTACAGACAGGAATTGTACCGCTG
>JAJRZG010000004.1 GCA_024275365.1 Planctomycetota bacterium | reverse complement strand
GACGGGATCATCACACACTCGGTCTGGCGGTCGGGGTGGGTGCCCGTAGGACCGGCTTCCAGCCGGTGCGTGTCAAGGACCGGGAGTGGGTGGCCGGACCCGTCGCTTGCGCTCGGGGTTTTGTTGGAAAGGTTGTGTGGCGCGTCGCTTACGCTTGGGGCTCTTTGGTCGTCCCACTCGATCAGGAGTTTCTGGGTGCCGTCGGTGGCGAGTTGGTGGGTGATCGTCTCGCCGGAGAGGAATGTCATGTCAGCCGCGAGCAGGTCGCGGTCGCGTTTGGCGAGGTTGGACATGGCCGTTGGGTCGGCGATGCCCTTGCGGTAGACCCACTCGAGCACCTGCTTGGCCCGGAAGCCCGGCAGCCTGCGATCGGCGAACCACGCCTTGAGTGAGTCGGGGGTGTGGTGGAAGATGTGGTCGGTGGGGTGTTACACGATCAGTCACGCCACCCTTCGAGGAGGAATGTGCCATCGCGGTGGAACACCTCTCCGTCAGCCTCGATCGTGCCGCCGGGGATGTTCCTCTCCGGGTCGGGGCGGAGGTCGCAGATCATGTCCCAGTGGAGGCCGGACTCGTTGTCTGAGCCGCTCTCGGGATAGCCCGCCCCGCACGCCGCGTGGAAGGTGCCGCCGATCTTTTCGTCGAAGAGGGTGTTCTTGCTGAACTCGGTGATGCCGTAGTTGGTGCCGATCGCGATCTCCCCGAGGGTGCGGGCCCCCTCGTCCTGGTCGAGCATCTCGTGGAGGAACGCCTCGTTCTTTGTCGCGGTCGCGTCCACGACCCGGCCGTTCTTGAAGACCAGCCGCACGCCCTCGACCTCGCGGCCGTTGTACACAGCAGGGAAGGTGTAGTTCACATGCCCGTCCACGCCCTGAGGGCCCGTAAAGACCTCGCCATCGGGGAAGTTCTCGTGCCCTGAGCAGTTGACCCAGACGGCTTTCTTGGGATCGACATTGACGCGGAGGTCTGTTCCGTCATGGCCGTCGTGCCCATCGCGGGCGGGGGCCTGGAAACGCAACTCGGTCTTGGTTTGCAGGAACTCGCGCACCCGCTCCTGGCGTTCGTGGATCTTTTGCCATTCGCCAGCCGGATCGGGCAGGTGCAGCAGCCCGGCCTCGAAGACGAACTTCTCATATTGGCGGAGGCTCATCTCGGCATCCTGAGCGCTGGCCTCGGTCGGGTACATCGTGCCCACCCACCGCAGCTCACCATCGGCCGCCCGTTCGAGGAAGCGTTTGAGGTAGGGTTTCCTGGCCTGCTGTTTGGCGGCGAGCTTCTTCGCATCGACGCGGTTGCTCGACCGGGTGTTGCGTTCGGCCCAGAAGCTGATCGTCGCGTCCATCATCTCGACGCGGTGGGCATCGAGCGGCGAGACATACGCGATCTGGCCGAGGTCGCCGCACTCGAGGAGGTCGTCTGTGAGTTCTGTGCTGGTCGATTGCCAGACGGGATGCCCTCCCGCTTCGAGCACCCGGCGATAGACAGCCCGGATCGCGGGCATGGCAATCGGGTCGCCGGCGATGACGACGAGGTCGCCCTTTTTGACCCGGGCCGAATAGGTCACGAGCACGGCGGCCAGGCGGTCGAGCATGGAGGCAGCAGGGGGGGTAGTCATGGGGGGAACTCCTGAGAGGGGACGAGCACCGGAAGCCTAGAGCGTTTTCACTCCTCTCGTCGCGTGTGCCACGGCCATTTTGGCCGTGCGGGACCGCCAGCACGGCCACAATGGCCGTGGCACACGGAAGTCCCCCGCTCCACCTGAACACAAGATGCACTACCTGGAGGCCGCCGATGGCCGGGGCTCCTACACTGGGCCTTGCGCCAGGCCGGGTTGGCCGGGGCGAACACGAATCGACTATTCCGCACACTTTGAGAACGAACGGAGCCAGATATGCGCCGCACCACACAGCTTGTTGTCGCCGCCGGAGTCGCCGGGGCGGTCTTTGCGACAGTCCTCGGGCAGTTCTTTGTGACCACGCCCGCGGTTGCCTCATCTGATTGGACAACCGTGGAGGCCCGCACGGCGACCGTCGATGTGCTGATGCTGCTCGAGCGGATGCTCGATACCGAGCCCTACCTCGCGGAGCGCAACGCAGAACAGCAGCGGTGGAACGATGTCATCGAGCCTCTGATGGCTGAACGCGACGGCACGCTCCAGTCGCTCCAGGCGATCGACCCGACCAGCCCCGACCAGACAGCCGGGCAAGCGCTCTATCAGCAGTACCAGCAGCTCGCCCAGCGGGTCAACCAGCTCAGCCAGGAGGCGATGCAGGACCTCGACAAGCTCAGCGCCCGTCAGCTCGCCGATGCGTACGCGCGGATCCATGCTGCGGTAGCGGAGATCGCCGAGGCCGAGGGGTTTGACCGCGTCTTCTCAAGCCGCATGTCGGCCAGCGACCTGAACGCCGAGAACACCAATGTCGTGGTGCAGGAGGTGTTGTTGCGGCCACTGATGCTCGATTCGACAGCGACAGACATGACACCGATGATCATCGCCAAGCTTGCAATTCCTGAGCCTGCGCCGGTCGTTGAAGAAACCCCAACACCCGAAGGCCCGGCCAACACCGAACCAGCAGCCGAGCCCGATGCCGAGCCCGCGACCGACCCGGCAGCGGGCGAGGGCGGCGGGTAAGGGAGTTGCGATACACAATGGAAAGGCAGTTTCACCGCGGAGAACGCTGAGGACGCGGAGGAAGACAGGAAGGCAGTTTTACCACAGAGGCAAAGAGCCCACAGAGGGGGAGGCAGAGAAGAGATACAGGTGGCACGGCTCTCCGAGCCGTGCGGGTTGAACAATGCACATAACTCACGGCTCGGAGAGCCGTGCCACCATGCATCTTCTGCCTTTATCTGTGTCAATCTGTGTTCATCTGTGGTCAAAAATGCCTTTCTGCCTTTCCTCTGTGCTCTCTGGGCCTCTGTGGTGAGATTCCTCTGCCTTCCTCCGCGTCCTCTGCGTTCTCCGCGGTAAAGCTGCCTTTCTGCCTTCACTCCGGTTCATCACCCGCAAGCGGGATGTCGTCAAGATCAACCGGCTTTGTCGGACGGAGCACGGGTTTGTGCGTGAAGGTGTGTGAGACCTCCACCTGCTCGCGGCCGCACTCGGGGCAGCGGGTGCCAGCGGGCAGGCCGGTCAGGTCGTAGCCGCAGTCGGCACAAGGGTCGAGCACGCCCTCGCCCCGGGCCGCCGTCATCTCAGCGAGTATCGAGCCCGCCGGGGCCGTGCCGTGGAAGGTGCGGCGGGCCTTGCGTTCGAGCACCCGCTGGTCTCTCTCGAGCGTGGCGGTCGCGTTGCGTGTCGCCCAGGTTGCGGTGTTTGCGATCTGCAACTGCCCCAGGAGAAAGAGCAACAACCCCGTCGCATACCCAAAGGCCGTGAGGAAGGCGATGATGCCCAGCGGGGCCGCGAGTTGGGTGCGACCGATCACGCCGATGATCCAGAGCGACACGATGCAAAGCGAGCCGCAGACACCGAGCAGGAAGGCGGTCCCGCGCAGGCGGACCGCGAGGCTGGTGTGCTGGGCCCAGTCGGCGAGGTGGGCAAACCAGAAGCAGAGCGGGGCAAAGCCGACGATGCCGGTGAGCAACGCTGCGCGGGCTCCCCAGAGCAGATACCCGGTCGCGGGCGTGCCTTGTGGGGTCGCTGTGGTGAAGGTGCTGTGCATCGCAATCAGCAGCACGCCCTGGAGAGGCCACGCCCACTGCGACACGCGCGCAAGCAGACGAATGCGGGGGAGTTCGGTGTCTGGGCTCGTCGTCATGCCCTGCACAAAGGGTCGGGGTACAGTCGCGGGGATAACCACCGCCGCCCATGCCGCGCCACCGAGCACCATCAGCCAGGGGAGCAGTTCGAGCTGCGCAAAGTAATAGGTGCCCTGGACGAGCGCGTTGGCCATGCCCAGGAGTGCGAGCGTGATGAGCGAGAGCCTCAGGCTCTTGAGGTAGGTCACGGGCGCGTCGGCGAGGTTGTCGCGGGCCTGCACGCCGGAGCGCGACTTGGCGCGGATGGGCGTGCCGCACTCGGGGCACTTGCCGCCGCAGCGGAGCCCGTCGAGGAGGTAGTCGCACTGCGGGCAGTGGGTGCCGGGGGTGACGGGGTCTGCGTGGTCAGCCGGGCGGAGGGTTTGGGGATCGACGGGGGACATTGTGAGAATGTACCCGGGAGTGGGGGCGGGTGTTGCATGATTGTGTTCTCTGTGTCTTTCCTTTGCG
>JAJRZG010000048.1 GCA_024275365.1 Planctomycetota bacterium | reverse complement strand
GTCTGGCGGAGAAGACACCCACCCCACTGGGCTTGTCTGGCGGGCGGGACGCCCACCCCACGGGGCTCATGCTCAGGGTGTTTCCGTCACATCACCCAGCGTCATCCCGGTGATCCGCGCCTGGAAGACAATGGTCGAATCCACGACCCCCTGGATGTCACTGACAAACCGGCGTCGGCCCTTTTTCACACCCCGGCACAGCACGAAGAACTCATCACCCGGCTTGACAGGCTGACGGAACACACATTCTTCGATCCGCAGAAACGCGGGCATCTGCAGGCTGCCCGCACGGATATTGAAGAGATAGAGCGCAAGCTGCGCCCCAGTCTCGACCATGAGCACGCCCGGGAATGTCGCTTTCGTGGGGAAGTGCCCATCCACCCAGAACTCATCATCGCGGACGGTCCGATGGCCGATGCCATTGGTCATTTCGTCGTTGACCCATACGACAGAGTCGAGCAGGTGCATCACCCCTCGATGGGGAATCCACGCCTGCAACGCCTCCCTGTCCAGCAGTCGCCGGCTCAGGTCAATGGCATCAAGATCAAGCAGCAGCCCGTTCCGATCAGGCGCTATTCTGGATTGGCCCACCGATTCAGTCACTGTTTCAGCCTGCGCCGCTGCCATCGCGCAGCTCCAGTATCTTCTGGCGAACCTCTTGCGCTGCCTTCTTGATCTCCTGCATGGTGCCACGGACGCGGGTTCCTGCCGCCTTGTTGCCACCCTCAGCCTTGCTCATATCTTCCTCAGCCTGGGCCACCATCCGCTTGAGTTGCTCGAAACATTCCATCAGAGTCGTCCATTCATCTGCCGCGCTGCAGGAAACTGCACCGCGAGGGTCTCGATGCCGCCGGGCGATAGTGGCCCGGTCTCACCGACGGAGAACGCCCCCCCGACGGTACCAGAGCATATCGCCATCGCAGACTCCGGGCACACCCTCACCACGCCGGAATCGTCTGAATGGCCCAAATATCCAAAATATACCGATTATTTTGCGAACATGTGGATGTAACGGTCCAGCCTGTCGAGCGCCCCCCTGGCATACGCCTGGCTGCCCTCGGTCTCCCACCACGCCGGGACGCACCCTGCCATGAGCACCCGTCTTGCGGCTGCGAGTTCGCCATGGTTTCCAATGATCTTCATACCCATCGCTCGCCGTTTCTTGCCCATCTCCTGCACGGGTTTGATTTTCCCCATGATCTCCGGGTGGGCCCAGAACTGTCGTTCTATGTAGACAGCATCCTCGACCCAGTGCCCCGGGTGGACAAACGCCAGATCGAGCAGCACACATCGGCCGCGCTGCCCGCTGCCCATGTCTCGGCGCATGGCATTGCCGGGGTGCAGGTCGCCGTGGCACCAGGTGTCCCTCGGGCGTCCTTCCCAAACCACCAGCACCCTTTTGAGGCTGCGTTCGAGCTTGTGGAGCATCTCGCGCCACCTCTGGATATCTGGCATGTTGACATAGTCGAGTGCCTCTCGGGATCGGGAAATCAGGTGTTTCCAGTCCCGTTGTTCACCCTCGCCATCGACCCGGCGCACCTCCGAGGCCGCGGCATGAAACTCCACGGCTGTGTGGAGCAGGTCTTTGAGCATCGGCTCGTTGATCTCGTGGTTGAGGGCTGGGCCTGCGAGGCGTTCGATGATGATCCATGCGAGGTCGTACCCGCCGAGCACCTCTCCCGCAGCCACGACCCGGGGCACCGGCATCGCTTGGCCGTTCTCGGTCTCCCACTTGGTGTGGTCGAGTGTTCCCATCCCGACTGTCCAGGCATATTCCTGGGGGCCGACCGGGAGTTTGACGATGACATTGGTTTGAGAGCCGTCCTCGAAGGTCCAGGTTGAAAACCCGGTCGCTGAGCCCCCCCGCTGCCAAGTCGAGCGGAACCACTCGATCTGCCCGAGATGTTGGCCGCACATGTCACGCAACGGTGCATCGAGCGCGACCGCGAGGTCGTGCGTGTCGCCGGTCGGGATTGGTCCCCGTCCGGTCTTTGCGGCAGCAGCCTCTTGCGAGGCTGCCAGCTGTTTTTCGGGAGTGGACTCCGAGTTCATTGGCAAGCCCATGGTACACGAATCGGCCCGATGACGCTCTGCATTCCAGAATACTTCTCCAAGGCAAACTATTCCCCGCAGTGCTGTCATCAATACATCGGGGTGGTGTCTGCCGGTGTCTCAGAGAGCAGCGAGCGAAGTGTTTGGGCCGGAGACACCCTACTGCCCGGCCCACGCCTTGAGAAACACGACGACATCGCGGGTGTCGATGGTGCCATCGCCTGTCAGGTCGGTCGGGCTCTCTTGGGCTGCCCAATCGGCGAGGTAGGCGTTGAGATCGGCAGTATCGACAACGCCGTCGCCATTCCAGTCGGCGAGGGGGCCGGTGATCGTCACGCCGAGGGTCGGCATGAGGATGACTCTCCGGTCGGCCTGCTGGATGTGGATCTCGATCGTGTCGTGCCCGCGAGACTCGGGCGGAAGGTCGGCGGCGCTGATCTCGATCGCGTAGGTCCCGTCGCCGAGATCGACCGCCGTGCCGAGGTGTGTCAGGCCCGCCGAGTCGGGCGCGTGGACAGCCCAGACCGCGAGCCCCGGCCCGATCGGTGCGGGCTGCCAGTCCATGGGCTCGACGAGCAGTTGCGTTGCCGAGCCGACGGGGAGGCGGTCGGTGCCCAGGTCGGCCGTCGTGCGGACCGCGTCGGTTGCGCCGAGGAGTTCGGTGCGCCACGGGTCGAAGAGGTCGTGGAGCTGGGCGACGGGGTCCGGCGCATCGCGGCTCTGGAAGGCGACATTAAACTCCATGAAATAGTCGGCGGTCGCGCACCCGTCCCCGTTGTTGAAGAAGCCGTTGCCCAGGGCTGGATCAACACCCGCAATCGCCATGATCGCCCGGCTTTGGCGCATATTGTGGGCGACATCGAGGAAGCCGTCGCCGGTCAGGTCGGCGAGGACCAGGTCGTTGGTTTGTGTGCCGTCGGCATAGACACCCTCGATCTCGGGGTTGTCGCCCGCCCGCCCGAGGAGGAGTGTCATTCGGCCCGGGGTGCTGGTCGTCACGACGAGGTCGTCGAGGCCGTCGTTGTTCATGTCAGCGGCTTCGATCGCGGTGTAGTTTCTCAGGTCGCCGAGCGCGGCGGTCAGGAAGACGCCGGGTGTCGTCTGTCGAAAGATGCTGATCGAGTCGCCGTTCTGGTCGGCGGTGGCCAGGTCGGTGCGTCCGTCGCCGTCAAAGTCGCCGGCGGCGATGCTCAGCGGCCTCCCGGTTGTGGCGAGTTGTTGCCAGAACGCGAAAGTGCCGGTGCCATCATTCGTCAGCAGCACGGCCAGATCGCCGTCGCGGTCGGTCAGGGCGAGGTCGATGCCGGGTGCGCCGTCGAGGTCGGCGGCGAGGATGCTCCAGGGGGTTGCGGTTGCGGCGATCTGCTGCCCGGGCACGAGGTCGCCGGTGCCGTCGTTGAGCATGATCGTCACCATCCCCGCATCGACGCTGGAGACAGCAACATCGGGCCAACTGTCGTTGTTAAAATCGCCGACGGCGACCCAGGTCGGGCTCTCGGGGAGGGTGTCAAAGTCGGGGAAGGAGAAGGCGCCCTCGCCATCCCCAAACACCACGCCGACGAGGTTGCTCGACTGGTCGGCGTAGACAATATCGAGGTGGCCGTCCTTGTCAAAGTCGGCGGCGGCGATCCCGCTGGGCTTGCCGGTCACGGCGACCGAGTGCGGCTGGGCAAAGGTGACAACACTCGGCGCGTGGGCGGTGTTTCTGAGAATCTCGATCGTGGACTTGCCCTGGGCGCTGACGGCGACATCGGGCCAGCCGTCCTCATCAAAGTCGCCCGAGGCCACGCCCCACGCCGTGTTGCCGACGCGGTAGACCGAGTTGCAGCCGAACCCGTCGCCGGCGCGGGCGATGAGCATATACGCGATGTGCGCCGACTTGCCCGTCTCGGGGTCCCACCCATCGGGCGGCGAGCCGCAGCCGTCGGGGTCGTTGTTGTCACACGAGCACCGCCCGTCGCCCCCAAACATTCTCGCCTCTTCCATGCCGAGCATGAGCGTCTCGGGCAGGTCGAGCCCCGCGTCGAGGTTTGTCACAATCGTCGCCACCGCCTCGGCGACGACCGGCTCCCCCGTAAGGACATTGCCCTGGACGGCAAAGATGACATCCCCGACCTGCCCGGTGATGCCGCCCGCCCACGCCCCCGCGCGGTCGCCGGTAAAGGTCGCGACCCCGCCCCGGGTGTCGGCGATGCCGTACTGGCGGGTCTGGTGCCTTGTGTCAAAGTCTTCAAGGAGTGTGAGGATGTCGTTGGGGTCGACGCCCTCGAGGAGGCGGTCGCGGATGAAGACGCGGTTGAACCCGCCCTGATCGACAGAGCTCTGCGCGGTGACACCCCCGATGCCGGGGATGAGCACGGGCGTGCCCGCCTGGAGGTCAAAGTTCGACAGGCAGGTGGCAGAGCCCAGGGCGACCTCGCCGGTGCGGGTGTTGATGAGGAGGATCGACCATGTGGCGCTGGCGGAGGTGGCTGATCCGGCGAGGAGGGCGAGGGCGGTGCAGAGGGTGCGGCGCATGAGGGGTTTTTCCTGTGGGGGTATGGGGTGCGGAGACACAAAAAACTTCCCCCGGTCCTTCACCTTATCGGCGGTCGGGCGGGGGACCAAGCCGATTTTTGCACGATTGGCACCCTTGTCGTGGTCCGGGTCGCCCGTCGGGTGTCGCCGGGGGTCGGGATATGGGGGTGTGCGCCGGGAGGGGGGTTTGGGGGGTCTTTTTCCCTGGCAGAAGCCGAATATTTGTTGTTATAGGGCGACCGAAGATGAACTTCCGTCGACCGACTGCTCGCTCGCGTCGACCAAAGATGAACTTCCGTCGACCGACTGCTCGCTCGCGTCGACCAAAGATGAACTTCCGTCGACCGACTGCTCGCTCGCGTCGACCGAAGATGCACTCTCGTCGACCAAAGAAAAACTCCCGTCGGCGCACCGGAGGGTTCGGTCGTCCGAGAACGGGGGGATGCCGACAACACAAAAACTCCCGGCGACCCCCGACCCGAACCCGTCCAAAAACCCCTTCGCCCCGAAAACGCCCCGCCGCCCCCGAGACCGGGACGCGGGCAGGACTCAACGATCAAGACGAGTGCGGAGGAGGGTCGCCTTGCGGGTCTCGCCTGCCGCCTCCAACAGCTCGGCGTACCGCGTCCCGACCTGGTACCACGAGGTCTGCGCGAGGAAGTTTTGTTTCATGCGGCGGGGGGCACGGAGTGTCTCGAACGCCTGCCGGTACATCTCGAGGGCTTCGTCCTGCCGACCCGCCTCGGCCAGCAGCCGCTCGGCGAGCACGAGCGCCTCGACGGCGTAGGGACCCGCGTCTGGGTGCTGCGTAAAGACGGCGTGGGCGGCGAGAATCGCATCAGGCCTGCGGTCCTGCTCGAGCATGATCCGCACCTGGGCGAGCCGGGCGCGGGCGGCAAGATCGGGACGGCCCGCAAACCGCGTGGCCGCCCAGTCCCAGAGATTAAAGCGGATATTTAAATCGGCCTCGGCAGCAAAGAAGGGGGCGAGCATCTCGAACGCAAAGTCGGGGTGCATCTGGGCGGCGAGCTGATCGACGGCCATCGTCCAGTGCTCCTTTTGGGCGAGCGTCGAGGCGGGCCGGGTCAGCAGATTGCGGGCAAAGGTCCAGGCGCGGAGGTTGCCAAGGTCTGTCCGCAACGCCGATTCGAGCAGATCGAGTTGCCGGGCCGCGACATCAGGCCCGATGCCCTGCGCCGTGCCGTCCTGAAACGCCTGAAGGCCGAGGCGAGAGGCGGCATCGACCAGGGCACGCGAAGACCTGCGGCGTTCGAGCGAGGCCGAGTTGCTCATCGAGACAATCGAGAGGAAGGCATCGGGGATCGTCTCGCCCGTCTGCGGGTCTTTGAGCGTGCCCTGGACATCCTCGAAGGCGGCGTACCGACCGGCGTCGAAGTTCCAACGAACACTCTGCCGACCCGTCTGCTCAAGAAACCCGACCCAGGCGTGCGAGACATCGCCCCCCTTGCCCCGGACATAGCACGCGGGGATGCCGAGCGCCTTGCCGACGCTCAGGGCGAAGTACGCCTGGTCGGCGCAGACGCCGCCCAGCTCGCGGATGCTCTGGAGCGAGTAGCCACCCGCCTCGGTGACGCGCTTGGTGTAGCCCTCGTCGGTGAGGGCGCGGGTGTCGTACTCGATCTCCTTGTAGCGCTTGCCGAGGTCCTTCTCCCGGCGGTAGCGGGCGCGGGCCCAGTCGTACTCGGCGATGGTGCCCGTCGCGTCGGCGAGGTGGACAAGGAGGGTGGCGGGAGTCTCGGCGAGATTGAACCGCATCTGCCGCTCGTTGGCTTCGTAATAGCCAAAGAGCTCGACGGGGTCGATCAGGGGGATCGTGTTCTCGTTGACGCGGCGGGCCCCGGGCTGGTCGTGGACGACGCAGATGGCCGCGGCGAGCGGGGCAAGCTCGGCGACGCGATCGCCGTGCGCCTCGATGAGCCGGGCGAGCACCCGGTATGCGGCGGGGATGTCGTCGCGGGGATCGAGCAGAAAGGCAAGCTCGGCGGCCAGCTCCTCGTGGGCGGCGAGATAGTTGAGAAGGGGGAGCCGTTCTTCGAGAGGGAGCGAGGCGAGCTGGGCACCGAGCCGGGCCGCCAGACTGGGACGAACGAGCGTCTGGGAGTTGCGCGTGGTGGGGGTGATCCGGAGCTCCTGAATCACCAGATCGAGGGCGGCGGGGCCTGGGCTCTGCTCTGGAGCGCGATATCCCTGGGTGTTGAGGGGGGCGTCGGAGAGCCATATCCAGGTGGCGGCGACGGGGTCCTGGTCTGTGGGGTCGGGCTCTCGCTGGGCGCTGGCAGCCTGCGCGAGGGCGAGGAGGCCGATGAGCAGGGCGAGGATGGGGGCGTGTCTTGTGGGGTATCGTGGCATGATGGCCTCCTGAATCGGCATCTTCACAGAGGGTACCGGGCTCTGCGAGCCGATGATGCGGGGGCGGGGAGCGATTGACCCGCGTTTGGGGTGGTGTATTATCGTTGCTCTGCCCGGTTTTGGCAGAGGAGTGCCGCTGTAGCTCAGTGGTAGAGCGCACCCTTGGTAAGGGTGAGGTCGTGGGTTCAAGTCCCACTAGCGGCTTTTTTGGGTGCCGAACCCCCCGGTTGGAGTCTGGTGAGGAGGGTGGGGGTGAGGCGATCGGAGGCCTTGTTGTCGGCATCACACGGATGTCGGCGGCGGGGAGGGATACAGTATCACTGGTCGAGCCCGGCGCGTGCCCGGGTTTGGCCACCGTCCCGGGCGGTTCGCGCTGGTGCGATCGGTCTCGGCTGACGGAACACAGAGAAGAAGACTGGGCCACAGCGGCCCGCGCGGGGCCGAGCGAGTCGGCAATCAAGTTTTGAGAAGAAGCTGGAGGCAGTTGCCATGGCAAAGGGTGTATTCGAGAGGACCAAGCCGCATGTCAATGTCGGCACAATCGGGCATATTGACCACGGCAAGTCGACCCTGACAGCCGCGATGGTCGCTCGGGCTGCGGCCCTGGGCCGGGGCGAGGCCAAGAGCTACGCCGAGATCACCAAGGGCGGGACGGTCCGTGACTCGAACAAGACGGTGACGATCCACGCGTCGCATGTCGAGTATGAGACGGAGGGCCGGCACTACGCCCATGTGGACTGCCCGGGCCACGCCGACTTTATCAAGAACATGATCACCGGTGCTGCGCAGATGGACGGCGCGATCCTGGTCGTGGCGGCCGATTCTGGCCCGATGCCCCAGACCCGCGAGCATGTGCTGCTCGCCCGTCAGGTGGGCGTGCCTCACATGGTGGTGTTTATGAACAAGGTTGACCTTGTGGATGACCCCGAGCTGCTCGAGCTTGTCGAGATGGAAATCCGCGACCTGCTCAACAAGTACGACTTCCCCGGCGACGACACCCCGATCATCCAGGGGCAGTCCAAGGGCGCGCTCGAAAACCCCGACAACGAGGAGTTCGGCAAGCCGATCGACGACCTCTTCAATGCGCTTGATACCTTTATCCCCGAGCCCCCGCGTGAGGTGGACAAGCCCTATCTCATGAGCGTCGAGGATGTCTTCAGCATCAAGGGCCGAGGCACGGTCGCGACCGGGCGTATCGAGCGAGGCGTGATGAAGGTCGGCGACCCCGCCGAGATCGTCGGGCTGACCAACGAGAGCCACAAGACCGTCGTCACCGGTGTCGAGATGTTTAACAAGACGCTCGACCAGGGCCAGGCGGGCGACAATGTCGGCATCCTGCTCCGTGGTGTCGAGAAGAACGACATCGAGCGGGGGCAGGTTGTCTGCAAGCCCGGCTCGATCAAGCCGCACTCGAAGTTCAAGGGTCAGGTCTATGTCCTGACCAAGGAAGAGGGCGGGCGGCACACGCCCTTCTTTGCGGGGTACAAGCCGCAGTTCTTCTTCCGGACGACGGATGTGACCGGGCAGGTGTTGCAGCTGACCGGCGAGGGCGACAAGCCCGTCGAGATGTGCATGCCCGGCGACAATGTGACGATGGAAGTGAACCTGGCTGAGAAGCCGGTTGCGATGGAACTCGGGCTGCGGTTTGCGGTCCGTGAGGGCGGCAGGACCATCGGTTCGGGTTCGGTGATCGAGATTCTCGACTGATCCGGCATCGGGCCGAGGACCCGGGCCAGGAGGGCTCGGGAGCACGAGTTTGTGGCCCGAGCCGACGCAGAGGATTGCACCGGCCCGGTGGGGAAGACCCATCGGGCCGACTTTTTGACAAGGGAGCCGCCCCTCCCGTGAACGGGCGCGAAACAGGACGCTGACTATGGCGAAGAAAAAAGGGCTCGCTCGTGAGTATGTCTGGTTGCAGTGCACCGAGACCGGTGACCTGAACTATCGGACCCAGATCAACATCAAGGGGGGGATCGACGAAAAGATCAAGGAGGGGCTCAAGAAGTACTGTCCCCGCCTCCGCAAGCACACGCTGCACAAGATCAAGAGGAAGTAGGCAGGAGCCAAATAGCAAATGGCAAAGCGGCAAATAGCAAATGATGAGAAGCAGATGCTGATCGGCTGAGAGCATTTGCCATTTGGATATTTGCCATGTGCGATTTTTATACGCCGGTAGCTCAATTGGCAGAGCAGCGGATTCCAAATCCGCAGGTTGGGGGTTCGATTCCTCCCCGGCGTGTTGCAAAACCAGTGTCCGGCACGCCGACGGGGTTTGCAGGATAGCTTGGTAAGAAAAGCCCGGCCAGATGAGCCGGGGAAGTGAGTCGGGAAACTTATGGCGATAGGTATTTATAAACCCGGTCATGGCTATTGGGTCCGTGTGCTCAGCGCGGTCGGTGCGGGGCTGCTTGTGCTGGCGACTGCCGCATGGCTGTGGGGCGAGACAAACGCGCTCAACCTGCCCAACTCGGCGTGGGATGTCACCTTATCTGAGGATGCCACCGGGGCTCTGACACCCGGGCAGACTGTCACGCTCTTTGGTGATTCTTCCGAGACAGGCGAACTCATCGAGATCGGAACGATGCTTGTCGAGTCGTATGATGCCAGCGAGTTTCAATCCAAGGTCAGGCTCATTGAGCCGCAACTGGCCGAGGGGCTTGTTCCCAGCGATATCAAGGTCGTGGAGGCCGATGGCTTTCACGCCGCCATCGGCGAGGGGGGGTCGATCCAGCCGATCCCGGTGGTTGAGTTGCTCTATGTCCAGGGCACTGTCGCGGGCCTTGCGCTGCTCCTCGGTGCGGTGGTCGTGTTCTATCTCATCGGGTCGAGGCCTTCGAGTTGTGAGTTCCTGATCGCGACCGATGGCGAGATGAAGAAGGTTAACTGGTCGACCCGCCGCGAGGTGTTCGGTTCGACCTAGGTGGTGATCGTTGCGTCCTTCCTGATTGCTGCGATTCTGTATGTCGTGGACATGGGGTTCCAGTGGTTTTTCGTCTCGATCGAGGTTCTCCAGCGATAAGCGCCCTGACCCGACACAGCACAACCAGACAACCCCGGGCGCGTCCCGGTTGAGAGCATTCCATGGCCGATCAGCACACCAACGAACCCGATACCACCCAGCCCGATGCTCCGGTTGCACAGACCCCTGCTGCCGAGGATACCTTGGCTGAGACCAAGCCCGCAGAGACCACACCCGCCTCGACCGGGCCGACACTCGATGGCAAGCCCAACGAGAAGGACGACCTCATCCCCGAGGAGGAACCGATTTGTGCTGAGGGCATGAACTGGTTTGTGCTGCGGGTGGCATCGAACAAGGAATCGAGCGTCCGTGAGACGCTGCTTCGCAAGGTGCAGATCGAGCACATGGAGCACCTTGTCGGGCGCATCCTCGTTCCTACCGAAAAGACCAAAACCATCAAGGGTGGCAAACAGCGCATCACCGAGACCAAGCTCTACCCGGGCTATGTCTTCGTCGAGATGCGGCTCGAAGACGACGGGCGCATCCCGCAGGATGTCTTCTTTCTTATCAAAGAGACGACCGGTGTGGGTGACTTCGTCGGCACCGCGGGGCGTCCGACCGCGCTCCAGAACCACGAGATCGAGAAGATGCTCCGTGATAGTCGCAAGCCCGAGGAGGAGCCGGTCATCAAGCTGAGCTTCGAGGTGGGCGAGCATGTCAAGATCATGGAAGGCCCCTTCGAGAGCTACGAGGGCACGGTGGACTCACTGAACCCCGAGAAGGGCGAGGTCACAGTCCTGGTCACGATCTTTGGTCGCCAGGCCCCGATTAACCTCGAAGAGTGGCAGGTCGCCAAGGCCGAGGATGCCTGATTCTGCTTGGGTGTTCAGGCTTCGGGATACCGCGCCTTTGGATACCTCGCCCCTCCGGGACGATTCTTCGGTGGCACGGTTCTCTGGCGGCATGGTTCTCCGAACCGTGTCTCATTTCTTCGGTGGCACGGTTCTCTGAACCGTGTCGGGCCACACCACAACACCCGGCTCGGAGAGCCGGGCCACCGCACCCGATTCGCGGAACCTCCTCGCGGTTGGTGCATATCTTTCCCAAGAGCGTTCCTGGGTTTGGATGTCGTTCTTGAGGAGTGACCAACGCATGGGACAGAAACACGAAACATCCGATGCCCGCCCTCCCAAACGCCGTCGGCTTGTGCGGATTGCTCTCTGGTGTGGCGCGGTCTTTGTTGTGCTCGTTGCGCTCGGACCGATGCTCGCCGGGCCTTTGGCGAGGCCGTTTGTCGAAGGATCGATCAACGACAAGATCAGGGGGCACGCAAACCTCACCAGCCTGCGCCTCTCGTGGTTTGGTGAGCAGCGCGTTGCGCTCACACTCGATGACCCCGACGGTGGTCGGGTTGCCGATGCCTCGGTGCGCGTTGATCGCGGGTTGTTGGGCATGGTGTTTGGGTCACGCCGCCTTGGGGTGGTCACCATCCGAGGCAGCGCCACAATCATCCGTGCTGCTGATGGCTCGACCAACCTCCAACGCGCCATCGAGTCCCAGTTTCCCACTCCCGACACAGGCGCAGGTCCGGGCGCTGGTTCCGGCACGGGGAAAGCCGCGACTTTGCCTCGGTCTCTTGCTGCGTCGGTTGTGCTCGATGGGTTTGAGGTGCTCTTCCAGGACGCTGCGCTTTGGGCCCAGACCGATGGCACGATCGGGGCAATCCGCCTTGGTACTCTCACGGGGTCTCTTGACTTTGCGGTTGGGTCGCCGATGGGTGTCATGGTCTCAGGCCCGATTGCCACCGGGAGTGAGAGCAGCGCACTCGCCGAGTCCGGCTCTCTCAACCTGCACGCGCAGATCACCGGCCTGACTGATGCTGCAGGGACACTCACGCCCGATGCGCTCGGCGCAGAGTTGACTTTTTCGCTTGCCGTACCTGCGCTTGATGCGGTGCTTCATGCGGGGCTGAGCGATGGCGTGCTGACGCGCACCGACGAATCGCGCGTAACACTCAACATATCCGAACTCGCGTCCATCATGCCCAAGGTCGCCAAGGCGCTCGCCAACCAGCCGGGGGTGGAGGTTTCGCAACTACCAACCGTGACACTGGTGCTGGATGCGTTGCGTGTGCCGATCGACGGCGACCTGCGCACTGCTTCGGCTACGCTCCGACTGACCACCACACCGATTGCCGGCTCGGTCGAGGTGCTTCCTGGTGAGACACCCGCCCCACAAGGGGAAGTGGTTCCCAAAACACCGTTCTCCATTGAGCCGTTTGAGCTGGTATTGACGACGGAATCGCTGTCTGATACGGTCGCACTGACCGGCGGCACGCGCGCCAATATCGGAGATGCCTCGGCGGGCACACTCACGATCGACTTGGCACTGGGGGGTGTGCTCGATGAAGCCGGCGGAATCCGCACGGGCGTGCCGGGGATGATCGCAGGGGGCGTGCGCGTCGAAGGGTTTGCCACACCGATCCTCCAGCCGTTCGTCGCAGCGTTCAATACCACCCTTCCCGCCGGGCTTCGGGCCGATCTGACCCAGGACCTCGGCCCGACGGTCGATCTCTCACTCGACGCGGTGAGCCACACCAACAGCTCGGGCGCATACGACATCACCATCGCGCTCGATGCCGAGCACGCCCAACTCGAAGCGGCACTGGTGGTCAATGGGCAGAAGATCGCCTCACGGGGGGAAGGGGTGCGTGCAGACTTTACGAGTGTTGCGCCGATGCTCGACCGATTGACCGCTGCCCACGGCGTGCGGGTCAAGAGCGGCGGGCGGTTCACGATGCAGATCGCCGAGTTTGCAGTAGACCTTGCGACACTCACAACGCCCGCAGGTCTTGACCTTCGAGGAATACACGCGGCGTTTGATCTCGCAATCATCGATGCGGTCGGGCAGGTCCGGCTTGCTGAAGACGATTCGCTGCGTGATTTCCGTCTTGAGCGCCTGACGCTCGGTATGGCGACCGACGATCTTGACGGTGAGATTCGGATCACAAGTGACGCATCGGGGCGGCTCAACGGCAACCCCTTTGCGTCGATGAACGCCGATATCACTCTCACCGGTTTGCTTGATGACGCGGGCGCTCCACAGCAGGGCACACTCCCGAGCTTTCGGGGTGAAGTGCGCATAGACAGTCTCGCGCTCAATACGATTGATGCTCTGTTCGGGTCGTTGTATGCCGACACCGGTATCACGCTCGTCAAGGATATCGGTACCAATGCGGACCTCCTGCTGCTCGCTGTTTCCAATCCTGCAGTTGGTCCCGAAGCAACCGATCTTGATCTGACATTCCGTTCGAGTGCTGTCGATATCACCGCCCCACTGCTACTCACACCAGATCGTGTGCGTTCGCGTGGCCCGATCACGCTGGTCGATCGTGCTGCCGGGCGGACTCTCGGTGCCTTGATGGGCTCTGAACGCCCGGTACGCATCACACCCACCGGCACAGTGAGGCTTGTCGTCAGCGGGCTCGATGTGCCGATCGCGCCGGGGGCGTTCCGACCTGATCGCCTCAGCGCAAACCTCACCGCGACGCTCTCCGATTTTGCAACAAACCTCGTGATTCCTGGCCCAAACGGCGAACCCGGCCAAGTGCAACGGCTCGATATCCCGGAGTTTGAGGCGCGCGTGGTTGCCCTGTCTGGTAAGGCGCCCCGAGTTGAAGCGACGGGCGACTTTCTCTATGCCAGGCAGGCTTTTTCACTGACACTGACCTCAACTCTCCACGGGTTCTTCCTTGACACCCCCCGCGACCCTGCCGACCCGATGAGTGTGCTTGCAGTCGGCAGCACCCGCCCAGAGATGACGCTCTCGCTCACCGATCTTCCCGCAACGCTCGCGCGGATTGTGCCACAAGGGTTGGTCATGATTGGTGACCAGCCGCTGGATGCGGTGCTCCTCTCACGCGACACGCTCGGCCGCACGGTTGATGTCACGATCGAGACATTCCCAAACCCGCAGGTTTCCGACGCGACGCGGTTTGTCGTTGCGCTGCGTGGGCAGGGCACCAGGGTTGATCTGGCCGGCGCGATTGCGCCCCGCCGATTCCGTCTTGACCGGGCCGAGATAGGCCTTGGCGTGACACCCCGCGTCGCCTCGCACCTCGTGGGGCTCTTCGCTGCCGACGCGCCGGTGCAACCCAGGCTCACCAAGCCCGCACAGGTTGGTCTTGCGCTCAACAAACCCTTCGAGGTTCGTTTCGCTGACGCAGGCGAACTCGACATAGCAAAGCTCGGCGGCGTGCTCGATGCCCGCCTTACGCTCGATGCAGCACTGGCGGCTATGACACTCCCCGCTGCCGAGGATGCCGAGCCGATGACGATCCCGCCGGTGCATCTACGCGGGTTGGTCCTCAGTATCGCGGCCCCGTTGGGCGTACTGGGTGATGAGGGCGGTGATGTAACAGCAACCATTACCGGCAACCTGATTGCGGCCGATGGTTCGCCACTTGCAACACTTGCTGGCAGCGCACAAACCACGGTCAAAGACTCGAAACCACAAGGCTCGATGCCCGTTTCACTCACGCTCGGCGATGTTGCGTCGCCCTGGATCGACGAACTGCTTGGCAAGCCCTCGCTGATCGCCGGCGCACTTGGCGAAACATTCAGCATCACGATCGACGCGTATCCCGATCGGTTCCAGAGCCGGGTCGTGCCCAAGCCGGCCCTCTCGCTCATGATCGAGTCGCCCAGGTTTACAAGCAATGAGCCGATCGCCTTTGCCGTCAACACGCAGGCGATCTACCTGCACAAGGCGGTGAATGCGACATGGGTGATGGGGCCGCGCTGGGCGAATCTCTACTTCCTCGGAGCGAAACCCGGTGGCAAGCAGCCGTCCTTTTCGTTTACCAAACAGACCCGCGTCGAGCTCGATATCAACCGCGTCGCGCTCTCTCTGAGTGAGGGCGTTGGCCTCTTCAAGCCGGGCATCTTCGTGCTCAATGTCACCGCGACCATCCCCGATCTTGCGTCAAAGCTCGGCGGCGGGCGAGAGATGCAACTCGGCGATGTTTCACTCAGGCTCACGCGCGGCCCAACCCCTGACCAGATCGGCTTTGCACTCAGTGTGCCACGCATGAAGGTCGGCAACACGCCAGAGGTCAAGCCCGACAAGAGCACGATCTTCGGGCGGGTTGCCGCGTTTGCCGATGCCGATGGCAACCTGACCCCCGACACGATCCGCCTCAATGTCAGCGGCGGGCTTTCGCCGATTCCGACAGAGGTCCTCGATGCCTTTGCGCGCCTTGATGGTTTGCTCCCGGACCTCCTCGGGCCGACGGTTGATTTCTCGCTCAATGCTGAGGAGTTCTCCATGCAGGGCGGGTCGCTTCGTGCGCAGGCTGTCACGCCGCTGGCATCGCTCGATATCACCGGCATGGTCGATGACAGGCTCTTTATCATCAACCCCACAGCAAGCCTTATCGAGGTCAATAAGGTCACACCCGAACTGGCTTACAGGTTCCAGAAAGCCATGCCGGTCGTTGCAACTCTTGAAAAGACCCGTGACGACAAACCCATGCGGGTGATCTTCGAGACCCCTCTCGAGTTGCCACTCGATGGCAACATGGACCGTCTCAACGGCGTGGTCACGCTTGATATCGGCACCGCCCGATTTGGAACATCCGATCTCTTCGAGAAGGTGCTCGTGATGGCCCAGCAGAAATCAGCGGGTCAGGTCGGCCGGCGTCTGCCGCCCATGAAGATCACCATGGATGACGGGCTCATCAGCTACGACACCTACGCCCTGCCGTTTGGCGAGTTTACGCTTGAAACGCAGGGGGTTTTGAACCTGAGTTCCAAGCCAAGACAGATCGGCACGGGCGGCAAATCGCTCCCCTCCAAACAACTCCAGGTGCTGACATTCATCCCCGCCGGGGCGTTTGCTGCTGAGGCGATCCCGGGGCTTGCCAATATCCCGCTGCCGATCATCGGCAATCTCGCCCGCCTGCCCATCCGGACCAGCGGCCTCATCGCCAAGCCACAGAACGACATCGCGGTGGATCTGGTCGGGCAGGAGGCAGTGAATGAGCTGATTGGGCCGGGCAAGCTGCTCGAGAACCTGCTCGGCGGCGACAAATAGCCAAACCTCTACGGATCACGAATGCTGTGTGCGTCTTTACGAGCCCTGTGCGCGAGCACAGGTTCTGGATATGCCATGAACAGTCGCCCGTCCACAGACCCGAGCTTGCGCTCGGGGCTCGTAAAGACACTCGCGGACTCTTTGTATACCGAATTAATGATTGCACCGAGTATCACGACACACCGGCAAGACCCGTGTCCCCACAGACGCTCCGGACGCAAGCCCGACGAGTTGATCGGCATCACGCCACGACGCGATTACAGTTGGAACTCCACTCTTCTCCGCACACGCCGACGCAGCACGGGCCTTGGGGATCATCCCACCCGTGATTGCGCCAGAGCGAATCAGCCCTTCGATATCTGGCGCGTTGGTTTCACTGCGCAATGCCCCATCACCATCGAGGATGCCCGGCACATCAGTCAGCATAAGAAGCACAGAGGCAGAGAGGATCCTCACAACGCTGAGGGCTGCATCGTCTGCGTTGATGTTGAGAGGTTGACCACATGCGTCGAACCCGATCGAGCAGAGCACCGGAACGAAGCCGCAATCGAGCAGGTCGCGCCACGCCTTCCCCGGTGCATCTGCTTCCTGCCTTTGCAGCACCACCCGCCCCACGCGCCCGAGGTCGATGCCGTCGGGTTCATGCTTGACGCAGACGCACGCCCCGCCATCACTCAGCCCCAGACCGATCGCGGGGATGCCACGAGCGCAGAGCAGCCCCACGAGTTGGCTGTTCACCCGTCCCCGCAGGACAGCAACCACTTCACCGATCTGCTCATCGAGCGTGACACGCAGCCCGGCCTTTCGCTCGCTGCGCATGCCCAGCCGGGCAAGGTACGCATCCACCGCCAAGCCCCCGCCATGCACAATCACCATCCCGTCTTGAGCCTCACGAGCAAGCCGTGCAAGCGCATCCCAGAGTTCGGCCCGCTTGTCCGGTTCGTTGAGCGCCCCGCCGCCGAGCTTTATGACCAAGGGCTGACCGCTCATGGAGACCCACTCGGTGCAACATGGTCGCCATAGCGACGCATCTGTCCCGCACGCAGCCCTGTCGTCTCTGCCAACCCGAACCGCACATTAATGCACTGCACCGCCTGCCCCGATGCCCCTTTGAGGAGGTTGTCGATCGCGCTGACAACAATCAGATGCCCTGAGTCTCCTTGGCTCCCCTCCGCAATGCCGATGTCGCAGTAGTTTGTCCCCCGTACGCCATGGACGCTCGGCCACACCCCCTCGGGCAGCAGCCGCACGAACGCTGCACGGTGGTAGGTCTTTTTGAGGAGTTCCCGCACCGACTCGCCGCTCCAGCCGTGTGCCAGTTTGACATGGATCGTGCTGACAATACCGCGTTCATACGGCCCCTGGTGTGGTGTAAAGATCACCCTGCGCCCTGTATAGGCCGCGATCTCGGGGGCGTGCCGGTGTGCCCACACGCTGTAGGGCTGCACGCTGACATCGCAAAATACATTGCGCGTGTGCGGCGCACGCCCCGCACCACTCACGCCGCTGATGCAATCGGCGATCGGGATTGTGCCCTCGCGGATTGCGCCCGCTTCACAGAGTGGCGCGAGCGGCAGGAGCACACTTGTCGGATAACACCCGGGAACCGCGATCAGCCGCGCGCCAGGAAGGCTGTCCATCGCCCGCTCGACGAGGCCATAGACCGCACCATCGAGCAAGCCCGGGCACGGGTGGGTAAACGAGTAGAACGATTCATACAATGCGGCATCAGGGAGTCGAAAGGCAGCCGAGAGGTCGAGGATCGTTGCGGATGTCTTGGCGTTGCACAGTTTATGCACAAGCCCGGCACTTACCTCATGAGGCGTGCAGAGAAAGACCGCATCGGCCGAGCGAGAAGTGATCGCAGCAACAGCCGTCGGCTCGATCGGCATGTCGCACTCGCCCCTGAAGCGCGGGTGCAGGTCACTCAAGGTGCGGGGCTCATCTTCGAGTGAAGACCCAAACAACCTGACGATCTCCGTGTGCGGATGCCCGAGCAAGAGCCCCACCAACTCGGCGCCGGTGTACCCACTCGCGCCGACAAGGACGCAGCGGATCACCGACCCGCCCCGTTGTCGGGCTGCAGGTCGGCAAGGCGCAGAAACTCACGGGCGAGTTCTTTGGCTCGGTGGGCTGAGACCACAGCAACAAAGATCGTATCATCCCCCGCAAGGCACCCCGCGATGCCGGGCAACTCGGCGCGATCGATCTCGACAGCCACGATCTGTGCGTGTCCGGGGCCGGTGTGCAGCACGAGGAGATTGGCTGCCGGCTCGATGTTTGTGACAAAGCTCGCAAGCGTGCGTGCCATGGGAGCGATGGCCCGCGAGGTGTCCAACGGGCTTGCTGCAACAGCGTTGGGCAACTGATACCCCCGAGGCGTCTTGATCGCGCCCAGCTCGCGCAGGTCGCGGCTCAGTGTGGCCTGGGTAACATCAACCCCCCGGCCCATCAGCGTGTGGCGGAGGGACTCCTGGCTCTCGACGAGCTGCCTCTGCAGGATTTCGATAATGAGCTGTTGTCGGCGTTCGCGTCCGGGCATAGTGCATGATTATACGATTTGTGCATATCCTGTCAACCACAGCCCAAGGCAGAGGAAAAGGCAGTTTTGCCACAGATGAACACAGATTGACACAGACAAAGGCAGGATAATACATGGTGGCACGGCTCTCCGAGCCGTGCGTTGGGTGCATTGTTCGATCAGCACGGCTCGGAGAGCCGTGCCACCATGCTCTTCATCTGTATCAATCTGTGTTCATCTGTGGTTAAAAATGTCTTCATGCCTTTCCTCAGCGCAACTCTGCGCACTCTGCGGTGAAAAATGGCACCCCAAAAACAGACACACATACCCTCTACAGAACTTCCCTGTGCCCAACGGCGCAGTGCTGTACGATGAGCGGACGATCAGGAGATCCATCATGCACGAAGATCACACACCATTTGAGACCCCTGACCAGCCTGCCCCCGAAGCGCCACCCACCGAGGCGGGGGACTTTGTCCCTGTGACACCGCCTGAGGGCTGGCCGACGGTACTCGGGGTGTTGTCGATCATCTTCGGCTCGCTGGGCGTTCTCGGAGCCGGGTGCGGGGCGATCGGGTTGGTCGTATTCCCTGCAATCATCAACCTCATCCCCGAGGGGCCCGAGCGGGAGGAGCTCGAGAAGTCGATCGGCCATGGCTTGCACTATGTCCCTCTCCAGATCGGATCGCAGCTCATCGAGTTTGTCCTCGCGGTCATCCTAATCGTCGGTGGCATCCAGTTGCTCAAGCGTTCTCAGGGCGCGGTCAAGAGCCTGACAGTCTTTGCTGTCGGCGATCTGGTCTCAAACACCCTCGTCCTGATCCTCGGCATCATGACTGCCCAGGCTCAGGCCAAGGCGATGGCTGAGAACCCCGAAGTGCAACAGGTGCCTCAGGGGATGATGGAGGCATTCGGGGTGATCGGCGCGATCGTTGTCTGGGTGCTCTCTGCGATCTGGCCGATCTTCCTGCTGCTCTGGTTCCGTCGGGCGAAGATTCGAGCCTCGGTCGAGGGTTGGGGTGCAGGTGGCAAGTTGCACGATCCGTCATACACGGTGCGGTGACACCATGCGCTGCAAGGAATGTCAGCACTCCCTCTGGAAAGTCACCGCCCGACAGTGCCCCGCGTGCGACCGGGCATTCAAGCCTTCGGACTACCGGTTCCGCCCCGAGACGGTACGGTTCTGCTGCCCGCACTGCTCGCAGGGGTATATCGGCAGGGGGGCTGATGGCTTCCCGGACCCGAGGCGGTTTGCGTGCGCCTTCTGTGGCAAGCCGATCGACGCTGATGAAATGGTGCTTGAGCCTGCTGAAGGCATTGAAGATCACCAGACCGAGCCTGATGCCATCCCCTGGATCGAGGAACATCGACCATGGTCGGCTCGCTGGGCGCGCACAGCCTGGCTCGCACTCGCCAACCCATCTCGGCTCATAGAACTCACGCCGCGAGACCTCCCCGCGCGGCCAGCGGTGGTCTTCATGCTTGGGACGCAGGGCCTCCTGGCAGCCGGGCTGGTCGCGTTGGTGTTCGCGTTGGGCGTCGTCCTCTCACTGCCTGGTGGTGCAACCGCATTCGGAGCACTGACCGGCCAAGGCCTGCTTCGGCTCGTGCTCACACTCGCCGGGACCATGCTCTTTACTGGAGTCTGGATCGCCGTTATCCACGCGACAGCCCGCCGAAACGGGCACGAGGCCTCGCTCGCGCAGACGGTCCACGCGGTCTGCTTTACCAGCACACCCCACGCGCTGTGGTACCTGCCCGTGCTGGGGCCGTTCGTCGGTTGGATCGGCACGCTCGTCTGGGTGCGGTCGGTCGTTGGTGCGCTGGCAGCGACCCACACCATGCCCACCAAAGCCGCCTGGCGCACAGCAGGCGAATGGCCCGCTGCTTGTCTCCTCCTGACCATCGTTGTGTGGGGTGCTTCGTCAGCGGGCCTGATCGGCGGGCACCGTTCGTCCGAAGCCTTGTGGTTTGTCAGTGATGCGCAATCGGTGAGTCGCCTTGAAAAACCACTGCTGGGCTCGGCAATACATCGTGACCGCGTGCCCACATATATCGGGGAACTGATGATCGATGGCCGCCTGAAGCCGGGGCAGTTTCTCGCGCCGGGCTCGCACACCACACTCGCCGGCATCGAGATCGCTGGCATCACGCTCGAACAGTTTGAGCAGCTCGCCCCTGCCCGCCGACTCGCGGTGGTGCAGCAGGCAGCAGGCCAACTCTCTCCCAACACCCCCTCGCATCGGCTGGGAGACTTCGTGTTTGTGCTCGATGTGCTTGCTCTGGAGGTCGAAACACCGGGCCTCTGGGTTGTGATCGAGGCGTGGGACCCGGGGCTTAACGAGACGGGCGGGCTTGTGCATGTGCTCCACGCCGACGGGTCGGTCCGGTCCATGCAGGGCAGCGCCATGCCCCCAGCACTCGATGAGCAGAACACATTGCGCCTCCGTGTCGGGCTCCCGACCTTGCCCGACCCGCGTTCACTTCGACACGATCTTGTTGCAGGCGGCGAGGGGTAACGGGGTTGTACGAACAGCCACGCCGTATTCTCATCTGTGTGCCACGGCTCTGTGAGCCGTGCATCACGAGCGGCATGGTGGGTTGGGTCACACGGCCAAGATGGCCGTGGCACACAGAGCATGGTGCTGCGAGTTCCTCTAGAATCTCACAGCCTCTCGTCTCCCCCCGCCCCCCGAGTCCCCCATGAACTGCAAGCACTGCGACTACCCGCTCTGGAACCTCCGATCGCGGCAGTGCCCCGAGTGCGGGATGGGGTTTCGGCCCTCGGAGTTCCGCTTTGCGCAAAACTCGGTCCGCTATGCGTGCCTCCACTGCGGCCAGGACTACTACGGCACGGGTCTCAACGGGCACCTTGAGCCCCAAATCTTCGGCTGTGTCGGGTGCGGCGAAACAATCAACATGGACGAGATGGTGCTCCTGCCCACCGAGGGTGTCACCGAACGGCAGACCCACGCCGACATCAACCCGTGGCTCGATGAAGGCCGCCGATTCCGCAGCCGATGGTTCGGGACGCTCTACCGTGGTGCCGCCACGCCGTCATGGCTGATGCGGTCAACGACCATCGACAGCGGCGCGGGCAAGGCGTGGGGGTTTGCGCTGCTCTCATTTGTGCTGCTTGGCTTTGTCATGCTCTCGCCGATATTCCTCTTTATGATTGCGGGCGCCCTGATGGGGGGAGGAGGTGCGATCGGTTTTTTCGGAGCATTTCTCGGGTTTGGAGTTATGATCGCGACGATCTCAGCTGTCGGGCTTGGGGTCTGGATACTCACCGCCCATGGCGTACTCAGACTCGGCGGCACAACCCAAGGGGGGCTCGGACGCACCGCTCAGGCGCTCTGCTATACATGTGGGCCTCAGATGTGTGTCTTCTTTCCCTGTCTCGGTATCTACTTCGGGTGGCTTGGCACAATCTGGTGGGTCGTGGCTGCGGGATTTGCGTTGGCATCGGCGCAAAGAGTCGGCGGCCTACGGGCTGCGATGGCGGTCGCGGTTCTGCCTGTGGTCTGTGGCGTGCTCGTGCTGACGGGAGTGGTGTTCCTGTTCACCGGGGCTGCCACGGGTTGGTCGGGAGCGAACTGGGCCAATGCCGAGAGCGTGACCGTTTTCCGCACGCCCCTGCATGAAGCAGCAGCAGCCGGAGCATGGCCTGCGCACGCGGGAGAGTTTTTGCTTGACGGGTCGCTGGCGGGCTACGACTTTACCTCGCCAATGTCAGCGACCACGCCGACAGAGTGTGTGATCGACACCGCCTCGCTGGCAACATGGGACGGGCTCTCACCGACAGCCAGACAGGGCATGGTCGATCGGGCCGTCGCCGCCATGCCTGAGGGTGTCGTTGCCCATCTACTCGGAGACTTCGTCTTTACCTATCACGGCATCGACCCGGTCAACCCGCCCGATGACCTGTGGCTGGTGATCGAGGCATGGGACCCGACGGTTCCCGGGCAATATCAGAGCGACATCCATGCACTGACGACACAGGGGACCGTGGTGACATTCGCCAAGTCGCTGTCCGCGATGGAGTTGTCTCGTCAGAATGTGCTCCGGGCATCGCACGGCCTGGCCCCGCTGCCAGAGCCCTTCTCGGTGCGCCCCAGCAAGCCCGCAGCCGCCACGCTGCCCGAAGACCCCGGCTGAATGCCTATCACCCGCCAAATGCCGAGGGATACTGAACCGAGGGTTGTTATGGGACGAAGATTCGTCTTGGTGGCAGGCCGGGCGGTCTGTATACTCCCGTTGCGGGGAGACCACGGAGGAGAGCTACAGATGTAGCACACACGACACATCTGGATCGGTACACACGCCTTGGGGCTCGCAGCAGCGGGTGTGCTTGCGCTCTCTGCCGGCCTTGCCTGCGCGGGCGGATCGGGTGAGAACATCATCATCATTGTCGATCCGCTCAACGCCGAGTCGTTGTACGCGGCCAACTACTACAAGCTGGCAAGGAATGTGCCGGATGCAAACATCCTGTACTTCTACCCGGGGGCTGCCAACTACCAGTCGTTCGTCGATTTTAACCTCTCCGCCTTGCGGGCACTCATCGCCCAGCGGGGCATCGAGGACCAGGCCGACTACATCCTGTTGATGCCGGGCTCGCCGTTTTATATCAACGCGTCCGGGTATGTCAGCGATGGGTGCTCGCCGGTCAACCGGTTCTCGATCAGCGGCGCATACACCACCGCGTTTGTCACAGATGAAGTGCTCGCGGGGGTCAGCTCAAACTCCAACAACCGGTACGCCTTCAACACGATGACCCCCGCCCCGTTTGACAGCCAGACGACCTGGTACAGGGGTGGGCCGAGCAATGATGATCTTGCAAAGCGCTACTACCTCGGCGCGATGCTCGGGTATACCGGCGAGCTGGGCAACACACTCGAAGAGATTTTCGCCAATGTCGATCGCTCCGTGGCTGCCGACTGGACGCGACCCACTGGTACATTTTACTTCTGTCAGACCGGCGACAACGCCAGGTCCGGCCCCCGGCACAACACCTTTGACGCTGTGATCGCCGAGATCACGAGCCAGGGTGGCACTGGGAGCCACGAGTTTCGGCAGATGCCCAGAAACGAGCACGACATCCTCTCCATCATCACCGGGGCAGCCACACTCGATATCGATGGCGCGAACATGACGATCCTCCCCGGGGCATACAGCGACCACCTGACCAGCTACGCCGCGATGTTTGACAACGCCAACCAGACCAAGGTCTCAGCATGGATCCGCAAGGGCGCAACCGCGTCGTGGGGCACCGTCGAAGAGCCCTGCAACTATCCCGGCAAGTTCACACACGCCCGCTCGATGGCGTACTACTACCGGGGCGCATCAATGGGCGAGGCGGTCTTCCGCGCACAGGGCTTTACCCCCTTCCAGGGGCTCCTCTATGGCGACCCGATGTGCCGACCACACGACTACCCCGTCACCGCCACCCTCAGCAACCCCCCCACAGGGCCGGTCTCGGGCACGATCGTCCTTGATGCCAGCGGCCAGACCGACAAGCCGGGCGGGTTCGTCTTCGAAACCGAAGCGACGATCGACAACCAACTCGTCGCGACGGGTTTCATCTCGGACCTGACGATTGATACCACAGTGCTTGCCGACGGCTGGCATGACCTCCGCGTCTTTGCCTATGACACCTCGGCTGTGCGCTCAATGGGTGTCTGGCAGAGTGGGCTCGTTATCAGCAACCTGGGAAGAGCTGCACAGATCGAGGCAACAATCACAACCGGAGACCTCGCAACCAGCTTTACCTTTGATGCCTCCGGTCTCGGCAGCGGTATGGGCGGCCAACCCGTCGAGATCAGGCTCATCCAGCACGGCAGAGTGCTTGATTCGGTGCCCGGGTGCAAGGCGACCCTCCACACTACCGGGCTCCAACTCGGCGCAGGAGCCTCCAACATCCAGGCGGAAGCCCTCTATGCCGACGGCATGCGCGTGCGCTCAGCACCCATCCAGATCCTCGTCGATTATGTCGATGGCTCACCCAGCGGCTCGGTTGCCAGCGTCTCGACCTCGACAGTGTGGGTAGGCAGCGCACCCGAGGCGTTCATCGCGTTGCCCAACACCCATGACGACCGCAACGACACGCCAACATTCGAGATCATCGACGCGCCGGGGCAAGCTGTCATCGAACCCGGGCCGGATGGTCCCTATCGGCTCATCACCCCAAACCAGGGCGCAACAGGCTTTGATGTTATGACCTACCGCGTCACCAACGCTGGAGGGCAGTCCTCGCTGGGGCGGATCGTGCTTGTCTATGACCGCCACCCGCTCGATCTCACCGGCGACGGCTCGTTCGATATCGACGACCTCTACGCCATCCACGCTGCGCCTGCCGATATCAACTACGACGGCGTTGCTGACGATACCGACATCCGCGACCTCGAAAGCCTCCTCCGGTGTGGTGAACTTGCTGATATGTCCAACTGAGGAAGTTGCCATACAACACGCGATTCATCCGTGTGTATTGATGAACCCCGAGCGCAAGCTCGGGTTGTCTTTTGCCTCTACGAGCCCCGAGCACAAGCTCGGGTTTGTGGATGGCTGAATGTCACAGGTAGACCCAGAACCTGTGCTTGCGCACAGGGCTCGTAAAGACTTGGCTCTTTCTGATCCCATCCTGTGTTCATGGGTCACGACACCACCAAGAAAAACGCTGCGCCGACCACCGCATGGAGAACCCCCACACTCACGAACACCGCCGCCGCCTGGATTCGTTGCGTGTGTACGGGGCATCTGGTCCAGGCCGACCTCGACCGTGCGATGCGGATCAACCCAAGCACCATCACACCAGTAAGCACCACAAACCCGGAGGCAATCCCGATCGGCTCCCACTTCGCGGTCGGGTTGACAGCCAGGGCGACGATCATCAGTGCCGACACCACCCCATCAAACCCAAGACCAAGGGCAAAGCTCACCATCGCCACCGCCCAAGGCCCGACCCGGAGCTGAGGCGAGCCAACACGAAGCTCAAGGGCAGCCCCACACTCCGGGCAGCAGGGCTCAGTCAACCCCCGAAGCGAATACTCGCACATCGGACACGGCTCGTCCCGGTCGGCAACGAAACTCATCAGGTGCTCAAATCCCATAAAATCACCAGTATTTGTGCTCAAAGAATGCCGCATGAGCCGTTCTACTGCCCTCATCGGCTACGGGTTTTGAAGTATCGGAGAATGAATGAGACACTCTCTGGTATACATCTGGTATAAGGAATGTTGATTCCCCGTTCTTGCTGCGGGCAGAGGTTTCGCACACGGAACCCAGCCCCCAGTTCAGGGGTCCCACCCGACACCGCGATGCACAGCGCGAGCGGTGGCAATGTCGAAACACTTGGGCAAGACACCGCCCGAAAGGAGACCGGAATATGAAACTTTACAGAGCAGCGTGCGTGGCAGGAGCCCTGGCCATGCTGGCGGGTGCCCCGGTGATGGCACAGAACGCAACACCCAAGCCCGACCGCGCCCCTGGCATCGAGGTCGAACGCATCACCAAGCTCATGGTCGGCGACCGGGCACCGGAGATGACGGTCGCGGAGTGGGTCAAGGGTGATGAGGTCACAGGCTTTGAAGAGGGCAAGGTCTATGTCGTCGAGTTCTGGGCGACCTGGTGCGGGCCGTGCATCGCGAGCATGCCCCACCTGAGCACACTCCAAAAAGAGTATAAAGACAAAGGCGTGACGATCATCGGTATGACAAGCAAGGACACTCGCGGGAACACACTGGAAAAAGTCCGGAAGATGGTTGAGGCCAAGGGTGACACGATGGGCTACACCGTTGCCTGGGATACCGAGCGCAAGACCAACGAGGCGTTCATGAAGGCCGCCGGGCAGCGTGGTATTCCCACCTCGTTTGTGATCGATCAGCGGGGCTTCGTCGCATGGATCGGACACCCGATGCGGATGGATGAGCCGCTCGAGCAAATCGTGGCTGGCGAGTGGGACATCAAGGCTGCTGCCGAGGAGTTTGCCGAGAGTGCGAAGCTCGAAGCGGAACAATCCAAGAAGGCCGAGGCGGTCAATACACTGCTCGCGCCCATCGGTAAGGCACTTGAGGCAAAGGACTATCCCGCAGCCTATACCGCGATCGAATCGGCGATGGACAACGAGTTGCTCTGGAAGAACGCGCGTCTGCTCAACCGGATCGCCTGGGAGATCGTCGATCCCGACGCTGACATTGCCGAGCGTAACGGCGACCTTGGTATCAAGCTCGCCGAGCAGGCAGCCGAGCTAACCAATCACAAAGACCCCGCGATCCTCGACACCCTTGCCTGGGCGTACTACTTCGCAGGCGACAAGGTCAAGGCCGTCAAGACCGAGATGAAAGCCATCGGGATGCTTGAGGGCGATGAGAAAGCCCAGTACGAAGAGGCCCTCGAACGCATGAAGAAGTAAGACGGCCGCTCACACGACTTTCGTGACCAAAGCCCCGGTATTCAGATACCGGGGCTTCCTTTTTGCAAAGGAGTTGTGGGTGTCCCGACTATCCGCCCGCGATCGCAACATTGGAAGAGAGCAGCTGGAGCGCAGCATTCGGTGATTGCTGAGCGACCAGCATCGTGAAAATCGACGCCTGCTGGAGGAACTGGCCGCGGATCATGTTCGACATCTCGGCTGCAATATCGGCATCCTCGATGTTCGACTTGGCCTGCGTGATGTTCTCAAGCTCGCTCATCAACATGTTGCGCTCAGATTTGATACCGTTCGCGATCCTGTTGCCGATCGCTCCCCGCTGCCCGGTGACAAAGCCAAGCGCCGCCTTGACACTTTTTTGCGCCGCCTCCATGTCGCCGTAGATGAGGTTGAGCAGCCCACCGTTGCCCATCGAGGCAAGATACGCCGTCACAATATTCGTGCCACCGCTACCATCGCCAAGACCGTCGGCCTCGGTCTCGATCTTGACCCCCCCGGCACTGGTGGTAAAGAGCCCACTGAAGAGCCGTTCACCCCTGAACTTGGCATTGGTATAGACATAGTCGAGTGCTTCAAGGATCGAGTCGGCCTGCACTTGCAGTGCTTCGCGGTCGGGCTCGGCC
>JAJRZG010000334.1 GCA_024275365.1 Planctomycetota bacterium | reverse complement strand
TCGCGCGATTGCATCGTCGAGACGGCCGGCATCCTCAAAACCGTTGCCATCAGTTGCTCAAAAATCGCCAGCGATATCCGCCTGATGGGCTGCGGCCCCCGCTGCGGCATCGGGGAACTCAAACTCCCTGCGGTCCAGCCGGGCTCCTCGATCATGCCGGGCAAGGTCAACCCGGTGATCTGCGAGTCGATGATGATGGTCTGCTGCCAGGTCATCGGCAACGACACGACCACCACGATCGCCGGCATGGGGGGCGTCGGCGGGTTGCTCGATCTGGCGGTGGCCATGCCCGTCATGGCTGCAAGCACCCTCGACAGCACGAACCTCCTGGCCAATGCGTGCGAGATGTTGACCGACAACCTGCTCGTCGATCTCGAACCGGACGAGGAACGGTGCGCCTCGCTCATCGAGGGCAGCCTGGCGATGTGTACGAGCCTCGCCCCCGTCATCGGCTATGACAAATCGGCCGCCCTTGCCAAGCAGGCGTTCACCGAGGGCAAGACCGTCCGCGAGATCGCTCTTGAGCAGAACATCCTGCCGCCGGACGAACTGGACCGACTTCTCCAGCCCTTCAGCATGACCGAGCCGGACGAGGCGTAACACGGAACGCGAATGATTTGCATGTGTCTTTACGAGCCCGAGCGCAAGCTCGGGTTTCAGCGTGGCCTGTGACACGACTTCCACGAAGTTTCTGTGCGATGGCTCCCCCTCCCCAGTTCGGAGGACTGATCGTGCATAGCCGGGGGTTTGATACGGATCACGAAAATTTGTGTGTGTCTTTACAAGTCCTGTGCGCAAGCACAGGGTTGGCTTTACCAGTGGCAATCGCCCAATCAGAAACCCGAGCTTGCGCTCGGGGCTCGTAAAGGCGCAAGAGAAACACAAGCTTGCGCTCGGGGCTCGTAGAAACGCACAAGATATTCTCGCGATCCGTATCGTACCCAGATGAGCACAATCCAAAAAAAGAGACACGGGCACGCTCACGCGCGCCCGTGCCTGTTCATGAAGGAACTGACATCAAAGAAGGAGTTGGCAATCCGTCATCACTTGTCGGTCGGCACACTTGCCAGCGTCCGCTGACGCCGGAGTGCAAGCAAGGGCTTGGCCCCCGCAAACATCTCGGCGGCTGCCGACTGCTCGCCATCGTCCAGCCGATCGAGCTGGAGTGTCAGGACGGACATCCACTCGCCGTCGGCATCTCGCCGTTGGCATTCGATATCCCACACATCCTGCTCGACACGAGTGAAGAGCGTGCGGACCTCGCCGTGTGCCTTTGACATCCCCGACATCGCAAACGAGTCTTCCGCATCGGACGCCTCGGCCTCGTGTCCGTCGGCCGAGCTTGCCATGCGGAACTTCACAGTCCGGTCAAGGACCGTCAGGTTCGGGTTGTGGTTGCTAAAGGAGAAGATCATCGCCCCGTCCACAGCCTTGCCGAAGGCGAACCCCTCGTAATAGATTTCGAGCGTCGAGCTTTCTTGAGAGAGCACTGCCGACATGCTCCCCATCGAGGCGGAAACCTTGCCCGAGGCCGAGCGGAGCTGGAACTGCCCCTCCCATTCACCGGCAAGTCCGTACCCGACATCCTTGGCGTTGAGATCACCAGCCCCCGCAGCCGCAGCACCCGCTGCGATCACAAGAAGCCCGACTGTCATCCACCCGCGATTGAGCCCTGCCTTCAGCATCGATCCCTCCTCCTGCTGCGCAAGGCAGCGTGGTCGTGACTTCATACCCCAGCAGCCCGAAGCCGAGGGGTCTGCCCACGATGTGCCAAACGGGCCGAGATGCGGCGAGGAGATCACGAAATGGGAGGAACTTCCGGGCCGGACCAGCCCCCGGACCAGTGTGATCGGCAGAGCTTGACAGTCCCGAAACACCCCCGGCACGACTCGAACGTGCGACCTGCTGATTAGAAGTCAGCTGCTCTATCCAACTGAGCTACGGGGGCAAGCAGCCACAGTTTATCCACCCGCACGCCCCCGCACCCCCATACCATCCACACACCTTCCCACCCAGCCGGAGCTTGCTGTGCCCACCATCACCCGACTCATCCTCCTGCTTGCGATTCTCTGGATGGCCTGCTGTGCCCGTGCTCAGGACGAGACCATCCGCGTCGCGACCTTCAACCTCCAGGACATCCGCACCGCCGACCTGCTCGGGGGCGACACCCCCCGCCTGAGGCGGCTGGCCGAGGTCATTCAGCGCATCCGTCCCGATGTCATCCTCCTCAACGAGATCGCCTACGACCTCCCCGGCGGGCCGGATGTCCCCATCGCCTCAGATCCGGAGACCTCCATTCCACCCGGCCAGAACGCCCGTCGATTTGTCGAACACTACCTCGCGGTCTCCCAGGCTCCCGGCCTTGAACCCCTCCAGTTCACCCCCTTCATGGCAGCCACCAACACCGGCATGCCCAGCGGCTACGACCTCGACCGCTCCGGTGAGATTGTCACCGAGTTTGAGCATCCCCTCCCCGCCCGCCAGACGGCCGAGGGGCGGGCCTTCGGGGGCGACTGCTGGGGCTTTGGGACCTTCCCCGGCCAGTACGGCATGGCCCTCCTCGTCGCCCCTCGGCTCACGATCAACACCGAGGCCATCCGCACATTCCGCCTCCTCCCCTGGGACTACATCCCGGGTGCATTCCTCCCCAAAGACCCGGAGACCCGCGAGCCCTGGTACACCGCTGAGGAGCTCACCCGCTTCCGTCTCAGCTCCAAGAGCCACTGGGATGTCCCCGTCACCCTGCCCAACGGTCGGGTGGTTCACTTCCTGTGCAGCCATCCGACGCCCCCCGCCTTTGACGGCCCCGAGATGCGGAACAAAAAACGCAACCACGACGAGATTCGTTTCTGGGCCGATTACATCGCCCGTGAGCCCTACATCGTGGACGACGACAACCAGCCGGGTGGCCTGCCCCGAGGTGCAGCATTCGTCATCCTCGGTGATCTGAATGCGGACCCCGATGAGGGCAGTAGCTTCAAGAACCCCATCGAGCGGTATCTCCTCACCAACGGCCGCATCGAACATTCAACCACCCCGGTATCCGAAATCCAGATCTCCGGCCTCGACTCAGATGACACCGCCCACTTTGGGCTCCGGGTCGATTATGTCCTCCCCTCCCGTGGGGTCGAAGTCCTCAACTCCGGCATCTGGCGCACACTCCCCACCGGTGCAACCGACTTTCCCAGCGATCACTATCCCGTCTGGGCCGATCTCCGATTCGCCGTCAAACCCGACAGCTCGCGCTAAATCGGCTACACTCGCAACACTCCCCGCAGAAAACATCCTCAGAAAGTCACCACCCCGGAGCCTCTCGTGACCCGCGTTGCCAATATCCAATCCCAGATCACTGCCGATGGTGACGCAACGCCGACGCGACCCTCTGCGCTCTCCTCCTACATCCAGACCACCAAGCCCGGCATCACCAAACTCGTCACCATCACCGCTATGGTCGGCCTGGGCATGGCACTCGCCCAGCAATGGGCAACCAACAACCACAGTTGGTCACTGGGCGCATTTATCCTCCTTGCACTTGGCCTCATTGTCGGCACCGCACTCTCTGCAAGCGGAGCAAACGCCCTCAACCAATGGGTAGAACGCGAACGCGACGCCCGCATGCACCGCACCGCCAGCCGCCCACTCCCGACTGGCGCACTGCCCCCCCACCGCGTCCTCCTTGCCAGCCTCCTGATGTCACTTGCCGGCCTCGCTCTTCTCTGGGCAACCTGTGGCCTGGTCGCCATGACTGTCTCTGCTGCCTGCATCCTTATCTATGTCCTCGTCTATACCCCCCTCAAAACAACAACATGGACCGCGACCTTTGTCGGTGCGATCCCCGGCGCACTCCCCCCGCTCATCGGCTGGGCTGCTGCGTACCGAGAGACCGGCTTCCAATCCATCCTCGACCCCGGCGCTGCCTCCCTCTTCCTCCTCATGTTTGTCTGGCAGCTCCCCCACTTCTTTGCCATCGCCTGGATGTACAAAGACGACTACGCCCGTGGCGGCTTTGCCATCCTCCCCGTCATCGACCGCACCGGCGTGCGCACCTCCGTCGTCATCGCCATCTGCACGATCCTCCTCATCCCCGCGACCATTGCCCCCGTCGTTGCGATGCCTCAGATCCTCGGCGTTGCGTCCATCTTTGCTGCTGCGATCACAGGCCTTGCCTTTGCGGTGCTGGTTGGTCGGCTCCTGCGAACGCGCACACGCGAGCACGCCCGCGCAGTCTTCTTCGCCTCGATCATCCCCCTCCCCATCCTGCTTGTTGTCATGGTGCTCGATGCCTTCGTTCACACCATCCTCTAGGTATGCCAATGCACTCTTCGCCTGAGCAGCACGAACACACAGCACACGCCCCGATCCTCCAAGTTGAGAACCTCGTCCGCTCGTACAAAGGCACGCGCCGAACCCCTGCCCGCCGCGCTGTCGATTCCCTCTCCCTCTCGATAGAGGAGGGTGAGTGGGTTGCCCTGCTCGGCCCCAACGGCTCGGGCAAGTCCACCCTTGTCCGCATCCTTGCGACGCTCGACAAGCCAGAGCAGGGCCGCGTCCTCACCTCCGGGCACGACCTTGCAACCAAGGCCCAGCTCGCCGCCTACCGCCGCGCTCTTGGGGTTGTCTTTCAGCACGCCGGGCTCGACAAGCTCATGACCGTGCGCGAAAACCTCGCTGCCCAGGCCGCCCTCCACGGCATCCGGGGCACCGATGCTGCCCACGCCATCGACCGCGTCGCAGCGATGCTCACCATCGCCGACCGACTCAACGACCGCGTCGGCACCCTCTCCGGCGGCCTCGCCCGCCGCTGCGATCTCGCCCGCGCGCTCCTCCCCCAACCACGACTCCTCATCCTCGATGAAGCCACCACCGGCCTCGACCATGATGCCCGCATCGCCTTCCTCGACCAGCTCGCAGCCCTCCGCACCGCCGATCAATCCTGCCCCATGACCATCATCATGACCACTCACCTCATGGATGAAGCCGAGCGCGCTTGCCGCGTGCTCATGCTCCATGAGGGGCACCTGGTCTGCGAGGGCTCTCCGCAAGAGCTGCGCGAGCGAGTCGGCGCAACCTCTATCCGCTGCCCCGCTTCATCGACCCAGGCCGAGACAATCTTTCGCGAAGCTGGCATCCCCACCACTGTCCGAGGCCGCGAACGCATCGCCCTTGCAGGCCCCGCCGACCAGCCAAACACCATCGCCGAGCTTGCCTCCAAGCTCGCCCTCGCTGGCATTGCCTTCCAGATTGCACCGCCAACCCTGGGCGATGCCTACCTCGAAGCCACAGGCGCAGCACTTACCCAGCAAAACGGAGACTCGCCATGACCTCCGCACACACAAGCACGCTCAACGCAGCACCAAACTCCTCAGGCTTCTCAAGCGCATTCGCTCTCACCCGCCGCGAGCTTGTCCGCATCACACGCCAACCATCCCGCCTTATTGCCTCCATCGCGACCCCCCTCATTATCTGGCTCCTCCTCGGCAGCGGCTTCGCAGAATCCTTCCGCCCCCCCACCCCAACCCCCACCCTCTCGACCTCACTCGACACCGCAACCGATGCCCTCGGCTACGGCGCCTACCTCCTCCCCGGCATGCTCACCATGACCGTCCTCTTCAGCTCCATCTTCGGCGCGATGTCCCTCATCGAAGACCGGCACGAGGGCTTCCTCCAATCCGTCCTTGTCAGCCCGGCACCCCGCTGGTCAATCGCGATCAGCAAGCTCCTTGGCTCTGCCCTCATCGCCACTGTGCAGGCCATGATCATCCTCCCCGCCGTCTTCCTCCTCGGTAACGCTGTCGGCCCGCTTGGCCTCACCCTCTCCTCCCTCGCCCTCTTCTGCACCGCCCTCGGCATCGCGGGCATTGGCCTTGCTGCCGCGTGGTGGGTCGATTCCTCACAGGGCTTCCACGGCGTCATGAACCTCGTCCTCCTCCCCATGTGGCTCCTGAGCGGCTCAGTCTTTCCGCTCGAAGGTGCCTCGGGCTGGATGCGGGTCATCATGATGGCAAACCCCGTCACATGGTGTACCAAGGCCCTCCATGCCTCCCTGGGCAACCCAGCCACCGACCCCGCACTCGCCTGGGCTGTCACCATTCTCTTTGCCTGCTTGGGCATCGCCCTCGGCTGGGTCACACTCGGGAGAGGTGTCCGACGGTTCTAAGGCTCTCGCCGGGGCTCTCGCTGCGCGTGCCACGGCTGTGCCAGCCCTGCTGCCGTTCTAGAATGCTCGCAACAGGGAGCCCGAACATGCAACGGTGGATACTCACGATCCTCATCCTCATCACGACCCTCACCCTCATCGCGGTCGTCGTCGCCGTCAGGATCACTCCCGGCAACCTGCCCAAAAACGCCGACTGGAAACAGACCGACAGCGGCGTCAAAATCTACGCCCCCTCCTCGGGCACAAGCTCTGCGGCCATCGCCACCGACCCGACCACCGGTAAAAAAATCCTCGCCGCCCGCGATGGCCTCGAAGACTTCCGCATCCCCGAGTTCTCACTCATCAGCCAGCACGGCGATCCCATCGACCACACCATCTTCGAGGGCAAGATCACCATCCTCGACTTCATCTTCACCAACTGCCTCACCGCCTGTCCGCCCATGACCGGCAACATGCTGCAGGTCTATAAAGAGCTCGAAGGCACAGATGTCCAGTTTCTCAGTATCAGTGTCGATCCCGTCCGCGACACCCCCGAGCAGCTCACCGCCTACGCCGACAGGTTCGGCATCGACACCGACCGCTGGATGTTCCTGACCGGCAAAGAGGGAGAAGCAGTCCGCATCGTCAACGCAAGCCTCAAGTTTGATGTCGCCATCGATCCTGACGACACCTCCGTCATCACACTCGCCGACGGCTCCACCATGTCCAACATTCTTCACCCCATCAAGTTCTTCCTGATCGGCCCCAATCGGGAGATTCTTGATTTTTGTTCGCCGACCGTCCCCACCGACCGCGACCGACTCACCGCGCTGGCCCGCGAGGCGGCGGAATGACCACCGGGTGAAAGTAGAACGCGGAGGTGCGGAGAGGGAAGCAGGATTGCACCGCTGAGCGGCTGTGTTGCGCTGAGGGGGAGGGCAGAGAAGAGTGTGGTCGGGTGCCGTGGCCACAGCTTTGGGTGGCCATGATGAGGGGGTGTGGGGGATCTTGCCGAGCCATGGCACCCGGCCATTTCCTCCAGAATCACTTGAAAGCTGTGCAACCCTGGAAAAGACACTCTGTATGAGAGATACGGCTGTGGTGATGTGCCATTGCCGACAGAGTGATTGATCGTGGAGGCCTCGAGAGCTATTTCCTGGGAGACAACACCATGACAGACCAGACAATTACCCCGATGAATTCGTCCACAGCCTCTTGCACAGCCCGCCAGGGAGCCATACTTGTTGTTTTGCTGGTGTTTCTTCTTGAGTTCGCTCCGGTCCGGGCCTTCGGTGACGGGGTGGTGTGCGCGTTTCGAGACTACCTCGGCTCGTATGACACGCCTGATCGGGCTCTGGATGTAGCCATCGTGGGCACGACTGCGTACATCGCCGATTGGGAGACGGGCCTGCTGATCCTCGATGTCAGTGACCCCGCCTCGCCCGTCCTGCTCAGCACCTTTGCAACGGCCGGTGTCGCCCGGGCTGTCACGGTCGTGGGAACTAGTGCCTATATCGCCCAGGTCGGTTCGCGGTTCGAGATCGTCGATGTCAGCGACCCGGCTGCCCCCGTGCTGGTGGGTGTCCACAATACCACCGACTTCTGTATCAGTGTGACGATCGTCGATACGACAGCCTATGTCGCGGTCAATCAGAATGGCCTGGAGATCGTCGATGTCAGTGATCCGGCTGCCCCGGTGCTGCTGGGCACGATTGACACGCCCGACTACGCCTGGCGTGTGGCGGTCGAAGGCATGACGGCGTATGTCGCTGACTACCACTCGGGTGTGCAGATCATTGATGTCAGCGATCCGGCAGCCCCGGCTCTGCTCGGCTCGTATGACACGCCCGACGATGCCTCGGATGTGGCTGTTGTGGGCACGACGGTGTATGTCGCGGACGGGGCCAGCGGTCTTCAGATCATTGATGCCAGCGACCCGGCAACCCCCGTTCTGCTCGGCTCGTATGACACGCCCGGCAATGCGTTCAATGTGGTTGTTGCGGGCACGATCGTATATGTCGTTGATGGGTTCAATGGCCTTCAGATCATTGATGCGAGCGACCCAACGGCTCCGGTGCTGCTCGGTTCGCTCGACACGCCCGATGCGGCCGTCGGCCTGGCTATCGACGGCACGACTGCGTATATCGCTGATAGATTCTCAGGGCTCCATATTCTTGATGTCAGCAACCCGAAGCTCCCACCGTTTCTGGGCTTGTACAGATCGCCCGGTGAGGCGGGGGATGTGGTCGTCCGGGGGACAATCGCGTATCTCGCTGACGGCTTGTATGGGAATCTTCGGATTCTCGATGTCAGTGACCTGACCACACCGGTCTTCCTCGGCACACTGTCCATACCCTTGACGGTCGAGGATGTGGCTGTCGCGGGTACAACGGCGTATGTCGTGACGGGCAAGCGGGGGGGCTACGGATCATCGATGTCAGCAATCCGACAGCCCCGACAGAACTCGGTTTCCTCGACACGCCGGGGGATGCGGGGGCAGTGGCGATACGAGGCACTCTTGCGTATGTTGCTGATGGTCGCGCGGGGCTGAAGATCATGGATGTGAGTGAGCCGTCAACGCCTGTGTTGCTCGGCTCGTACAACACACCGGACTGGGCCGAGGATGTCGTCATCAAGGGCACGACGGCGTATATCGCGGACACTGAATCGGGGTTGCAGATCATCGATGTCAGCGACCCGACCGCACCGGTGCTTCTCGGCAGCTTCGAGACACCGAGCCGGGCGATGAGTCTGGATGTAGCAGGCACCACCGCATATATCGGGACTTACTGGCTTGGTCTCCAGATCATTGACATCAGCGATCCGACCGCTCCAGCCCTGCTCGGTTCGTTCGACACACCCGGCAACTCGTATGGTGTGGCGGTGAATGGGACGAAGGCATATGTTGCGGCATCGTATGACGGGCTGCGCATTGTCGATGTCAGTGATCCAACTTCACCCTCATCGCTCGGTTGGCATGACGCACGGTATAACAACGGGACCCGTACATTGGGTGTCACCATCGTCGGGACAACTGCCTTTGTGGCAAATAAAACCGGCCTGCTGATCCTCGACATCAGTGACTGCGACTGCGTCGCCGACATCGACAACGACGGCATGGTCGATCTTGAGGACTTCATCGCCTTCCTCGTTGCCTGGTCGGCTGTTGACCCTGCTTCAGACTGGGACCAGAACGGCATCATCGACACCCGCGACTTTATTGCTTACCTTGGCGACTGGTCGGCAGGGTGTCCGTGATGGGGTCGGTTGGCGGTGAGGATGGTGCTTGGCACGGGAGAGTCGCGAGCCGATATGTCAATCATGGCCACCCAACCATGACATCCGGCTTTCATTGGCGGGCGGGGATGCCCGCACCACTACGACTGGGTGATATCGCTGGTAAGGGATTCGACGAACGAACGCTCGGGGAGGGCGTAGGGGCGGAACTTTTCTTCTGCGCCGCGTTCCTCATCGAAGAAGATCGCGCGGTGGAGACCTAGGCGGGCGGCGGTCGTTGATTCGATCAGCATGCTGCTGTCGTTGGCGGACATCTGCATGAGGACGCGATTGCCGAACTCGGCGATGGAGGGGCGGTCGAGCGCGCGGGTGAGGCTGCCGACGGTGTCGCACCAGGCGAGTGTAAAGATACCGAGTCGCGGGCCGTCGATGAGGAGCGCCCTGAGTTGCTCATCCGGTGCGGGGCCGCTCGCCTCTTTGTCGAGTGAGAACGAAAAGTCGTCCTCCTTTCGGCGGAGGCTTCGGAGCCAGTGGAGGCCCTGCAAGATGAGATAGATCGCCGGACCGTCGGTACGGTTGGCCTCTTCGCGGGCGAGCATTTCGGTGTGCGCCTCGGCGACGGCGGCTGGGGCATCACGCCACGAGATAGGGCGGATATCGTGAGGCAACGGCCCAACCGCCTCGTGCAGGCGGCCGGCGAGAGGGTCGTCCTCCGGGGTGCCATCGACGACGAGGAAGCGGGCTGCCCGTGGGCCGGCGTGATCGTGCTGCACCGCGAGACTGATGAC
>JAJRZG010000333.1 GCA_024275365.1 Planctomycetota bacterium | reverse complement strand
GAAGAGGCCGAGGCCGCAATGGATGCCCGCCAAACAGCGGGGGGGGCGCTGGTCAAGGAGGAGGTTGACGCCGAGCAGGTCGCGGAGATCGTGGCGCGGTGGACGGGAATCCCCGTCACCCGGCTCATCGAAAGCGAGCGGGACAAACTCACGCACATGGAAGAGCACCTCCGCGAGCGGGTGGTGGGGCAGGACGATGCGCTGCGGGCTGTGTCGGACGCTGTTCGCCGGAGTCGGGCGGGGCTGAGCGACCCGAATCGGCCGATCGGGAGTTTTTTGTTTCTTGGGCCGACGGGTGTGGGCAAGACCGAGTCGTGCAAGGCGCTCGCGGCATTCCTCTTTGATACCGAAGACGCGCTGATCCGCATCGACATGAGCGAGTTTATGGAGAAGCACTCGGTTGCGCGGATGATCGGGGCGCCCCCCGGCTATGTCGGCTATGAAGAGGGCGGCGTGCTGACCGAGGCGGTGCGAAGAAGGCCGTACAGCGTGCTGCTGCTCGATGAGGTCGAGAAGGCGCACCCGGATGTTTTTAATGTGCTGCTCCAACTGCTCGATGACGGCCGCCTGACCGATGGGCAGGGCAGGACAGTCGACTTCCGCAACACGATCGTTGTGATGACGAGCAACCTGGGGAGCCAAAAGATTCAAGAGATGACTGAGGCGGGGGCAGAAGACTGGGAGATCGAGGCGACGGTGCGCGACATGATCAAGCGAGGGCCGGGAGCCGATGTCGGGGGCAAGGGCATGACGCCCGACCTCGAGAGCGGCGAGCTGAATGCGAGGTTGGATATCGGACTACGAGAACAATTCTTCCGACCCGAGCTGCTCAACCGGATCGACGAGGTCGTCGTCTTCCACCAGCTCAAGCGCGAGCAGATCGCGGGGATCGTGGAGATTCAACTTGGGCGGCTGCGCGAACGGTTGGCCGAGCGCGAGATGACGATCGAGCTGACGGATGCAGCCAAGGAACTGCTCGCCCACGAGGGGTGGGACCCGGCGTATGGGGCAAGGCCTCTCAAGCGGGCGATCCAGCAGCGGATCGAGAACCCCCTGGCGACGCGGATTCTCAGCGGTGATCTGGGGCCGGGCGATGCGGTGCGGATCGATGCCGAGGGGCACACATTCACCTTTACCCGGCAAGGGGATGTCGCCGAATCGGTGTAGCCGAACTTACGGGCTGAGATTGTCGTAGAATGGGTGTGCGAGATGCCGATGAGGCGTTGGCATTGAGGCGTTTGGAAAAGGAGATCACATGTTTCATATCGAGATTTCGACTTCTGGAACCGATCGGTCTGATGCGCTTGTTGAGCATGTCCACACGCATTTAGAGCACGAGAATCGGCGGTTTGCCGATCGGTTGACGCGGGTTGAGGTGCATATCTCGGACACCAACGCGGGCAAGCAGGGCAAGCATGACAAGCGGTGCGTGCTCGAGGCAAGACCCCGGGGGATGGACCCGGTCGTGGTGACTGAGGAGGGGGATGATCTGTATCAGGTCGTCCGCGATGGGTCGCGCAAGTTGGGACGGGCTCTGGGAAGGCGGTTTGAGAAAACCAGTGCTGTCAACTGAGTCTGGTTCGGCACGAGACCATGTCCACTATGGGAAACCCACATTCGCTGGCTGGAGCTCTCGCAACTCTCGGTTGTGCGTGCATCAATGGTGACGAAGCTCTGGCGGATTCTGGCCGGAGGGTTTCGCCTTCGTGGTCCTCTGTGGCCATGCCCGGGGTGAGACAGGGAGAAGCGTGTCGTCTTTGAGACTCTCGCTGAATACACCGAAGGGTTTGCGCCGCTTCACACGAGGGCATTGAGAGTTCGCCTTCCCATCCTGTTATTCACCAGAGTGGTTCCAACTCTTCCTGTGACAAGCCGAGGGATTCACCATCTGATAACCATCTCATCACGGTCGCACAAATTGCGGTATTCCAGCCTCTGATGGCACTTCAACGGTGACGCATCGTGAAGCTTTCATACAGAACGACTCTCTTCCATCCTCCCGTCACGAGGCGCAGATTCTCCCTGCCCGACTTCCTCAATCAGCCCAGCGAACTCCTGCGACACCGTAGAACACTTGCCATCACACACTCGGTTTTTGACATACTCAATGACGCTGAAACATGCTGGCAGCATCGTGGCACCCCGATTGCTTGAGTGCATCACGAGGTGATTTCATATGCGAAAGTTGACAACAATGACCGATTCCTGGGCCGCCACCAATCTTCCGTTTGGGACAATAGAGAACCTTGAAGCCCGGATCGTGCTCGACGGCGACTGGTCGGCAGGTGGCGGGGCGAGTGTGTTCGGGTCGTGGGGCGAGGGTGGGTATCTCACGGTCACCACGATCGACCTGAACAACGAGCCGATCGTCTTTGAGCGCACGCCCGGCAGTTCTGGTTCTGGCAACGAGGGCGGCGGTACGCAACTCTGGCAACAGATCGCGCTGCTGACGACAGAGGATGGGTCCAGTAACGCTGCCGACTTCGATGCGCTCGGGCGTCGTTCTCTGGCAACCGATGACGACAAGTTGCTCATCGGTGCCCCGCACGCCAACAGCGGAGCGGGGGCGGTTGCCGTCTTTGGATTTCGTGAAAGCACCCAGACCTGGGCCTTTGAAACGCTGCTCACCGCGCCGGGGCTCGAGGCGGGCGATGGGTTTGGGTGGTCGGTTGATATCAATGGCAACACCGCGGTCATCGGTACCAAGGCCGGGAACGAGGCGTTTGTCTTCCGTGAATCCCTCGGGTGGTCGCTCCAGACCACGCTGCTTCCCTCCGATGGGCGCGCGGGTGGCTTTGGACAATCCGTTGCGACCGATGGCTCGGTGATCGTGATCGGTGCTCCCGGTGAAGAGGGGCTGGATACCGACACCACCATGACGAGTGGTGCGGTCTACATCTTTGAGCGCGACAGCAATATCTGGGACCTGAGTGTGCGTCTCGATGCACCACAGAGTGCTGTCGACAGCGAGTTCGGGCACGCGGTCGCGGTCCATTCGAGCAGTGTGATCGTTGGCGCGTGGCTCGACGATGACATGGGTGCTGCATCGGGTTCGGTCTTTACCATTGGCAGACAGAACAAGATGTGGAGCGTTGAGGCGAAGTTCACCCCGACCGAACAATCTCCGGGGGCACGGTTCGGGCACGATATTTCTGCATCGGGCTCGCGTGCCTCGGCGGTTGCGCTGGGTACAGATAACGGGTCGGTTTCTCCTTGGGCACAGGTCTTGAGGCGTAGAGGCGATCGCTGGTCACTCGAAGCCACGCTCGCTCCGAACGATGGCGCTGGGACAACCTTCAACTGGCGATCAATCGTGATGGACGGCGACCGCGTTGTCCTGGGTTCTGATGCTGGCAACGGGGCAGCGGTTGTCTTCCGAAAGGCCGAAGGCACAGACACCTGGACACTCGAAGCCACGATCACCCCCAGCAGTGAACCGGGTGCCAGGCTCATTGGGTACGATGTCGCGCTCCATGATGAAACCGTGCTGCTCGGCGGGCTTCTCGCGCCGGGTATGGTTGATGGCGGCGACGCGGTGGGTGTCAGTGCTGGAGCATGGGTCATGCGGGGTACAGACGATCAGTCTGGAGATGATGGTGCCGGGCACGATCACAACGACGACCACGGCAACGACGACTCCAACCACGATCACAACGACGATCATGGAAACGACGATTCCAACCACGATCACAACGACGATCATGGCAACGACGATTCCAACCACGATCACAACGACGATCACGGCAACGACGACTCTAACCACGATCACAACGACGATCATGGCAACGACGACTCCAACGACGACTCCAACCACGATTACAACGACGATCATGGCAACGACGACTCCAGCCACGATCACAGCAACGATGGTGCCGGGCACGATCACGACGACGACCACGGCAGCTCTGGCAATGACAACGGCAGTGGGGGGGATACCAATCAGTCCCGCGCTCGCTGGATAGTCCGAAGCCTGGGCACGCTGCCCAATGTCGGCGTGCCGGTCAGTGACATCCTGACCTGGACCGATTCCAAGGATGGTCAGACTTATGCTGCTGTCGCAACGGAAGACGGGCTGATCCTCTTCACGCGTTCCGCAGACCGCTCGACATGGACGAGCCGCGATCTGACTGCTGAGTTGGTCGGTGGGGAGGCGGTCGCGGGCGATATCTCAGTCTTTGGCACGCGGGGCAACAAGGTGTACATCGTCGGCTACACAGCCAACGGCGACCTTGTGATCTTCCGTCAGACCGGCAGCGGGACGGCTGGCTCCTACGAGTGGGAGTTCCGGAACATCACCGAGACCGATCTCGCGCCTCGTGGGTTTGAGACGCCCCGGATTACGGGTAACATGGTGTCATTCGTCACCAAGTGGAACGCGTTCAATATCGCCGGCCTCGACGCGCAGGGTCGGGTGCGGGCCGTGTGGACGACACCGGGCATGGGCCAATGGCGCAGCGACGATTTGTCCGCAAGCTCTGGGGCACCAGCCATGAGCGGCAGGCTCGCGGTCTTCCTCACGCCATGGGGCGGGATCAACCTTGCGGGCACGGACGATGCGGGTGCGCTCAATGTCACCTGGTGGGTCCCCGGCTTTGACAAGTGGGTCACCACCGACTTCAACGCGCTCTTCAACGGCCCCACACTTGATGGCGACAGCGTCAGTGCGTACACCACGCCTTGGGGCGGGCTCAATATCACAGGGCGCGACGAACGCGGCGACCTGGTTGCCTACTGGTGGGTTCCACAGTTTGGCGACAACAAGGACGACGACTTATGGCGGGTAAGTAACCTCAGCGAGCAGATCGTGGTCTCTGAGCAGCCCGCCGGGACGCTGCAGGGGCTTGTGACACCAGATGGTGAGATTAACCTCTTTGGCACCAACGCGGTCAACGATGTGATCCGCTATCATTGGGAGCCTGGAAACAACTGGAAGATGGAGAATCTGACCCATACCGCCACAGCGATCTAGCAGCTGGGCCACAACACGAGACAATCTCTGCAGCGGGTGAGCCCCAACACCCGCAGCACACAGGCACCGGCACGCATTCTTTGCAGCGTGTCGGTGTTTTTTGGGAAGTCGCAAAGGTGTCATTCGATGCGCGTTTCCTTCGTGCAAGTCTCTACGAGCCCCTAGCGCAAGCTCGGGTTGAAGGGTGTCCGGTTGTCATACGGCTCCAATAAATTTGTATGCGTCTTTACGAGCCCTGTGCGCAAGCACAGGATTGGTTTTCCCTGAGAATATCGACCACTCGTGGTCCCGAGCTTGGGCTCGGGGCTCGTAAAGACGCCCGAGCCACCTCGCAATGCGTATCAGAACACCCAGTACCACACCAACGCGATCAACACGAGGATCACGGTAAAGACCGCCCACTTGGGGATGCCTGATTCATTGAGCATCATGTCGCCGCAGTGTGGGCAGGTGTCGGCCTGGTCGTAGAACTCCTCGCCGCAGCGGGGACAGGTGGTGAACTCACTCCCGAACCGGTCGAGGTCGGCAGCGGATGGGCCGTCGGGGTCGAGGCCCTCGTCGAGGGTGGGTTCGTGATCGGGTTGATAGACCATACCCAAAGAGCGTAGGTTCTCTTTGACAGCATGCCATCCCCACCCCGGGGCGGGTCTTTTCAGGCCCCAAATGGTACGGAATCCTCTTGGTTCCAACTCCAACCCCCTCTACACTTATTCTGGACATCAAGTTCCGGATTCATCAAAGGGAGCGTTCGTCATGAATCTGAAGAAGTCTCAGTTACTGGCGGGGATGATGCTCGTGGTCGTGGGATCGCAGTCTGTATTCAGCCAGACATTCCGCGGCATCGGGCTCATCCGTGACGGCTGGGAGAGCTACGCCACGGGGGTCTCCGGTGATGGCTCGACCGTCATCGGAGCGGCGTATGACCCTACCGGCGGGTCGGGCGGGGTCGGGGGGTATGTCGCGGTCCGCTGGCTCTCGAGCACAGGGCTCGAATCGCTGGGCACGCTGCCCGATGGCGACGACAGCGCAGCGTATGGAGCCAGCTTTGATGGGACGACCATCTCGGGCAATGTCTGTGGCCCTGACTGCCAGACGACCCAACCCTTCCGCTGGCTCGCGCCGGATGGCCCGCTCGAAGGGCTCGGGACCATGCCCAACAGCACATACACCTACGGCTATGGTGTCTCCGACGATGGAGCCACCATCGTTGGGTATGGTGTCGAGAATGGCACATACGATGTTTACCCCACCAGATGGCGAGAAGAAACCGGCGTCGTCATTCTCGACCGATTCCCCAGCGGCGGGACCGCGATTGTGCATACCGCCTCGATCGATGGCAGCTTCCTCGCGGGACGCGGGTGGGACATAAATCGGCATGAACAGGCTGCCCGATGGCATGACGACGGCTCGATTGAAGGACTCGGATTTTTGCCTGACCCGGGGCCGATCATCTTCAGCCGGGGCAGAGGAATCACGCCCAGTGGCGCGGTGGTTGTCGGGACAGCACACGGGGCCGACGGGTTCGGCGGGTATACCTATCAAGGTTTCCGGTGGACTGAATCGGGCGGCATGGTGGGGCTGGGTGTCACCGGCCCCCACGGCAACCTCGGCACCACGGCTGCGATGGATGTCTCGGCCAACGGCTCCATCATCGTTGGTGCATGGGGGGGGGACCTCGGGACTGGTGACGGGTCGCAGGCTGCGATCTGGCACGCGGGCGTTGGATGGCAGAACCTCGCGACCTGGCTCATCGCTGAGCACGGGCTCGATGATGAACTCGAGAACTGGACGCTGATCGAAGCGGTCGCGATTTCCAACGATGGTTCGGTCATCGCCGGGTGGGGGCTCAACCGTGCTGGCTTGGTCGAAGGCTTTGTGGCAACCGTGCCGATCTCGTGCCCGGCTGATTTCAATGGTGATGGAGCGGTCAACACACTCGATGTGCTGGCCTTTCTGAACGCCTGGGCAGCGGGCGATCCTGCTGCCGACTTTAACCAGGACGGGGATGTCAACACGCTTGATGTGCTGGCGTTTTTGAATGCGTGGAATGTGGGGTGCTGAGACAGCCATAGCCCAAAGACTGGACACTCTGGCCTCGCAAGTCCAATCCGTGCTGCCGATTGGACTTTACCCCCGCTTCTCCCATGGCTTGCGGTCTTTCTCCAACTCTACCGCGACGCCTTTGTAAAGCTTGACACTCCCCTCGCCGACGGCTGCCACGAGTTCGCGGGCGAGGTCGGGGGTGAGGGTGGTGCGGAGTTCGCGGGCGGGTTTGACCTCGCAGACGACCTCGTCGGTCTCGACGACCAGCTCGATGGGGATGGTGCCGGAGCCGGTGGTGGGGGTGTTGGTGTGGCCGTTGCCATTGCCGTTGGTGGGGGTGGGCGAGGTTACGCCGAGGGTGGTGGCGAGGCTTTCGAGGGCCTGTCGGCTTGAGCCGTTGAGGCGGAGTTCACTGACGGTGACGCGGAGAACGCCCCGTTCGAGGGGCAGGCCGTCGATGGGGACGAGGCGATCGACGAGGATTTGCGGGTCACCCCGGGAGAGATCGATGCGGCCGAGAAGGAACTTGGGGGCCTCGTCTTCGAGCAGGTGGCTGTACTTGCTGAAGCACTCGGTGAACATGACAGCCTCGGCGACACCGACGGTATCTTCAACGGTGAGGATCGCCATCTTCTGGCCTGCACTTCGGCCCTGCTTGACCACGAGTGTGCGCATGGATTGCACAAGGATCGGGATTACGACGCGGCTGTCCTGCCCTCGCTCGCGGATGTTGCTGAGGTCGGCGGTCGCAAAGACGCTTGCCCAGTATTGCCATTGATCGAGCGGGTGGCTCGAGACATAGAAGCCGAGGGTTTCTTTTTCCTGGGTGAGTGTTTCGCTCTCGGTCCAGGCGGGGGCGCGGACGAGGGGGGTTTCGACTGCGGGAGCGGCTT
>JAJRZG010000047.1 GCA_024275365.1 Planctomycetota bacterium | reverse complement strand
GAATTGGAGTGTGCAGCATGGCAGGTCGAGGTGGAGCAGGCGTCGGAGTCGTGGTCACGATCTCTATCCTCAGTATCCTGAGCCTGGGGCTGTTTGTCAGCACCATTGTGTTCTATGGCAATCTCAACAAGGCCAAGGGTGAACTCACACTTGCTGAGCAGGGCTTGAGTGAGTACATCAACGCCCAGCAGCGCAACGACCCGCGCATCTCACAGATTGCGGACACCGCACGGCAGAACCGGGAAACCGTCGTTGGGTATCTCAACGACAACCTCGGGCGGGCAATCTCGACCATCAGCAGTCGGGCCGACCGTGGCACACTCGAAACCACACTTGAGCGTCTCGATAGCGTTCGGCTCCCCGGCATAGCCACAGCGACGGGTTGGAACGGGCAGGGCGAGGCGCCGAGCCTCAAGGCCCTCGTCACTGGGAGTTCATTTGACGACCTGCTCGGCAAGGCCAACACACACATTGCCATGCAAGAGAGCCGCATCGAATCGGCTCTGACTGCCAAGACTGTCGCCGAGACAGATCTCCAGAACGAGCAGGAGCGCAGCCGAGCCCGCGATGCTGCACACCGTGCCACGCTTGCGGCGATCAATGACGAGCTTGCCCGGTATCGGGCGGAGGTTGAGTCGTACCGCACCGGGACGGACCAGCACCGCAGCGACATGGACATCCGTGTGACAGACATCCGTCAGCAGGCCGAGAACCGGGAGGTCGGGCTGCTCGATCGGCTTACCGCACTTGAAAGCCAGAAGCTCGATCTGCTTGACCAGATCGAGCGTCTCCGTGGCGACCGCAAGAGGGACCTCTTTGAGGGCAGGCCTGAAGAATCGCTCGTTGATGGGCGGGTTGTTGCTGCCGACCCGGCTGAGGGTACCGCGACGATCGACCTTGGGAATACGGACAAGATCCGGGTGGGTATGTCGTTTGCCGTTTACGAAGAGCCTTCTGCAATTCGTCCCAATGCTGATGGTGTCTACCCGCGTGGGAAGGCATCTCTTGAAGTCATCCGTATTGATGCCAACTCTGCGATCTGCCGTATTGTGTCTGAGCGGACGGGCAACCCTGTCGTGCGGGGTTACATTATCGCGAACGCGGTCTACGACCCCAACAAGACCTACAAGTTCCTCATCATCGGCAACTTTGACACCAACCGGGACGGCACCGCGACTGATGCCGAGCGGCTTGGTATTACCGCGATGATCGCTGAGTGGGGTGGAGAGTTTACGGAAGAGCTTACCGGCGATGTCGACTTCTTGGTGATGGGGCAGCGGCCCAACCTGCCGCCCGAGCCGCCCATCAATGCACCAATCGCTATCGTCGAGCAGTTTGTCCAGGCGCAGCAGGTCATCACTCGCTATGACGAGCTTTTCGACCAGGCGACCATGACCTCGATGCCGGTGCTCAATGAGAACCGTCTCCGCACCCTGATCGGCGGCTTCTAGACCTCAGGAGTCCTGCCTGTGGGGGTCTCGCTTCCAGCGGCTGCACACATCCCTGCGTACTGGCTGCTGCGTGGCGCGCTGTCTGTGCCGCTCTTGGCTGGGCCTCGCCCCTCGCTTGAAGCGGCGAGATCGCTTGGGCGTGCATTTGCGCGCATGCCCTTCAACCGTGCGCGGCTTGAGCGGGCTGCTGGGCACCTCGGGTTTGCGTGTCCACACTTCACGAGCGCCGAACGCCTGGAGTATGCCGAGCGGTCGTATGAGCATCTCTTCATGCTCGGGGTCGAGATTTCATTCGCCCCCCGGCTCATGAGTGAGGATGCCTGGATTCGCCATGTTGAGTTTGACAACATGGCGACCGGGCTTCGGACGATTCTCGGTGATCGTCCTGCCCTGCTCATCACCGGGCACTGCGGCAACTGGGAACTGCTGGGATACACGATGGCGTTGCTCGGCTTTCCGGCGCACGCGATCTATCGGCCTCTGGACAACAAACCCATGGACGACTGGGTCCGCCAGACCCGCGCCCGGCGTGGCCTGGTGTTGCTCGATAAGTTTGGTGCGCTCCGCCAGATCCCCGATTTGCTCGATGCTGGCGCTCCCATCGCGTTTGTCGCCGACCAGAACGCGGGCGACCGGGGGCTCTTTGTCCCCTTCTTTGGGCGGCTGGCGAGCACCTACAAATCGATCGGGATGGCGGCGTATCAGCACAAGGCCTCGATCGTGGTCGGGCAGGCCCGCAGGCTCGGCTGGAACAGCCTGCAGGATCGGCCTGTGCAGGAGGGCTTTGCGGCACCCTGCTCGGGTGGTGGTGTCCGGTTCCGTGTTGAGGTTGAAGATGTCATCCACCCCGAGGACTGGCTCGATCAGCCCGACCCGTTTTTCTACCTCGCGGCCCGGTATCGAAGGGGGATCGAACGGTTGGTCCGGCGGGTGCCGGAACAGTACCTCTGGATGCACCGGATGTGGAAGAGCCGCCCGAGGCACGAGCGGCTCAATCGGCCCTTCCCTGACCGTCTCCGGGGCAAACTTGAGGCCTTGCCCTGGATGACCCAGGGAGATGTCGATGCGGTGATCGAACAATCAGAGTGCGACCGGGCGTACATGGCAGAGCACAACCTCACGAGATTGCCCTGATGCGTGTGTCAGCCCGCAGACCCTCCTGCCCGGGACTGAAGTCTCGGGCTCAGAACCTGATGGGTGTGGTACAATCGGGGAATGACTGTGCTGCGCACGATGCGAGCTGGACGGGAGAACACGCATGACAGATGACTCAGGCCGACTTGATGGTGTCCGCGTCTTGATCGTCGATGACGACGAGGATGTGCTTGAATCGATGGAGGCGGCCTTTCGGGCTGAGGGTGCCCGGACGCAATCTGTTGCCGATGGCAACTCGGCGGTGGATGTCTGCCACGAGGACCCGCCTCCGGATATTGTGATCCTGGACATGATGCTGCCCGGGCGGAGCGGCTTTCTCGCGCTCGAAAAGATCAAGGGCAAAGAGGACAGTCCGATTGTGATCATGGTGACCGCCAACGAGGGCAAACGGCACCAGGAATACGCCAAGAGCCTCGGGGTTGACCAGTACCTGCTCAAGCCGATCCCGCTGGGCAAGCTGCTTGATGAGGCGATCTCGCTGCTCGATGCAGACGACGAAGACTAAGGGGCGATTGCGTGGCGAAAAAGAGCCGAATGATGGTGCTCAGTCTCAAGGCTGAGCCGGGTGAGGAGGTGTCACCCCTGGGCACGATCGAGGAGATTAAGGTCATGCTCGGCGATTTTAACACCGCTTCTGATGGCAGTAAGAATGGCTCGCTGGGGCTCGAACGCCTTTACGGCCCCGGGTTTGTGGTCGATATGCCCACGAGTGTGGACACGCCGATGCAGGTTATGGCTTCGATCCATGACGCGGAGGTGGCGTGGCCCGTGCTGAGCCGAATCTGCCGGAGGCTTCGGTGGTCGCTGACCGATGCTGAGAGTGGGCAGACCTTTATCTGATTCGGCATAGAGCGTACCTTGAGGGGTTCTGTTGCGGTGTGCCACGGCTCTGTGAGCTGTGCTTTGAGCTTATTTACTAATCTGGTATACCGCACGGCCAAAATGGCCATGGCACACGGTGTATTTGCGAGCCCCGAGCGCAAGTTCGGGTTTGGGGTATGCCTGTGACATTTGGCCATTCACAAACCCGAGCTTGCGCTCGGGGCTCGTAGAAACGCCCACGGGTTGTATGCAAACGGTAGGATTCGGCCGCATACTCTTTTCTATGCTTATCTCCACATACTGTCGCGATCTCATGCTTGCGGGTGTTGTCTCTGTTGTGCTGATGCTCAGCCCGGCACTCTGCCTCGCTCAGCCCGCACCCAAGCTCCTCTACATTGGTATTGATGGCCTGCGCCCGGATGCGCTGCGTGCTGCGGACACGCCCGCGATTGACTCTCTTGTTGCGGAGGGCTTTCTTGCGACGAATGCCCGTTGTGAGGACCTCACCTTTAGCGGGCCGAACTGGTCAACCATCCTGCACGGTGTTCACCGCGACAAGCACAATGTCACGACCAATGGCTATGAGGGGAGCCGACTCGATCAGTATCCCGACCTCTTCAGCTTTCTTGAATCACACAACCCGGGATGGAATACCGTTCGGATCACGACCTGGGACGCCATCGACAAGTTTCCACCTACCGGCGCGGATCTTGATCTGTTTTACGAGTACTCCGAGAACGGTGACGCACTGGCAGCCCAGGATGCTGCGGTCCTGCTCGGGGGGACACATCCCGACTCCCCGGGCTTTGATGTTGATGCTCTCTTTCTCTATATTGCAGATGTGGATGAGGGCGGGCATGCGCACGGGTTTCATCCGAGCGTGCCTGAATATCTCCGGGCGATCGAGACGGCCGATCGGTTGGTCGGGCTTGTGCTCGATGCCATGCGCAGCCGGGTGGGCTTTGAGCACGAGAACTGGCTGGTTATCCTGACAACCGATCATGGCGGGTCCATGGACAAGGGGCACTCGGGCGACACACCCGAGAAGCGCACCATCCCGTTTCTTGTGAGCGGGGCGGGTGTTGTCCGCGGGCAGCCGTTCCCGTCGCCTCGGAATGTCGATGGGGTCGCGACAGCCCTCGTGCATATGGGCGTGCCGATCACTTCGGATATGAACCTCGATGGCCGACCTGTGGGGCTTGCAGCGTCGTATGCTCCGGTTGCTGCGCTCGAGACCAACCTTGTGTTTAACGGCGATGCCGAGCTGGACCGGGGCATGCGCGATCAGAATATCCACCAGAACATCTCTGGCTGGATCAATCCGGGGCCGATGGGTGTTACGCTGATTGAGTATGGCTCGCCTGATGGCTACCCAACGGACACGGATTCGGGGCCGGGGCGTCGCGGGAAGAATCTGTTTTGTGGCGGGGCTTCCGAGCGATCACTCGCAGCCCAGCGGGTTGACCTCCACCCCATTGCAGCGGCAATCGACTCGACCAAGGCCTCTTTCACACTCTCGGCTTGGCTCGGTGGGTATGCCGATCAGGATGACCGCGCGGCAGTTCGTGTCCGCTGGCTCGATGCGGACAACAACCTGCTGGGGGTCTCGCAGGTTGGGCCGGTGACTGCCCGCGATCGTGGGGAGAAGACGGGGTTGCTCTTGCGAGAAGTCACGGGCACGCCACCGAGTATGGCGAGATGGGCCGAGATCGAGATCGAGTGCGTCCGTGAATCGGGGGGTGGGAATGATGGGTATGCCGACAACATCTCGCTTGTGATCCAGATGGGCGAATAACCCGCCGGTTATGCACGCTTGCTGGGGCATCTCGCCCGGGCACGCCCGATGTCTTGTGCGGGCATATCGTTCCCCATGCCCACCTATGTCTACGAAATCCTCGATAGCGATGGCAACGGCACCGGCGACTGCTTCGAGGTCGTCCAGCCGATGTCTGATGATGCCCTCACCAAGCACCCCGAGACCGGCAAGCCCGTTCGGCGTATCCCCCAAGCCCCGAATATCGCGGGGAAGTGGTCGGACATCAAGAGCAAGGGGCAGCTCTCAAACAAGAACCTCGACAAGCTCGGGTTTACGAAGTATGAGAAGCGGGGCGACGGCTACTACGAGAAGACGGCTGGCAAAGGGCCGGACACCATCCACAACCCCGACAACAACTGATGGCCCCCCATGCCTGGCTTGTTGCTGCGCGCGACCCTCAGATCTCTGGCGAGCTCGAACTGGTCTATCAGCACATCGCCCGCGAGGTTGCGCGGCGCACACCCGTGTGCAACCAGACCGGTCGATGCTGCAACTTTGAGGCGTGGGGGCACCGGCTGTATGTGACCGGGCTTGAGGCTGCCTACCTGCTTTCACGGCTTGCACGATCACTGACACTCGACGACATCGCAGGTGCGCGCGCAGCGGGGGGGTGCCCGTTTCAGGAGGCGTTGCTCTGCACGGTGCATGGAGTCCGTCCGCTTGGGTGCCGCGTGTATTACTGTGATTCGTCTGCCGGGGCGTGGCAGGAGGGGCTGACCGAGAGGATGCTTGGTGAGGTCCGTGCGATACACGATCGGCATGAGGTGCCGTATCAGTATGCCGAGTGGCGGGCGGTGTTGGAGGTGTTGGTTGAATCTGTCTGATCGACAGGTGCCGGTGGTACTTTGTTTATCGTTTTCCGAACCGCAGCCGGAGGAGTGCGGCAAACGCCCGTCCGTCTGGTCGGACGCTTGCGGGGAGGGCTGCGGGGGCTCGCGTGATGCCTTCAAGTGCGCCGCGGAGCACGCTCCATTGGCGCGATGGTGAGAGCCCGGCGAGCCGATGCGCCCATGCCCACCCGGCGAGCAGGCCTATCGCTCTTCCGGTGCTGCGCCCGTGACGACGGGTCATCCACACCCAGTTCCGTGTTGCCAGTCGGCACCAGCGGGCGCTCTTTTGCGAGGCTGCTGGTGAGTCATGCTCGCACCGCCAGTCGGGGTTGAAGGAGACGCCGCGGCCTGTTGCGAGGACTTTGAGAGCCAACTCGACATCGTTACGGTAGAGGAAAAAGCTCGTGTCGTAGCCCCCGACCGCCAGCCAGACATCCCGGCGGACAAGGTTGCAGCAGCCCATGATGGGCCAATCGTCACGAGGCCCATTCATTCGCTCTGCAAAGGGCCACTCGACTGTTCCGGTCGCTGGGTGGTAGGGCAACAGCGTGACTGCCGCCAGGTCTGCTCGCTCAGAGAGCAGTTTGATCGCGCTTGCCAGCGCTTCGGGTTCGGGCCTTGCGTCGTCATCGAGGATCAGGACAAGATCGCCGCCAGCAGCCTCGACACCGCGGTTGAACCCGGCGATGGCTTCGTTGGTTTCGAGCGCGATCACCTTTGCTCTGGGCATCTGCTCGCGCACCGCCTCGGCCGAGCTGTCTGCTGAAGCATTGTCGACAACGATGATCTCGGCGTTTTGTGTTGCTGCGCCTGTGTTGAGCCGTTGCAGGGTTTGGAGGAGCGCGCTCTTGCGGTTGTAGCTCAGCACGATGACGGAGAGGGTTGTCTTTGCATCGGTTGTCACTGGTGCGAGCACTCGTGTATCGCGTGCTGTTGGGAGCGTGGGCTGTCGGGCACGACGCATCCCGATCTTGGCTGCGTGCCAAAGACCTGCAGCAGCAGTGCCGGCGCAGCGCGCCATCAACACCCACCGCGATTCGCGTCGATGCACGAATCCGCCAGGCGCGAGCTCGATCATTGAGCGCGCGACCAGCCAGTGTGCGGGTGTTCCCTTTGCGGGCACGAGGGCAACATCAAACCGAGGCCCGGCGAGTGCCCGGCGGATCAGGGCTGCGATGCTCCGCGTTGGTGCCCGGGCTGCGCCGTCCACATCGTGTCCGGTGTCTGCGAGCGATTGCCGGACGAGTTGGCGGTCTGTTGCATTCATATCGCCCGGCCAGTCGATCAGGAATTGTCTTTGCTGCGAGCCCAGCCCCCGAAGCACGGTTTCTAACTCCGCAAAGGGCTGGAGTGGTGTAATTTTCGGCAATGCAGCAGGAAATCCGCGCGTATACCCGGCAGCAGCGTCGTGCAAGCCCCGGAGGTGCAACGCGGCAAGATCGGGCCTTGCCATCAGGTGCTGATTGATTGCCCGCATGACCTCTCGCACGGCTCGTCGGAGCCGCACGAAGCGACCCAGGCCCAGCGCGTCGATCGGTCCGAACGCATTGCGCGCGCCAAAGTATCGGGGCAGCGTCCCGAAGCGGTCAAACCTGGGGTGTGAGGCTCTTGCACCGGGCAATACCGCAACGCGACCCCCGCCCTCGCGCGCGAGCCGAAGACACCACTCGACATCATCGCAGTTGAGAAATGTTTCGGGCATGAGCCCGACTGCCCGCACCGCTGCGGCCCGCACCAGCACGCAGCACGCGGCGACATAGTCACACTCGATCGGCTCGTTGTGGTCCTGATCCTTGGGGAGATCGGTCGATGCAGGGCCAAACCGGCCTGTCTTTCGATCAAACGCCCCGCCCACTTCCTGGATATCGCCCGTTTCGGTATCGGCAAGGGCAGGCCCGAGTGCGACGATAGAACTGTCTGCCTCCATCGCCAGCAGCAGCTGCGAGAGCGTGTCGGGCTCGACCCGGGCATCGCTATCGACGAGCCAGAGGTAGTCTGGACCGGTGTCACTTCTTGTCTCGCTCTCTTCCCCGAGGGCAAGCGCCATGCCTGTGTTGTAGCCGCCCGAGCCGCCGGTGTTGGTTGCGAGCCGGACCAGTCTTGTGGTGATCCGATCCGGGAACTCTGGCAGTTCAAGCCTGGGCTCTGAGGCGTTGTCTATTGCCAGCACCGAGAGGTCGATCCGTAGCGGCTGCGCAACCCCTTCTCCGAGGTGCTCCGTCCCCGCGCGAGGTGTTGCTTCCAACGCACACGCGGCCAGGTCGCCGGCGAGTGTTGTGAGGTCTTCGGGGCGATTGAAGCAGGGGACGATGGCTGCGACCCGCACCGTGCGCACGCCAGCCTCAACCCGGACGGGTCGGGCAAGCGGGCTGATTGTGGCGGCCTGGTGGTGGTCCATCGGGCAAGTGTAGAACCGCCCGCTCACATCCGCATAATCAGAAAAAAGAGGCTCTATGTGCAAGCGTGAGCTCTCGTCCTCTCGCAGACCCGTGCCCATTGCACCACGCACGAAAGCTCACGCTTGCGCGTTGAGCCTCTTTCCCTTGCACAGTTGGATGGCATCTGGCATACTTTCCGCCATGGCCGTACCGCTCGCCTATCTCCTCACCTGGACAACCCACGGCACATGGCTCCACGGCGACCGGCGCGGCTCGGCGGACCACACCGGAGCCCACCAGCACGGCCGACCCTACATCCCCCACCAGCCCAATCGGGTTGCGTTCGAGCGTGCCGAGATGGTTGCCGACCCAGTCCTGCTCGATCAACCCAGAAGGACGATCGTCGAACAGACCATCTGCGACCACTTGGACTTCCGCAAGTGGCAACTGCTCGCGCTCCATGTCCGAACCAACCACATCCACCTCGTTGCAGCCGCCCCGGTTCCTCCCGAGAAGATCATGGACCAGTGCAAAGCGTGGTGTACCCGCCGACTCCGCGAGGCCGACCTCGCCAGTCAGCACGCCAAAGTCTGGACCCGTCACGGCTCGACCCGCTATCTCTTCACCCAGGACGCTGTCAATCGCGCCATCCACTATGTCCTCCACGAGCAAGGAGCAGACCTCCGACAATAAATCCAAACTCGTCGCGCCCGCCGCAAAGAGGCTCTATGCGCAAGCGTGAGCTCTCGTCCAACTAGCAATCCACCCCGCTTTCTCCGATCCGCACAGATAATCCGATCGCACTCTCGCAGACCCGTACCCATTGCACCACGCACGAAAGCTCATGCTTGCGCATAGAGCCTCTTTCTCCGGACCAATCGAACACCGGGGGCATGCCGTTCCTATCCTTCCATATGCCCGATCCGACCAACCAGTACGACACCTACACCTCCCCCCTCGCTGCCCGGAACGCCAGCCCGGAGATGCTCAGCCTCTGGTCGCCCCGGCACAAGTTCAACACCTGGCGGAAGATATGGCTCGCGGTCGCTGAGGCACAGCATGAGTTGGGGCTGCCGGTCAGCAAAGAGCAGGTCGAAGAACTCCGCGCCGTCGTCAACCGCCCCGGCGGCATTACCGACGAGGAGATGCACGCCGCCGAGGCCTACGAACGAGACCTCCGCCACGATGTCATGGCCCATGTCCACGCGCTGGGTGATTCGTGCCCCACGGCAAGGCCGATCATCCACCTGGGGATGACGAGTCAGGATGTGGTGTGTAATGCGGATGCACGGATCATCGAAGACGCTGGACGCCTCATCCAACTCAAACTCGTTCGATCAATCAGTTCACTGTCCGGCTTTGGTGAGAATACTCGATCAATCCCGACCCTCGGTTTTACGCACTACCAACCCGCCCAACCTGTCACGGTTGGTCGCCGCGCCGCGAACTGGGCGAGCGATCTGCACGAAGCATACATCCACTTCTACAACACGCATTACGAACATGTCCCGATTCGTGGAATGAGAGGCGCTACTGGTACGCAAGCGTCATTTCTTGAGTTGTTCGGAGGTGATAACGAACTGGTTACACAGTTTGAAAGGCGCTTCTTCAACAACCTCGATCCTCGCGGCTATGGCAACTTTGTCAAAACCTACGACATCACCGGCCAAACCTATCCTCGTGTATCCGATACCTTCACCCTCGCCGACCTCGCCTCCATCTCCGCTGTCCTCCACAAGATCGCCACAGACATCCGCCTCCTCTCCAACCGCAAAGAGATCGACGAGCCCTTCGAGTCCAAACAGATCGGCTCATCCGCTATGCCCTACAAGCGCAACCCCATGCGGTGCGAGCGCATCTGTGGCCTCACGCGCTTTGTCATGAACCTCGTCGGCAACGCCTACGACACCGCTGCCACCCAATGGCTTGAGCGCACGCTCGACGACTCTTCCAACCGCCGCCTCAGCCTCCCCGAGGCCTTCCTCGCGCTCGACGGCTCCCTCGACCTCATGCACAATGTCGCCAGCGGCCTCGTCGTCCACGAAGCAACCATCCGCAAAAACCTCATGGCCGAGCTGCCCTTCATGGCGACCGAAAACATCCTCATGGCCTGCGTCAAGCTCGGCGCCGATCGCCAGGACTACCACGAACGCATCCGCCTCCACGCCCAGGAGGCGGGCAAGCGCGTCAAAGATCAGGGCCTCGACAATGACCTCCTTGCCCGCCTCCGCGCCGACCCTGCCTTTCAAAGTAAGAAACAGGGCGGCCTGCTCGATGGCGAACTCGATTGGGACGACATGATGAACCCGATGCACTACATCGGCCGCTCCGTCGAACAGACCGAACGGTTCATCAAGGAGGTTGTCGAACCCCTACGCGAGCAATACGCCGAGGCGATCGAGAAACTCGGTGACTCTGGCCCACGGGTGTAGAGCACCTTCCATTCACATGTTCTGATGTGTGCCACGGCTCTGTGAGCCGTGATGTGGATTCGTTGTTGTCCGGGGTTCCCGCACGACCAGGATGGCCGTGGCACACGGGGCAAGTGACTGCAAGAGGCTCTGAGTTTTAACCTAAGGCCTCGAGGAGTTCACGCTCGTTGTGTTGTTTCGTGGGGGGAGCTGCTGAGGGAGGTGTTTGGGTGGGCCGGTTGTACCGGCTGGGCAAGATGCGGAGAGACGGGAAACGGGGCCGTGTTGTGGCAGCGGGGCGTTCGCTATGCCATCGTTTGAGTGTCGGAGGTTGGGGGTGGGTTTGCAGGAGGTGTGATGTTACGAGTGCTTGGAGCCGGGGTGGTTGGGGGCGTTGTGCTGGTGGCATGGAGCACGCTCTTTAGTATGCTGGGGCCGGCAGCGTCTCAGGGTGCGGCGGGTTCGGGTGCTGAAAGCGCAACGGCTGTGGTGCAGACTCTTGGCGATCGGCTGAGTGAGTTTGGCAGTCGATTGCCGTTTGGACCAGCCGAGGCGAAGGCGGCGGGATCGACTGCTTCGCCTGCTGTCGGCAGTTCTTCGGCTTCGTCGAATGATGTTGCTGCGATGGGGCGCGGGCTCATTGTGGCGTGTGCTGCGTCTCTCTTTGCAGCGGTGCTGATATCGCTCTATGGCGGGGCGCGGCGGTCGTTTGCCGAGCGGGTGCTGTTTGCGGTGTTGCTTGGAGCGTTTGCCGGGAGCGCGATGATGGTGCCGGCGGGTGGATGGGCAAACTTCTCGTTTGCGCGGTCGGCACCGTTGCTTGGCGAGGTGCTCGTGGGCTGGCTGCTTGCGGGGCTGGTGATCGCGGTGATCCTTGGCGCAAAGCCTCGGCGGGTGAAGGCGAAGGCGTGATGCAGGCTGCACACAACACGGGTGCTTTACAGCAAGGACAAGTATGAACCTGAGCGAGTTTAACCCGGGCATTACCCTCGATGGCGAGGAGGTCGCTGTGAGCTTTGGCGGGCGCGAGGTGTGGCGGGTCCATTGGGCCGATGTGGTTGAGATCGCCATCTGGCGGGACGAGCAGACAGCCGGTGAGGGGCTGAGCTTTGGGCTGCGGACGCGGACGATGAAGCCGGGTGAGTATCTTGGCATCAATAACGAGGCGACGGGCTTTGTCGAGGCGCTCGCGGAGATCGATCGGCGCTTTGACAGCGCGTACACATTCCACTGGCACGAGGCGGTGTTCCCGCCGATGGCGACGCAGTGGGCGGTGGTGTATGGCGAGCCGACGGGGCGGGCCGAGCGGGCGGAGGTGATCTGGCCCGAGGCGGCGTAGCAGAGCCCTGAGCGCAAGCAATGGGCCAGGGCACGAAGCGAGCACTACGGCAGATCCAGCCCGTCGCTGACGCTGAGGGCTCGTGTGTTTGGGAATACCATTCCCACATGCCAGACGACCCGATCCCCCAACCTGTCGATGACAACGGCTCTGCTCCGGCCGATGCACCGCCGCCGCCGTGGGGGAGCGAATCGCGCGAGGAACGCATGTCGCGGCTGGGCTCAAAGGCCCGGAGCCTGCCCGCCAAGCCCGGCGTCTATTTGCTCAAGGACGAGAAGGGTGTCGTGCTCTATGTCGGCAAGGCGGGGAGGCTCAACAACCGCGTGTCGAGCTACTTTGTGCCCTCAGCCGACCTGGGTGTGCAGAAGCAGCCGATGCTCGATGTCGTGCACGACTTTGAGGTGCTGCTGTGCGAGAGCGAGTGGGAGGCGTTGCTCGCCGAGAACCGGCTCATCAAGGACATCAAGCCTCGGTTCAATGTTGCGTTGATGGATGGCAGGTCGTACCCCTTCCTTGTCATTACCCAGCGGGAAGACTTCCCGCGAGTCTTTGTGACACGGAACCCCGAGGGTCGGCGGCCCGATGGCACGATTGCGCCCGAGATGAAGGGCGCGAAAGTCTTTGGGCCCTTTGTCAACTCTGGGGCGCTGCGTGAGGCGGTTCAGGTCTTGCAGTTGGTGTTCAAGTTTCGGACATGTTCTCTTGATATTGTCGCGGACGACCCGAAGAACCGGTTCTTTCGGCCTTGTTTGTTGTATGCGATCAACCAGTGTACGGGGCCGTGCGCAGACAAGATCGACAGGGAGGCGTACCGAGATGACGCAAGCCGCTTTGTGCGGTTTATCAGCAGCAAGCGGAGTGTGGTGCTGCGCGAGATGCGCGACGAGATGCAGCAGGCTGCCAGGGAGTTGCGGTATGAGCAGGCTGCGGCGATGCGCGATTACATCCGTGCGATCGAGAAACTCGACGACCGACCCGCGCGATCAAAGGACTGGCGCTCCGAGGTTGATATCGGGTATCTCGACCCGGCCAAGAGTCTCCGCAGCCTGCAAAGAACGCTCGGTATGGATGCGCCCATCCGCTGCATCGAGGGGATTGATATCGCGCACCTGCAAGGGGGCGAAACCGTCGGCAGCAAGGTGTGCTTTGTCGATGGCAAGCCATTCAAGAACGAGTATCGGCGGTACCGCATCCGTTCGGTCGAGGGCGGGAACGACGACTATGCCAGCATCCGCGAGGTTGTGAGCAGGCGGTATCGCGAGGCGGGCGATGGGAACGAGCTGTACCCCGATGTTGTGCTGATTGATGGCGGGCTTGGCCAGTTGCACGCGGCGCTTGAGGCGTTTGAGCAGCTCGATGTGCGGCCACCGATGGTGATAAGCCTGGCGAAGAAAGAGGAGTTGATCTACACGCAGGAGCGGGGCGAACCGATCAAGCTGGGGCGTGAGAACGCGGGGCTCAAGCTCTGCCAGGCGATCCGCGATGAGGCACACCGGTTTGCGCAGCACTATCACCATGTGCTGCGGCGGAAGAAGACGCTGGACGAGGAATGAGGTTCAATCCTGTCGCACATAGAACACCACCCACCGCACCTCGTCCCGTTCAACGACCACCGGCACCCAGACCGTTTCGGGGTCCCAACGCTGCACATAGAGGAACCGATCGTTGTCGGCATCCCAGATGCGCTCCCACCGCCAACGGTCGCGCGTGAGTGCCTCCCGTTCGATCGTTTCGGCCTTTCCCAACGACTGGCGCGACCAGATCGCATACTCCGCCCCGATGCTCGCGGCAAAATCGGCAAGCTCACCGGTGTTGGGGTCGATG
>JAJRZG010000332.1 GCA_024275365.1 Planctomycetota bacterium | reverse complement strand
TCCATCGAATCAATGCCGTAGACCCCTCCGACGGTGGGCAGAAAGACGATTGGGGGATCAAATGCAGGCAATGGATCTTGCTGACCCGGCTGACCCGGCTGGCCCAGCACGCTTGTCGCGCCCACCCCCCACGAGCCGCACACTGCCGCCGCCAGTATCGCTGTGAACAACCTACTCCGCATTGATTCGTTCTTCATGCCTGCCTCCCAATATCTGGGGACCGGCCGAGTTGCGACCGGTCCGAATGAAGACCGGTCCTGTGAAGACCGGCCTGTGAAGACCGGTCTGAAATCGTATATACTTGCGCAAACTACCAAAATTGCCGTATCCTGTCAAGTGCTGTCACGCCTTTTTGTTCCCTTTTTCTCTTACAGGGTGTACCTCAGAAAAGCAGCCCGGTTGCACACATCGTCAAGTTTCTGAAAGAAATCGAGCCTGCCGTGCCACCCCTCACCGAAAACACCCATTCCCTCCTCCGCCTCACCATGGCTCCCGGGCTCGGGCATCGGCGTATCGCCAGCATGGTCGAGCTCTTTGGCTCAGCGACAGCTGCCCTTGCTGCAAGCCCCGCCGAGATGGCCCGCATCCGAGGCATCGGCGCAGCAACCGCTGCCAAGATTGCCCGAGGGCTGCGCGAAAGCATGGAACTGGCCGAGCGCGAGATCGAACACGCCGAGAGGCTGGGCATCTCCTTCCTCGGCATCGGCGAGCCGGGCTACCCGCCGCTCCTGGCGACCATCCCCGACCCGCCGCCGGTGCTCTCGGTGCTGGGCGAACTCCGCGTCGAAACCGACGACCGCTACCCGGCTGCCATCGTCGGCTCGCGGGCGTGTACCTCCTATGGCATCGAGCAGGCTGAGCGGTTTGCGGGCGTGCTTGCTGGCAGTGGCGTGACGGTCGTCTCGGGCGGGGCGCGGGGGATTGATTCAGCATCCCACCGCGGCGCGATGCGCAGCCACGGGCGCACGATCGCCGTCCTTGGTTGCGGGCTCGCGCACCGGTACCCGCCGGAAAACTCGGCACTCTTTGATGAGATCATCGATGGCCGGGGGGCGCTGGTGAGCGAGCTGCCTCTGGATGTCTCGCCTCAGGCAGAAAACTTCCCCGCGCGCAACCGGATCATCTCCGGGCTCGCCCTCGGCGTGGTGGTGATCGAGGCTGCGAAGGGGTCGGGGGCGCTCATCACCGCAAGGGCCGCAGCTGAGGACCAGGGGCGCGAGGTGCTCGCGGTGCCGGGGCGGGTCGATTCGCCAGCCAGTGAGGGCACGCACACGCTGATCAAGTCTGGCGGCGCAGCCATTGCGACCTGCCCGGGTGATGTCCTTGAACTCCTCGAAACCCCCGCAAGGCACCACTTTGTCGGCACGCACGAACCCCGATACGCCGACGCGACCGCAACCGAGCCGGTGGGGCTCTGGACGGGCGAAGGTGAGCCGACCCCAAACCACACCCATGAGCCCGGCGACCCGCTGCAAGCCCGGCTGCTGGAAGCCCTGGATTGTGCGCGCACCCCGGATGATCTGGCACAACGCCTCGGTGTCGGTCCAGCCGAGGTCCGCACCGCGATCACGATGCTCGAGATTCAGGGGGCGATCCGTCGGCGGGGTTCACTCATCGAACGCAGTCGGTCAATCTGATCTTTGGAAACTCGAAGGAATGCTCTCCCGGAAACCCAATATGGCCCTGCGATCTGGCAATCCCTTCCTCTGGTTCGGTTTTTGACCGAATATCCACCCAATCGTGTGGGTGTTTTAGCAAATATAACACAATCCTTGAGAATCTGCTTGCCGTTGTGGCAATGATTGGCTATCTTGTGCCAAACAGAGTTCCTGTTTTCTTTGGAGCCCGTTCGGTAGAGCGTCCGATGAAACAGATGAGCAACAGACTCGGGTCAGCGACTGACCACCTCATCCAGGGAGGATGGGGCATGACAAGAACCACACAGGGCGGAGCCCTCTTGGAAGATCGACGCACGCAGCATGAACTGCGATGCGAACGATCACAGGTCCGGGAGCGCAACGGTGTTTGGAATGCCACGGAAGGCGATACAGGCTCGATCAAAGAGCCGCGGCGTGAGTGTCTTGCAGGAGTTGGTCCGTCTCGGGCCGGGCGGCGACTTTGTCGCTGGCTATCTGCCGAGCGAGTCTGGCAACCTGCAACGGGTGGATGTCGATGCCGGGACGGGGATGCCCGAATGTGCGCATCAACTTGTGACTCCCTCGCTCGGCACCGCGATGCACGCTGCACAGGTCGGTGTGCTCACCGCGGTCGCACGCGGGCTGTGCGAGCAGTCGGGCATCGTAATCAGTATCCGAAATGTCCTCGACACCCTGGTGACGCGCTCAGAGCAGCACCCGGCACGATCGAGAGGAATCGAACACAATCGGGCTGTGTGTCTCACAGCCCCCAATGCGGAGGTGCATCCTCATGAATCTGACCCCCAAACAGCTCAGGATTTTGCAACTCATCCGAGACTGGCGTGTCCGCAAGGGCTATTCGCCGACGATGCAGGAGCTCGCCGACGAAATCGGCGTCAGCAAGGTCACGGTCTTCGAGCATGTCGAGGCGCTCATCAAAAAAGGCGCACTCACACGAGACGCCAACAAGGCTCGCTCTTTGTCGATCGCTGAGGGTGTCGCGGTCCCTGATGAATCACGCCCGCTCCGGTTCCCGCTGGTCGGCTCCATCGCGGCTGGGTACCCCATCGAGAAGATCGCCGATCAGGACGAGATCGACCTCGAAGAGCTGCTCGGCCCGACCAAGGGACACAACGAAGGGGCCTTTGCGCTCAAGGTCGATGGCGACAGCATGAAGGACGAGGGCATCCTCGACGGCGATGTCATCCTCGTCGAACGCACCCAGGCTGCCAACAACGGCGACCGGGTCGTCGCGCTGCTCCCCGACGGCACAACCACCCTCAAGACCTTCTTCAAGGAGGCAGACCACATCCGCCTCCAGCCGGCCAACCCAGAGTTTGAGCCGATCCGTGTCAAGTACTGCCAAGTGCAGGGGATCGTCAAGGGCGTGGTGCGAAGGTACTGAGTTCGCACGCAACACATCTTCGCCCGACAGAGTGTCCCCATCTCTTTACTGGACGCCGACGCTGAGCTTGCGAAGCGTCGGATGGTCGGATGGATGATGTCCATATGCGGAGGAGTTAATCCGAAGCTTCGCAGAGCCTCAGCATCGGCGTCCGTCCTCTCCATGGACGGACACGCTATTCCGGGATCAGATCCACCACCAACGGCAAGTGGTCGCTCGCATCGGCATCGCTCCGATCAAGCCCGGCGATCGCAAGCGCGCGATCACTCAGCAACCGGGCATCGAGCACAAAGGTCCGGGCTGTGCGCACAGCACTCCCCGAATACACCGCATAATCCAGCCGCCCTGGCGTGAACACATTGCCATCCTCGCGCCAGGTGATATACGCCGAATCACCCAGGTCGCGGGCGTCGGCGATCTCCAGATCACTCCCGTCGGCATCGAGCCCGTTGCGCAGCACATCGAGCGGCGGGCGCGAGCCGACAAGGTTCAGGTCGCCCGCGATGATCCGCATCGAGACCGGCTCGATCGCAAGAGCCTCAGAGAGCGAGCGGTTAATCATCCCAGCCTCTGAAATGCGGGTCTGGTCTTCGGGGCTCCCCGAAGAGCCACAGCACTTGAGGTGGACACTCGCTGCTGCCAGATATCCCAGGGGTGTATCCACAAGCGCCCCGACAAACCGCACCGGGTCTTCCGCACCATCAAGATACAGCTCGTCATGCCCCAACGGCTCAAGCGGGTAGCGCGACGCGACCGCAACACCCCAGCCCTCTGCCATCCGCACCGACCACTCGCCCTCATCCAGAGGCACGCTCGCATTGAGCCACGCGGCGATCTTGCTCGGGCGGCTGGTCCACTCCTGGAGCAAAAGCACATCGGGATCGAGCACCCGCAGCACCCGGGCAAAGGGGCCGGGGTCTTCCATCGGCTTGGCCCGCCAGACATTCCACGAGACCACCCGGAGCCCCTCGCGGGGTCTGGGCGGGAGGCGCAGGTCTGCGCGTGGTGGGGTCGGGCTTGCAACTGTTGCCTCAACCTCGATGGGCTGTGAAGAGCCCACAACCGCTCCCGTGCGCTCGCGCAGCACAAACATGCTTGTGATCGGGTCGCCCCCCTGAGGCACGGGCAAGCCCAACTCGGCAAGGGTGTGCCGAGCGATGCGCCCCTCGTACCACTCGTTGGCGTAGGTTGGCGCAAAGCTGAACTCGATCTGGCTGTGTGATATCTCGTTGCTGCCGGTGCTGGTGTTGGCGATTACTCTCGAACCAACCCCAAGCCCCGAGCCATCAGCAGCAGGCGGGGAGAGCTCGATCATCAGGTCTACGCCCAGCTGCGAGGCCCCGCGTGGTGCATCAGGACGATGCCCGGTGGCGGGGTTGGTGTCGAGGTCGAACCATATCGCAAGAGATTCATCGCTGGCTTGTGGTGTCTTGGCCTCGCCTGTGACCTTCCAGCGGACATAGAGCCACCACGGGGCGGTGGTCATGACCACGCTGGGTGGTCACTCCGAGATATCGCCATCAAGCACAACCGGCTGGATAAGTGTCGGGACAACCGCCTGCCCGGAGGAGCGGCTGTTGTCTGACCCTGCGCAGCCAGCCAAAAAAGAAAGAACGATCGCCCCAGTCGAGGCGCACCAGAAGCTCCGAGAGTGTGGTACTCGCATGGACCCTCTATCGACCCACACGAATCAAACTCCGCATATTTTGCGTGCTGCCCAGCAAACTCATACAGAGCCCGCATAGAACTCGTGCTCTTGGGTACTTCGCTCCTCCGGAGCGATCTTCCTTCTTCTCCTTCTCCCCTGCATGAGTTTTGTGTGGGATCATCATTACCTTGAACCCTGGAAGGGCTCCGGTCCATCCGGGGCTGGGCAGCGCAGCAGAACGAAGTCGTGGAAGGTGCTCTCATACGCATCCCGGATAATTCTCGTGCGTCGCAGCGGGAAGGCAGGCTCAACAGAGCCCTGAGCGCAAGCGACGGGTTGGCGTGTGCTGGCACATGCCGAGCCACCGAAACCGGTCGCTTGCGCTCGCGGCTCTGTTCGACGCATGGCCAAACACGGAAATGACTGGAGGCACGGCTCTCCCTTTCACTCCCCCCCCACCCCCGCGTTGACGCACGAGTTTCACGCGGGATCCGTATCAGTCCCCGTCATATTGCTCCGGCCCCGATTCGAGCGGGTGCTCATCAAGCCCGGCCTGCTCCATCCTGGCGAGCCTCGCCTCGACCTCCTCGGCACTCTCGATCGCATTCTCGCTCTGGGCGATCACCGCGCAGACCATACAATCGCCCGTCACATTCACGCTCGTGCGGCACATATCGAGAATCCGGTCCACGCCCAGAATCACCGCGATCCCTTTGAGCGGGATGCCGACGCTCTGGAGGACGATGACGAGCATGATCATCCCCACCCCCGGCACGCCAGCAGTCCCGATCGAGGCGAGCGTCGCGGTCAGGACGATCGTGAGCTGCCCGCCCAGGCCGAGCTGAATGTCGTACATCTGGGCGATAAAGACAGCGGC
>JAJRZG010000331.1 GCA_024275365.1 Planctomycetota bacterium | reverse complement strand
CCTGGATCGAGCTTGGGCTGCTCGAGATGCAGGCCGGGCGCGATGTGCGGGCCCACGATGCGCTGACCAAAGCCCTCGCCCTTGATCCCTTCAATGTGCGCGCAAAGAACAGTCTTGCTCTGGTCGAGGAGCTTGCCTCGTTTGCCGAGATCGAGAGCGAGCACTTCATTGTGCGCTATAAGCCCGGGCTCGACGAGGTGCTTGCTGCCGAGATGCCGGGAGTGCTGGAGTCTATCTATAAGGACATCTGTGGGCCGGGGATGTTTGACCACGAGCCGGGGCGCAAGACCATCATCGAGGTGATGCCCGACCATGCCTCGTTCTCCGTGCGGATCACCGGCATGCCCAAGGTCCACACGATGGCAGCCGCGACGGGTCCGGTGATCGCGATGGAGACGCCAAGGTCTGGTCCGGGGCACAAGGCCGGGCCATACGATTGGGCGCGGACGATCCGACATGAGTTTATTCATACAGTGACGCTCTCGCGGACGAAGAACCGCATCCCGCACTGGTTCACCGAGGCTGCAGCAGTCTGGGGCGAGGGAGGCCCGAGACCGGCGGGGTGGTGGGTGCTGCTGACCAAGGCGTATACCAACGACACGCTCTTTGACATGGACACGATCAGCCTGCGGTTTGTTCGGCCTCGCACGCCGACGGACCGGACGCAGGCGTACGCGCAGGGGCACTGGATGTATGCGTTCCTCGTGGAACGGTTCGGCGTGCGCACGCCGCTGGAGATGATGGACCTCTACGCCCAAGGCCAGAGCGAACGGGAAGCAATGACCGAGGTGCTGGGCATCACACCCGAGGCGTTTTTCGCTGATTTCAAGGTGTGGGCGCACGACGAACTTGTCGAAGCGGGGATGCTGCCTGCGGAAGATGAGCCCACATTGTCGGCGCTGCTCCCGGCGGAGAATGCAATCACACGCGAGAAAGTCAATGCGCTTTTGGAAGAGCACCCCGAGCATGCCGAGTTGTTGCAGCTTGCGGTGAAACTGGCCCTCCGCGAGAATGATGGCGAGCCGACAGCCGGGATGGTGGAGATGCTTGAGCGGTATGCGCGCGCACGGCCGGTAGACCCGCTGCCCCACCGGCTGTTAGCGAGGCTGGCGCTAGCGGGCGAGATGGAGGACTCGCCGGGGCGGGCGGTCGAGCACCTCGAGTTTCTCGATGCACGGGAGATGCGGTCGCCGGCGTATGCGCTGGCGCTTGCTGAGCGGTATGCCGAGATGGGACGGCTCGAGGAGGCGTGGGTGAAGGTCATCCGGGCGACGATGATCGCCCCCTTTGATGCAGCAACCCGCGAGCAAGCAGCACGGGTGGCACTGCTTCGCGGTGATCTGGAGGCAGCGGAGAAGCAGTTAGAGGCGCTGGCAACGATCGAGCCGGATCGGGAGTTGCATCGGAGAAGGCTGGAAGCGCTGCGGGAGAAGATGGGGGAGTGAGGGGGCGCCGGAAACGCCCATGGATTCTGATCCATGGGCTTGGGAGGTTCGTCAATACACCCTTGCGCGAGGAGCTCTCTTGGTTTGGCCTCCACCAATAACGAGGATGTCTCTCTCGGCGCGCTAGAGTTGCAGCGATGCCAAAGAACACAGAGAATCGAGCCCGTCCCGGGAAGCCCGGCGCGGGGGAGGACCGGCGAGGGAGCCCAAGTGGCGGGCGAGACGCCCGCCCCACTCTCGACAGCGGGCGAGACGCCCGCTCCACTACCACCGGAGCGAAGGGGGATTCTCGCGAAGGCCTCGTCCGGCTGCAACGGTTTCTGGCTGATGCGGGGGTCGCCTCGCGCCGCCACAGCGAGCTGCTCATCCGCGAAGGGCGGGTCAAGGTCAACGGCCAGCGGGTCCACGAACTGCCGATCTTCATCACGCCCGGCGAAGACCGCATCCAGATCGATGGCACCGTCATCGAAGGACCCGAGCGGCTCGTCTATATCATGCTCAACAAGCCGAGCAAGACGCTCACCACCGTCGAGGATGAGCCCGGGGCAGCCCGCCGAACCGTGCTCGATCTGGTCGATCATCCCTCCGGCGTGCGGCTCTACCCGGTCGGTCGGCTCGACTATGACACGCGAGGCATGGTGCTGCTCACCAACGATGGCACACTGGCCAATCAACTCACGCACCCCCGCTATGGCGTCGAAAAAACCTATCACGCGGTCGTCAAGGGATACCTCGCTGAAGAAGCACTCGAGCAACTCTAGAAGGGAATATATCTCGCGGAGCGGCGGGAGGGACACACCGTCGGGGCGATCCGGGCGAGCCATGTCAAGCTGCGGATCGTGAAGCGAGACCGTGAGCGGACGATCCTGGAGGTGGTACTCAAGGAAGGCCGAAATCGGCAGGTGAGGCGGATGCTGGCGGCGGTCGGGTGCCCGGTGAAAAAACTTGAGCGCGTGGCGATGGGGCCGGTGAAGCTCAAGGGGCTGGCGGTCGGGGAATGGCGGGAGCTCTCGCGGGTCGAGGTGCAGCGGCTGCGGCAGGCGGTCGATAAAGGGGGCAAGAAGCCGGGAAACGCAGCCAAGAAGAAGGCAGGGAAGAAAACCACCAAGAAGACCACGAAGAAAGTGACGAAGAAGCCCAGACGAACGCGGGAGGGTGGGCGTTGAGTGACGACCTCGAAACGACGGCTGGGTCTGGCAGGCAGACGCCGGGGCTCTGGACGATGCTGCGGCTCTCGTTGCGGGTGGTCTCGGGGAGCAACATCTCGCGGATGGCAGCGGCCCTTGCCTACCGGACGGTCTTCGGGCTG
>JAJRZG010000046.1 GCA_024275365.1 Planctomycetota bacterium | reverse complement strand
GTCCAGGGGCCCAAGGTCATGGACATGGTCGCGCAGTTCAGCAAGGAGATCCCGGCTCTCAAACGCTACAGGTTTATCGTCAAGAACCTGCTGGTGATGAAGATCGTCGTCTCTCGCACCGGCTATACCGGCGAGAACGGGATCGAGGCGTTCCTCCCGGCAAACGCGGTCAACATGGCGATGAAGTTCATCCTTAAGGATGTGGACATGAACCAGGCCGAGGCGCTCATCAAGCCCGCAGGCCTTGGTGCCCGAGACACCCTCCGCATGGAGGCCGGGATGCCGCTCTATGGGCACGAGCTTGGCGAAGACATCTGCGCCCTCTCCTGTGGCGTCAACTTTGCCATCACCATGGACAAGCACGAGCAGGACCGAGGTGAGCGGTTCATCGTCCAGGAGGCTTTGGAGAAGGTCATCGCTGAGGGCGGACCACAGCAGAAGATCATCGGCATCGCGCTCGATGGCAAGCGGACCGCCCGCGAGGGGTACACGGTCTTTGCCGGCGAGACCGAGATCGGGAAGGTGACCAGCGGCTGCCTGAGCCCGACGCTCGGGCACGGGATCGCGATGGCGCTCGTCGAGAGCGAATACACAGAGGTCGGGTCGTCGGTTTCGATAGATACCGGTCGGAGCAGGATCGAGGGCACGATCATCAAGCTGCCGTTCTACAAGGCTCCGAAGCCCGAGGTCAAGGCGGCGGCCCCGGCGTAGGAGAGCCGTGCCAACGACCTTGTCGCTCTGGGCAAGGTCGGTGCGGTGTTGCCGAGTGCCGCGATCCCAATCGAAGAACACCGACGGTTATGGGGCGCTCATCGCGCCTTGATTGGCCCCAATCAACGCGCGATTGGCCGTAATCAAGGCGCGATCGGCCCCAATCAACGCGCGATTGGCCGTAATCAAGGCGCGATCGGCCCCAATCAAGGCGCGATTGGCCCCAATCAAGGCGCGATCGGCCCCAACTCACGCGCGATCGACCCCAACCACCGCGCGATCGCCGCTGCCAAATGACGGTTCGCGGCTGCCAATGGCAGCTTTACGACTGCCGGGGGGCGTTTCCTGCCTTCCAACGCGTCCGTGCCGCCCACCGCCCTCCGCCGGGTGCCATGGCCATGGCTCTGCATGGCCATGACCTGTGTCCCCGCTTACTCCCTCGTCATGGCCACCCAAAGCTGTGGCCATGGCACCCGGCCCGATCCCAACAGCGGGTTCGTGGCGGTCGCGGCGGGCGGGAACCACAGCCTGGGCCTGCGGGCCGACGGCTCCATCGCGGTGTGGGGACACAACTACTACGGCCAGCTCGATGTGCCCGCACCCAACAGCGGGTTCGTGGCGGTCGCGGCCGGCTGGGGACACAGCCTGGGCGTGAGGACCGACGGCTCCATCGCGGCGTGGGGAAAGAACTTCCGCGGCCAGTGTGATGTGCCCGCGCCCAACACCGGATTCGTGGCGGTCGCGGGGGGCTCCACCCACAGCCTGGGTCTGAAGGCTGCCGACTGCCCCGCCGACCTCAACGGCGACGGCATCATCGATACGCGGGACTTCATCACCTTCCTCGGTGCCTGAGCCGACGGCGACCCCATCGCCGACTGGAACGACGACGGCATCATCGATACCCGTGACTTCATCGCCTTTCTCGCCGACTGGGCGGCGGGCTGCCCCTGACCAACGCGCCAGCCTGACATCATGGCCACGCAGAGCCGAGGCCATGCCACACCCAGACCCCGCCTGGCCTCGGTGAACCTCGGTGCCCATCCGTGGTGAGAATGGCTCCTCGCTCGCGCGTCGGGCTCTGTTCCGTGGCCGGAGCCATGGCCGGGCGGCTGGTATGATCGACCGATGACAGGCCACCGCCGAATCTACCTCGACAACGCCGCGACGAGCTTCCCCAAGCCCGAGGGGGTGCTGCGGGCGGTGGTCGAGTACGCGACCGAGATCGGGGCTTCGCCCGGGCGGGGGAGCTACGCCGAGTCCTTGCGCGGGGCCGACATACTCGCTCGATGCCGCGCACGGCTGTGCGAGCTCTTCGGCGGCTCGTCGCCCGAGCATGTGATCTTCACACTCAACTGCACCGATGCGCTGAACCTTGCGATCCATGGCCTCGTCAAGGGCGTGCAGCGACGCGAGCCGGGCGGGCGTATCCATATCGTGACGACGGCGATGGAGCATAACTCGGTGCTCCGGCCTTGCCAGGCGTTGCTTGAGGAGTATGGCGGGCGAGACGCCCACCCCACTGGAGAAGGCGGGGAACGAGCGCACGGCTCGGAGAGCCGTGCCACCGTGGAGATCACCCGCGTCCCCGCCGACGGCGAGGGCTTTGTCGATCCCGCTGCCATCGCAGCTGCGATACTGCCTGAGACCCGATTGGTCGCGATCGTCCACGCGAGCAATGTCACCGGCACACTCCAGGATATCACAGCGGTGGGGGAGGTCTGCCGGTCGCGGGGCGTGCCGATGCTGGTCGATGCTGCACAGTCGCTCGGGCATGTACCGATTGATGTTGAAGCGATGGGAATAGACCTGCTCGCATTCCCGGGGCACAAGGGGCTGATGGGGCCACTCGGGACGGGGGGCTTGTATATTCGCCCCGGGCTTGAAGACCTGATCGAGCCGGTGCGTCAGGGCGGGACAGGCAGCCGGAGCGAGAGCGACCAGCAGCCGCGAGACCTGCCGGACCGCTACGAGTCCGGCTCGCACAACACGCTGGGCATTGCGGGGTTGCTTGCGGGTGTCGAGTGGCTGCTCGAACGGGGCATCGAAAACATCCGGAAGCACGAGCTGGATCTGATGTCCGAGTTCTTCGCATCTTTCCCCGGCGAGGATGCAGGGTATCGCCTGTTTGGCCCAGCGAACCCATCCAAGCGCGTGGGGGTCTTTGCGATCACCCACGATCGGGTTGATCCCGCGATTCTTGCACGCGAACTGGAGCAGCGGGCGGGTGTGCTCTGCCGGGCCGGGCTGCACTGCGCGCCGGGTGTTCACGAGACAATGGGCACGATCGAGACCGGTGGTGCGTGCCGATTGAGTTTCGGGCCATTCCTGAGCAGGGAGGATATTCGTGTGGCATGTGCGTGCCTGGTAGAAATCGGTACCGAAGGCGCTTCAACCAGGGCACACCGTCCGCTGGAACACGCAAGCCAGCACCCCTCTTCAGCACAGTAAACTCCGCTGTTCCCAGACTGAGGATCACGATGCCAAGCCCCAAAGCGTCACAAACCCCTCCTCGCGCGGTGGAGATCGGGCAACTGGTTTATCTCAGCCCGCCAAAGCCTTGCGACCGTGAGTCGTTTGTGGCTATGCGCAAGGCAAGCAGGGCACACCTTGAGCCTTGGGAGCCGCGCCCGCCAAAGGGGTTTGATGCGTTCGGGCACGACCAGTTCGACTGGATCACCCAGAGCGGGCGCAAGCCGGATCAGGAGCGGATGCTTATCTTTGCACTCGATGGTCACAGGATCGTCGGGCAGGTCTCGCTTGGTGCGATCACGCGCGGGCCTTTGCTCTCTGCCTACATGGGGTATTGGATAGCGGCTGACGAGACCGGGCACGGCTACATGACGGAAGCGATAGGGCTCATGCTCCGCCATGCGTTTGGCAAGGTCGGGCTGCACCGGGTCGAAGCCAACATCCAGCCTCACAACAAGGCATCACGAGTTGTTGCGCAACGAAATGGCTTTCGGATGGAGGGTTTTTCACCCCGGTATCTGCGGATCGCAGGCGAGTGGGCCGACCACGAACGCTGGGCAATCACGGTTGAAGACTGGCGTGACTTCCACGGACGCCGATGCTGAGGCCCTGCGAAGCGTCGGATCGTGCTCGTTCACCTACCCGAAATACTCTGGCGCATTCCCTGCCTTCCACTTGATATTGCACCCGATGCTCGGCACCTGCGCACCCGCAACCGGTTCCCCAGCGAGCACAGCCTCCATTGCCGCGCGGAGGTCACGCCCCGTCACCGGCTTGTCGTTGCCCGGCCTGCTGTCATCGAGTTGCCCCCGATAGACCAGTGTGTGCGCACGATCAAAGACGAAAAAATCCGGGGTACACGCCGCCCGGTATGCCTTGGCAACCTCCTGAGATTCATCAAAGAGGTAGGGGAATATGTACCCGGCCTCAACAGCCTCAACCGCCATGTTCTCTGGGCTGTCGTCGGGATATGTTTCGATATCGTTGCAGTTTATGGCGACGACCCCAAACCCCTGCCCGCCAAAGTCTCGACCAAGGGCTGCGAGTTCTTCACGGATGTGTTTGACAAACGGGCAGTGGTTGCTCAGGAACATCACCAAGAGCGGGACTCCCTCGAAATCGGCAAGCGATTGTGTGCCGCCGTGTACCGGGTCGGGCAGATCAAACCCGGGAGCGGCTGTGCCGAGGGAAAGCATCGTTGAACGAGTGGCGACCATACCTGCCTCATTTGTACCGGCATTATGCCGTATTTCTACCGTACTCTTGCGAGTTCTCCAGAATCTCGCAACCCAAGACACCCGAAGAGGGGATATAGCATGGTATGGTATGACCAATATCGGTCTTTACACACCACCGAGGGGGATGGTTGTCGGCCCCAAATGCCACCATCCCAACACACCTTTCATGGAGAGATGATGATGCACAGGAATGGACTTTCCCGGCTGACCGGCTTGGCAGCACTTGCTGTCGCCCCGGCGGCTCTCATGCTTGCCAGCGGTTGTAACTCGAGCTGTGACAGGAGTGCCCAGGCTCTGGCGCCTGAGACTGTCTCCAACGCCCCCGCCATGTCGATCCCCGCGAACTTCGGGTACGCCGGGATGGAAGGCTTCCCAGAGTTGGCAGCGAGCCTCACCCCGCCAGACCTCACCGAGGAGGGCTCCTGGGCGACCGGCACCGCCGAGGCGACGATCATCGACACCCGCACCTTCGACCCCCAGATCGAGGAGATGGATTTCGTCGGTGAGCCGACAATCATCAAGAACCTGCTCCCCCCCCATGGACGCGACAAGACTTTCCCGCCGGGTGAACCCAACGACCTTGAGGCCGGTGGCCTGACCGACAAGGTCAACACCAACCCCGGCGAGTTGTTCCCGGGGATAGATGCGACGGTCTGGTCGCCGCCTGACCCGTCGCTGGCGGTTGGTCCCAACCACATCGTCCAGGTCGTCAACATGGACATCGCCTGGTACACCAAGGATGGCACGCAGCAGTTCCGTTCACGCATGGACAGCTCCGGCAACCCCGGATTTTTCGAGGATGTCGGCGCGGGCAGCTTTACCTTTGATCCCAAGTGCTTCTATGACCAGGAAACCGGTCGGTTCTTCGTGGTCGCCCTCGAGGTCTATGGCTCCAGCCAGTCGTGGATTACCTTCGCGGTCTCTGATGACAGCGACCCAAACGGCATCTGGTACAAGTACCGCACCGATTCCCGCGTGACCGTCGGCAGTTCGCAGTACTGGGTGGACTACCCCGGGTTTGGATTCGACAGTGACGCGATATATGTCAACGGCAACCTGTTCCGCCTCAATGGCGGCGGCGGCGGGTTTGCTGGCGTGCTGTATCGCAGCTATGACAAGACCCCGCTCCTGAGCGGTGGGACCGCGGTCTGGACTGATATCCGCCATGGCACCGGTGCGAGCGCACAGGCGACACAACACTTTGGGAACAACCCCGCCCCGATCTTTGTCTCGGCGCGCTCCTCGACGAGCATCAGGCTCACCGCGATCCGCAACCCGCTTACGAGCCCCTCGTTTGTCCACAGCAATGTGACTGTTCCGAGTTGGAGCAGCCCGCCGGACGCACCAAACAACGGTGGCAGCCAGAGAATCAGCACCCTCGATGGGCGCATCATGAATGCCATGTGGCGCGACGGCAGGCTCGTCGCGGGGCACGGTGCCAGTGTTGGGGGTCAGGTTGTCTCCCGCTGGTATGAGTTTAATACTGGCAACTGGCCCGACAGCGGGACACCCACACTCACCCAGTCGGGCAATGTCTCGAATGGGTCTGGGTCGTACTGCTTCTTCCCCGCGCTCTATATCAATAACGCGGGCTCGATCGGCCTCGTGACTGCACACTCACGGGCCGACGAGTACGCCAGCGTGCAGTACACCGGCCAGGCTCCCGGCGATGCTCCCGGCACGATGGGCGCGCTCACCCTTGCCAAGATCGGCAACCAGTCTGCCAGCGGGCGATGGGGCGACTACTTTGACATGGCACTCGACCCCGACGGCAATACCTTCTGGCTCACCGGCGAGTATTACGAGGACGGCGGGTGGGATACCTGGATCACCAGCTTCACCATCGACGCGGGCTGTCTTGCTGACTATAACGGTGACGGCGAAGTCAACACCCTGGATGTGCTCGCCTTCCTCAACGATTGGTCGGCTGGCAACGATGGTGCCGACTGGAACAATGACGGCGTGATCGATACCCGCGATGTCCTCGCGTTCCTCAATGACTACAACCTCGGCTGCTGAGTTATTGCGCAACTGAGCCGATCGACAGCCGCACAGCCCTCAACCGCCCGCGCCCAACGCGGGCGGTTTTCTTTCTGGCATCTCATCCAAAATACAACCTGAGCGTTTTCACTCCATTTGTCGCGTGTGCCACGCCCATTTTGGCCGTGCCGACGGTCCCGCACGGCCAAAATGGGCGTAGCACACCGAAGGACCCACTACACCATGACACAAGATGCTCTAAAATCATGGCGACATGAATGAACACCTGGTCATCGGGATCGATTGCGGCGGCACACACACAAGAGCTGTCCTTGCCCGCGCAACGGGGGTGGTCCTCGGCTATTGCGAGGCAGGCCCTGGGAACGCTCGTGACCTCGGAAATGAAGGCGTGGCAGCCAGTATCAACACGGCCGTTGCCGGGGCGTTTGAGCACGCGGGTATCCCTCGGAGGGCTGTTGACGCAGCCTTCCTCGGTCTTGCGGGTGTTGCCACTCCGGCAGAGCGGGATGCGTTCATGTTGGTCGTGCACCGGCTCGACCTCGCTCCAGATGGCCGTATCGGTATCGATCACGACCTCCGCACCGCCCAAGCTGGGGCTTTCGGTGGCGGGCCCGGTGTTGTGCTGATCGTCGGCACAGGGTCGTGCTGCTATGGGCGCACCACTGATCGCCGCGAGTGGCGGGCGGGAGGCTGGGGGAGCCGACTCGACGATGGGGGCAGTGCAGCCGATATCGGTCTGAGGGCAATCATGGCAGCCATCAGAGAGTCAGATGGTCGAGGAGATGAGACGGTTCTGAGCCCCCACATCTTGCACGCCCTTGGGCTCGACGATCTGCGAAGCGTGCTCGATCTGGTCCGGGAAGGGCGCTTGCCCAGACAAAAACTCGCGTTGCTGGCCCCATTGGTCACCATGGCGGCTGCCGAGGGCGATGAGGTTGCTCTTGAGATCATCGCAAGTGGCACTCACGAGCTTGCCCTGATGGCTCGCGCAGTCTGCGACAAGCTCGACCTGTCCGAGATCGCATTGCTTGGTGGCGTGCTCCGAGCAGGCACAGTGGTTACCGACCCACTCCATGAAGCAATCCGCGCGCAAGTACCGACATGTACATTCACGAGCCCCGCAATGCCCGCTGTGCGTGGTGGAGCATTGCTTGCGATGGGGTTGCTGCACACCGATACTCCCGAGAATCAGGATCGGCTTCGTGCATCCTCTGCTGATATCATCCCGCAGGAGGGTCGGTGATGTCCGCAGAACGACGCACAAAGCAGCAGGCTGCGATCGAGCGCACCATCACCGCGTCCAAACGCCCACTCAGCCCCGGGGAGGTGCTCGCCCGAGCCAGGCGCACCAGCCCAACAGTGGGGCTCGCGACGGTCTACCGCACGCTCAAACGCCTTGAAGGTGAGGGGACAATCGCCCGTGTGGAGATCTCCGGCCAGCCCACCCGGTTTGAGTCTCACAAGGCAGCGAGCACGCACCACCACCACTTTGTCTGCCGGGTGTGCGACCGCGTGTTTGATATCCCCGGCTGCGCGCAGGGTGTCGAGAGCCTTGCACCTGATGGCTTCAGTGTCGATTCCCACGAAATCGTGCTCTTTGGGATATGCGATCAGTGCGACAACCCAAGTTGAATCTCGCGTACAATCACACGGATTGCGAGAATAACTCGGGCGTATCTACGAGCCCCGAGCGCAAGCTCGGGATCACGAATGGTCATTATTCACAGGGAAAACCAATCCTGTGCTTGCGCCCAGGGCTCGTAAAGACGCATACATATTTATCGTGATCCGCTTTACTCCCCAATCCGCTTGATGAAGACCTTGCGAAACGAAACCGGGTCGTTGTGCCCGGCAAACCCGAAGTGCCCGCGTGTGCGCGTGCGACCTGCAAACTTGTCCGCGTCAAACATAAACTCGGTGATTGTTCCAAGGTCGGTATCGAGCACTTGTGTCCCGTTCAGCTCAACGATAATCCGCGAGCCGATGACGGTGACCTCCTGGAAGTTCCACTCACCCGGGTTGCGGAGGTACCCACGGTGGGCCGCAGCCTGTCCATAGGCGGACGCGTGGTATTGCCGCGGATCGAGGTTTGCATACCGGGGGTCTTCGCTGTCGAGCACCTGGAGCTCGCACATGCCGACATAGGCCGTATCACCCGACCCCGGGTAGCGGATTGCCAACCCGTTGTTGCCGCCCGGGGGGAGCCTGAACTCAAACCGGACAGCAAAATCGGCGTATTCCTCTTCGGTATAGATCGTCCCGCCATGCCCGGGTTGGCAGCGGAGTGCGCCGTCTACGATCTCATAGCCATCAGTTGGCCCAGCCCAGCCCGAGAAATCTTTCCCGTTAAAGACCGATTCATACGCACCCTCACCTTGCGACCAGAGCATGGCGTTGGCTTCCTCAGCCCCGATCTCTCGGATGAAGATGTTGCGCCAACTGATCTTACCGCCGTGGGTTTGGAGTTGAATCGGTCCAGTGCGAGGCACCGGCAGGGAGCGGTCAAAGTAGTTCTCCATCCGGGCGTGATCGACGACAAGTGCATCGTTGAGCCACACACTCACACGCTCCCCAACCATGACCACCCGCAACGAGTTCCACTCACCGAATGGTCTATCAGCGAGGATCAGCGGGTCCTTCCCCGCAGCCCCGTTGCTGTTGTTCCACAGCCCACCCGAGCCTTTCCCCGCCCCGATTCCCCACTTGCCTCCTGCCTCGGTGGTGTCCCAGATCTGGACCTGCGGGCACCCTCGGAGGTACACCCCGCTGTCGGCACCGGCGACCGTCTTGTATTCGAGCAGCAGCTCAAAGTCACCAAAGACCTGGTCGGTGGTGAGATAGAGCCCTTGCCCGTCGTTGACAAGCACGCCGCCAAGGTTTGACCAGTGGGCTTCGATATCCGCCCTGCTTGCAGCCTTCCGCTCGGCAAGAGCCTCGGGTTCGACGCTGTAGACCGTCCGGGGGTCTTCGGTCCCAAAGCCCCACCAGCCGTCGAGGTTGGTCTCGTTGCCCAGCCTCTCAAACCCCGTGGGCGGGGGGGAGACATCCTGTGCTTGCACACTCAGAGCCAATCCCAGGATGCCGAGCGCAATTGTCAGTATTCTTCTGCCAGTCATCGTCCTCTCCTGTTGGTTTCTCGTGTCGCCATGCACGGTATCAAATCAGCCCAACTCCGTCCAGCAGCGAGCTGGTGGGCACAGTATCCGAGTAGAGTTGTCACAACGGTTGCTTGCCAGATTGATGGATCCTATTCTGGATCGCTGTACCTGATATCCATTTTCCGGGGCACACGCCCAGGACTCACACCGAAAGGGATCGTCCACATGAAGGCTCACATGACTCTCGCGGGCTCGCTGATGGCTGCACTCATCCTCACCGCTGGTTGCGGCGGCGGTGGCGATGGAGGTACGGATGGATCGAGCGATCCCAGCAATGCCTCGGTGGCTGCTGGGAAGGTCACATTCAGCAAAATCTGTTCCGCGTGCCACGGCATGGATGGCAAGGGGATGCCCAGCCTCGGAAAGGACATCACGACAAGCACCTTTGTTGCCTCGGATACGGATGAGCAACTGCTTGCCTTTATCAAGGAAGGCCGGGCTGCCGATCATCCAGACAACACGACTGGTGTCCCGATGCCCCCCAAGGCTGGCGACCCGACCCTCACCGATGCCAAAATCCTCGAAGTGATCGCATACATGCGGAGCATCCAGGTCAAGCCGTAGTCTTGTGGCAGAGAGATACATCGTTCACATCAGACCAGACACACCCAATGCTCATGTGTCTTTACGAGCCCCGAGCGCAAGTTCGGGACCACGAGTTGTCGTTATCCTCAGGGATAACCAATCCTGTGCTCGCGCACAGGGCTCGTAAAGAAGCATACAAACTTATCGTGAGTGGCATGAATCCTTCACCGGGCACGGGATTGATTCCCACCCTGTAACCTCGATCCGGGGCGAGAGATACTTCTTATCCGATGGTTCCTCGTGGAACAGGTCAGTGCTCAGATATTTCTTGTTGCTGTCAGGAAAGAGTGTGACCACCGTCGCGTCTGGCCCGACTTCCTCGATCTGCTTGGCCGCTCCGAGAAAGTTCGCACCAGACGAAATCCCCACAGCCAATCCGACCCTCGCAAGGGCTTGTGCCATCAGGATCGCGTCCCCGTCCCACACATCCACGATCTCATCGAGCTGGTCCAGCTTGACGATGCTCGGGACAAACTCATCGGAGATCCCCTGGATGCGGTGGTGCCCCACCCGTCGGCCCACCCGCAGCGTCGGTGAGTTGGCGGGTTCGAGTGGGTGTACCTTTGCACCTCCATAGGCCGCTCGCAGACATCGACCGACACCCATCACGGTCCCACCTGTTCCCACACCCGCGACAAAGACTTCCGGCTTCCGACCCACTGACGCAAGCTGGGACACGATCTCCGGCCCCGTGCTGCTCTCATGCGCACACACATTGGCTTCGTTGTCGAACTGCCGGGGCAAAAACACCCGGTCCTCGTCGCGGGCAAACTGCTCGGCCATCTCGATACTGCCGAGAAACCCGCCCTGATCCCGCGAGACCGGGATGATCTCAGCCCCAAACGCCTCGGTCAGCGCGACCCGCTCTCGGCTCATCCAGTCGGGCATAAAGATCCGCACGCGGTGCCCAAGCGACTTCCCAAGGGCCGCAAACGAGACCCCCGTGTTGCCGCTGGTTGCCTCGGCGATCGTGTCCCCAGGGCGGAGTTCTTCCAACTCATACGCCTGCTTGAGGATGCAGAACGCCATCCGGTCCTTGACGCTCCCGGTCATGTTTTTCTGCTCATACTTGGTGAACAGCTGCCGAGGTTGCCCGTCAATCTGAAAGTCGATCCGCAGCAGTGGCGTGCACCCGATCATCGAGGCAAGCCGTCCGATCTGAGAGATGGCATGTTCTGAAGCCGTGGGCATCGTTTCCTCCAACACTCCGGCACGCACGCCGGTACACATCACTCCGCACCACCCGAGATCGGGAGTGTACCTGCTTTCAGGTCTCTTGCCCTGAGAGAGCCCTCCAAGACACCCGGTCGCGGCTGTTGCGCGAGCAAAGCGTCGGGGAGTCAGAGCACGAAAAGGCCGCTCTTTGCAGGAGCGGCCCAGTCGAAACACAGAGTTGTCATCGTGCGATATTCTCGCAAATGGGCGCGGCAGGATTCGAACCTGCGTAGGCATTGCCAGCAGATTTACAGTCTGCCCCCGTTGGCCACTTGGGTACACGCCCTTCTCTTGCTCTGGTTGTCGCATCAGTACCGGCGTCAGGCTTCTACCGCCGAGACATGCTGCCAACGGTATCCCGCTCTCTTTCGAGAAACAAGCACCTCCACGACCCCC
>JAJRZG010000330.1 GCA_024275365.1 Planctomycetota bacterium | reverse complement strand
TCCATCGAATCAATGCCGTAGACCCCTCCGACGGTGGGCAGAAAGACGATTGGGGGATCAAATGCAGGCAATGGATCTTGCTGACCCGGCTGACCCGGCTGGCCCAGCACGCTTGTCGCGCCCACCCCCCACGAGCCGCACGCCACGGCAGTCAGCATCGCTGTGGACAACCTATTCCGCATTGATTCGATCTTCATGCTTGTCTCCCAATATCTGGGGACCAGCCGAGTTGCGACTGGCCCTGATGAAGACCGGCCTGTGAAGACCGGCCCTGTGAAGACCAGCCATATACCTACCATTACAACAACAGCCTGCCAGATTCCTGCCTTCCTGTCAAGTCCTTGCTCAGAGCGTGTACCGCCAAGTTTCAGACGGGTTGCACCTCAAAAGAAAAACCGGTACGCCCTCGCATCAACCACGCTGTGGCTCGTGCAATGCCTCCTGCAATCAACAGCAACGAATACGCAACCCCAATAGATGCCGACGCTGAGCTTGCAAAGCGTCGGATCAGAGTCGTCCAACACAACGCAGTTGCCCTAACACCCCGCAGCCCAATCACTCAAAAACGCCAGAAAGTCCTGTGTGTTGACGAAGCCATCACCATTCCAGTCCGCAAGCGCATCCCCCGCAGACCACGCGCCGAGAAACGCGATGAAGTCCTGTGTATTCACAACTCCATCCCCATTGATGTCCGCCCTGCAAGGCGAATCGTTCTCATACACATAGGTCCACCCCCCACGCCCACTGATATTGGCATGAACCGCCTTGCTCCCCACAAGCACGAACCGCCCATCCCGGCTCATCACCAACTCAAACGGTGACCCCGGCGTGTCGATCGACCCGATCATATTCAGGTCGCGGTCATAGATGCGTACCTCCGGCTCGGTGTTCCCCTGATCCCCCCAAGAGGCACACGCAAAGATAGTGCCGTCCTGGTTGGTCTGTGCCGCAGCCGCAGAGTTCTGAAGACTCCCGCTACCCGTAAAGCTGCTCACCGCAACCACCGTCCCGGTCAGCAGGTCCACAATCCGCTGCTCATTCGTAAGATACCCATCACCATAATCATGGCTCAGCACAAACAGCGTCTCCCCGTCACCGCTCAGAGACATCCCCCCGCCAAACCAATCCGTCGAGCCCGATCCGGCATACACCTGCTGCCACACCCCCCCGATCTCACGCGCCGCCCGGATGTTAAACCCACCCGCCGCGATCGCCGTTCCATCGCGCGAGATCCGGTGATACCCGCCGCCGCCCGATGTTGTGAGCGCATACACCTCGGTCATGGTCGAGGCATCAAACAGCCTCGCCGTATTGCCAGCAGTCACCAAGATGCGATCCCCGCTGTCATCCATCTCCACCCCAAGCGAATACCCCGCAATCGTCGCTGACCTGAGCACACCCCCCGTGTTGTCCAGCAGCACAAGCAGCGTGTTGGTCCCGTCATAGGCGCACGCTGCGATCCGGGTGCCGCCCGCATTGACCGCGACCGAACGCCTCGAAGAGTTCGCGTACGCCCCGTCATACACATACGACCACACCGGCACATTCCCGCCAGCATCCGAAAACCCCCGCACCGTGATCGGCCCGCCGCTTGGCCAAGAGATCACCGCGTTCATCGACGCATCCGCAGCCGCCGCCACCCCGATCGTGCCGGGGTTCTCCGCCGCCATCGAATACACAAAGTCGTGCACCCCGCTCCCCGTCGTGGTGAACTTACTCATCCGCTTGTCGTTGAGCTCATGCCCCACCCAAGACTCAGCCGCCCCATCACCCAGCGCAACAGACTTGGGGATCGAGACCGCATCCCCAAACGACCACAGCACGCCCGCACGAAGTGTGCCCCCATCCTCGGGCATACCGACCAAGCGGTGCAGCGCCTGTTCGGTCCACGACCCGCTGTCATCAGTCCGCATGACATCACGAGAAGCCTGACCAAACACCGACCCGGCAACCAGACCCACAGTCAATATCGCAGTGCGCATCGTGTCTCTCCTCATGTTGGGCGCACAGCGTCGGGCCAGCGCGGCTCCCAGCATACCACCTCTGCCACCCAACCCCAAACGGCATTCTGGATTTCATGAAACCAATGAAACACCTCTCCCAGAACACTTCAGAGGAGTTCGTGTCCAAACCCGAGAGCCGATTGCTCTGGGCTGCGTGTGTTGGGCACCGTCGTTTTGTGTGTGCCACAGCTCTGTGAGCCGTGCTCTGTTTCTCCCTCTCCTCCATTGCTCGATGCATCCAAACCCAACCGTACCACCTCTCGGCCGATTCAGCCGTGGCACAGAACAGAACAGGATGAGGTGGTGACATCCAAGTCGCAGACACTTCACAGAATCCGTATCAGCACCCCGCAACCCAAAGGTTCAGGAACGCAAGGAAGTCCTGCGTATTCACAACACCATCACCATTCAGGTCGGCACTCAAATCTCCCGACGACCATGCGTTCAGATACGCAAGGAAGTCCTGCGTGTTGACATTCCCGTCCCCGTTCCAGTCGGCCTGACACGCAGAATTGACCGTCACCGTCACCGTGGTCGGTGCGTACGAGACATCCCACGCAAGCCCGCCAGGGAGTGCAGCCCCCTCGACCGCAGAGAACACCCCGTTGACACCGCCCGCCGCCGAGAGCAGCACAAACGAATCACCGGCACTCGGCACATACCCACCGACAAGACCTAGCTCAAGCGTGCCATCGAGCGTCACCGCACCCGTCACCGCCAACTCATCAAACTCCTCAAGCTCACCGCTCGTCCCCTTCGCCTCAAACCGGACGCGAGAGCTCGGGTAGAGCATCATACTGCCCTCAAGATCGGTGTGCCCCGTAAACCCTTCGCCACCCAGCGTCAGAACCGCGTAGTTCTCAAGCAAAGGGGTGATGATCTTGGGCGGAATCGTCCGGAAGGCGATGACCGAAATCGGGCTGAGATCGTCGGCAGCCGAATCGACATCACCGTTCTGCACGCCCCCGGCAGCCTCGAGTGTTGCGCCCGGTTCGATGGTGGTCGTGCTCGAACCCGTTGCGCTGTATCGCCCGCCGATCTGCACATTCCCTTTGGCCCTGAGTTCCGAGCCGTTCCGGACCGAGACATCGCCGTTGATGATCGAATCGAGCAGCTCGGCAAGCCCGCCGGTATCCACATCGGAGAGCTGCGTGAGCCCGGGCATCTCGTTGGTACCGGCTCTGACTCTGGCCGGACCATGAATGCCCGTGATGCCGTCGGCAAAGACGATCGAGGCCCCAGAGTCAGCAAGCCATGAGCCGCCGCTGAGTGTCCGCGTGATGATGTCGTACTGGGCAACACCGCCCGCAAACCACAACACATTCTTTGTCGCATGAACCGTGCCCTGGTTGTCGAAATCGCAGAACACGGAGTAATCAGCATCCCCCGAGAGACCCGTCAGATACGAACCGGCATTGACGAATGTCCCCCCCGCACCTGTGATCTGGAGCGATGCGCCTTCGACAGCCGACCACAGGCTGTTGTTCTGTACACTCCCGCCGTCGATGGTGAGCAAGGCGGATTGGCCGACAGAGTCGTTGTTGGTCAACACATTGGCAAGCGTCTGCCCGCCGCCGAGAACCTCGAGAAACAGAATGCTGTCATTCTGGAGCTTTGCACCGACCACCCCGCTGTGCCAGCGCATCAAGTCGGTGTTGACCATCGTGCCCGTCCCCTGGATGGAGGCACCTCGCAGCCGCACACCCCCGCCCTGGGCCGGGAATCCGGTGCCGGAGAGCGACATATCGACGGTGCCGTTCACATTGACCACAGGCCGGACATTGGGGAACGCACCGAAGTCAAACTGGCCAGTGCCGGCAATGCTGGTTGTGGCGTTGAAATCCCAGGTTGTGTTCGCATCGCCGAGCAGTTCGCACGAGGCGAGTTTGTCGGGCGTGCCCATCTGGACCGTCATCTGGGCAAAGCTCCCGCCCCCGGTCATGCTGAACAGGCCCTCGTTGACGAACAATTCAGAGAACCCGAGAAAGTCGATCGGCGTTTCGATCCGCGTAAAGAACGGCGCGTCATTCACCACCACACGGATGGCGCCGAGGTTGGTCACCTTTCCCGTCGTCTGGGTATTGGAGGGGGTGATGAGGGAGAGCTCTGTCAGTTCCATCCATCCGCCGCTGAGATTGGTAAAGACTTTGCCGTCACCGAGCATCAGTGTGCCGTCGAGGGTTGCTGTCCCGTCATTCCCCATATTGACGCGCAGATCGAGCGATCGCGTGCCGTCAAAGCCTAATGAACCATTGCTGACGATCTGCCCTGCCCCGCTGAGCAGTCCGCCCGAGCCATAGAGCGTGCCGTTATTCGTCAGAGTCCCATCGAGCTGGATCGTGCCGACCCCACCCAGACGAACCCCGCCGCCAGCAACATTGGCAGCCGTCTGTCCCGACCAGAGCAACGGGCCGTAAACATCCACCCGCCCCTGCCCCGAGATCGTCGAAAGTGCGACATCACGCATCCCCGTGTTGTTTGTGCCGCCAAGCAGCACAACCCCGTTGTTGGCAACCTCGACTGTCCCTTCCAGCAGCCAGGCATCGGCCAGCAGATCGATCACCGCCGTATCGGCCCGCAGCGTCCCACCCAGTTGATCGAACCCCCCGGTGATCGTGACCAGCCCCGCACCAGTCGCACTCAGCGTGCCGGAGTTGATACACAGATCGTCCGGTGATGCCCCACGAATCTCGTTGCCCCCAGCAATCGTGAGCGTGCCGTTGTTGGCGAGTGTCCCGCCATCAGAGATTTGGAGCAGGCTCCCATTCCCCGTGACATTCCATGTCCCTTCGTTGCGGGCGGTGAGGACGCTGATCGTAAAGGTTGTAGTATTAAAGGTGCCCGCGTTGACGAACTGTCCAAGCCCGCTCACAAGCCCGCCCGTCGCCTGACTCGTGCCTGAAATGGTAAAGAGCCCGTCCGCCCACACCACCGGCGTAAACCCGCCGGGGCTGAAGGTCAGGTTCCGAACCGTGCCTGTTCCCGAGACGGTGATCTGCCCCGAGTTCAGCGACAGCCCGCTCTGGCAGCTCAACGCCGCACACTCTGCCCCCGTCAGCGTGATCTTGACCACCCCCGCATCACTCGGGATCCGCACATCGCTTCCCGCCCCCGGCACGCCGCTGGGGTCCCAGTTCCCGTCTGTTGTCCACTCGCCATCCCCGCTGTCCCCGGTCCAGGTTTTGGTCTGTGCTCCCGCACCCACCGCCAGCCCCGCGCACACCATCACACACACGATTCGCTGCCGCATCGGTCCAGTCCTCCAACATACGAGTACGCACACCCAGGGCACACCCCACCAGGCCGACGCTCTCATCCTTCGTATCGGAGCCATTCTAACGCACACAGCACGATCATCCAAACACAATCCGTGATCCCACAAAAACCACCCGCCACGGCCCCTACACTCGACAGAAACCCAAGAACCACCCAAACACACGCAAGTCATAAGGGAGTCTCCTGTGGCAAATACCCACTACGATCTCATCGTTATCGGCGGCGGCCCCGGGGGCTATGTCGGGGCCATCCGCGCAGCACAACTCGGCTACAAGGTCGCCTGCATCGAACGCGCCAAGCTCGGCGGCATATGCCTCAACTGGGGGTGCATCCCCTCCAAGGCACTCCTCGCCAACGCCGAGCTCATGGAAAAACTCAGCCACCGCGAGCTCTGGGGCCTCAAGATCGAGGGCAACATCGGCTACGAATGGGACAAAGTCATCGGCCGCTCCCGTGATGTCGCCTCCAAGCTTAACAAGGGCATCGAGTTCCTCTTCAAAAAGAACAAGATCACCCACATCGTCGCTCACGCCAAAATCACCGGCGCAGGCGACAGCAACAAACCCTGCACCGTCGAAATCTACGACTGCAAAGTCACCGAAGAACGCACCGACGCCCCCGCCGAGCCCGCCAAAAAACCCCGCGAGGCCATCACCGCGACAAACATCATCATCGCCACCGGCTCAGTCGCCCGCGACCTCCCCTTCGCCAAGTTCGGCTCCGATCCCAAAATCTGGGGCGCCCGCGAGGCCATGAACAACAAGGAGCAACCCAAGAAACTCATCGTCGTCGGCTCCGGAGCCATCGGCATGGAGTTCGCCTACTTC
>JAJRZG010000329.1 GCA_024275365.1 Planctomycetota bacterium | reverse complement strand
GGTCGAACTGCATTGCTCCCAGCGTCTCAGCCCGCGAGGCGGTGAAGGAGCCCGTCAGGCCGTCGATATCCTTGCTCGGGCGGTTGATCTTCCGCAGCAGCCGTTTGATCTGCGTATCCCCGTTCCACCGCTTGGCCTTGGCCTTGAGCATCAGGTAGGTCCGCATCGACCCGCGGGCAAACTCGATCACATCGGCCCGGTCGCTCGTGCGGAAGGCGTGGCTGTCAAAGTGCTTGAAGCCGGCGTACTTGCTCTCCTCAAGCAGCTTCACCAGAAAGAACGCCTGTTTGAGATTGGCACTTCCGAATCGGAAGTCCTGGTCATAGCGTCCAAACTCCTGGTCGTTGAGGTCAATATGGAAGAGTTTGTCCGCTTCGAGAGCTGCTGCCACCGCGTGGACGAAGTTGAGCCCGGCCATGTGTTCGTGGGCGACCTCGGGATTCACCCCGACCATCGCCGCGTGCTTGAGCGTGGGGATCAGCGCGAGATAGTGCCCCGTCGTCGGGAAGTAGAGGTGCCCGCGGGGCTCGTTGGGTTTGGCTTCGAGGGCGAACTTGAAGTCGTACCCGCTCTCGAGGCAATAGTCGCAAAGAAAGTCGATTGCTGAGCGGAACCGCCGAACCGCCTCGACGGGATCTTTGGCGGCATCCGTCTCGGCCCCCTCGCGCCCGCCCCAGAAGACGAACACCTTCGCCTCAAACTCGGCAGCCAGATCGAGCGCCCGCATCGTCTTCTGCACCGCGTACGCCCGCACCTCGGCATCGTTGCTGGTAAACGCCCCGTCCCGGAAGACCGGATCGCTGAAGAGGTTTGTCGTTCCCATCGCGACCCGCAGCTTGTGGCGTTTGAGGGCAGCTGCAAAATCGCCCTTGATCTCGGCAGCCTCTGCCTCGGTCGCGTCGATCGGGAGCAGATCGTTGTCGTGGAAGTTGACGCCGTGGACACCACCGACCTCGCCGAGCAGGTCAACGATCTCGGCGGGGCTCATGGTCGCGCGTGTCGGCTCGCCGAAGGGATCTCGGCCGGGGTTGCCGACGGTCCAGAGCCCGAAGGTGAATCGATCGCGTGGGGTCGGTGTGTAGGGGGCTGCCATAGAGCTTCCTTGTTTGTGTGGATGGTAGAGCCAATGCTGACCCGCGGGAGGACTAGCTGCTTTGCACCGTTTGGAAGGCTCCCCACGATAATCAACCGATCTCGCACAGACTCCCAGCTTCGGCTACGCTCTCGATCATGACGATCAGCAGATTCCGGTACTACGCGTCCGTTCTCCTCTTTGCCCTCGCTTACCCCACGCTTGCAGGCGATGATCGCGATACCAATCGCCTCTCGACAAAGGGTGCCCGTCTCTCGCTCTCGACTCGCAGCACCCAAGATACTATCCCTGATGGTCCTGCCCCGGCTACCCCCTATGGCACCGAGGGAACCGAGTGGGTCCTGTTTGGCACGGGAGTCGCGTATGACTTTGAGAACGCGACAGACATCAACATCAACATCGGTTACTCGCGGTTCCTCGTCGATGATCTCGAGTGGGTGCTCGAACTCAGCGCGTGGTACCACGACCAGGACGGGGACGACGCGCTCAGTCTCAACCCCGTCATAGATTTCCGCTGGCACTTCTACAACCAGGGCGACACTTCCCTCTTTGTCAATCTCGGCATCGGACTCCTCGCTGCCACCGACAATGTCCCAGCAACCGGCACAGGGTTTGACTTCACACCCCGGGCGGGTGTCGGGCTGACACACCAACTCTCAGACGATGGCACACGGCTCATCGCGGGGCTCCGCTGGCACCACATCTCGAACGCGCGGATCAATGGCGATGATGACAACCCCGGACGCGATGCCCCGATGCTCTACATGCAAATAGCGATTCCGTTCTAGATGTTGTCTGACGGATCAGTGGCACGAGCGTATCGCCCGCGCTGGCGCAGGCTGGACCATTGACGACGCGCCACTCCCCAAAGCAGAAGCCGACCCCCCGAGCGCATTCCCCTTTCCACCATCGCCGCCCACGGCTAGTCCTCAATAAGCCCCATTATTGTCTCAAGCAACTCTTCATTCTCAGGCATCAAGCCACTCTCCACAAGCCTCGGCACAAGCTCGACCCACACCCGCTCACGCGCAAACACACTCGCAAAGATCGGGAGCGCATCCTCAACCCGCCCCGCGCTCACAAGGCTCACCGCCTGCCAGAACGGGATCTCCACAATCTCCGGCGCAAGCTCTTCTGCAGCCGCATACTCCGCAAGCGCCGTCTCCCAGTCCTCTTCCTCGATCGCTGCATCTCCCGCGTTCATGTGCAGGTACGCGCGCTGGAGCTGCACAAGCCGCTTGAGCTCCTCGACCGGCGTCGGGTGGTCCTCGACCCGCAGGTCAAACCTCCGATCCACCCACGCATCACCTGTCGCCTCTGCGTTCACAACCACGATCGCCGCACTCTGTCGACCCCGGACATCACCCCCCGCAGCCTCTGCCGCCTCGAGAGCCGCGATCAGCCGGTAAGCCAGGTCTCCCTCTGCCGCCCGGAACGCCTCAGCCATCGCAGGCCAGATCGTGTCCCCTGCCATCATGTTCGCCTGCACGCTGAACTGGTACTCGCCATCGGTCACATGCCCGGCAAACGCGATACACCGCCCGCCGGTGTGCGTCGCAACCCGCCCTTGCGCGTCGACCATCGCCACCTGCCGCACCGCCCGCCCGTCGTCAGCCTCGACAAGCTGCGAAAGAGCCTCCGGCGCGCTCACCCCCGATCGCATAAGCGCAAGCCCCTTGGGTCCATACGCAGGGTCCACCAAAGACTGCGTCGCCACCGCCCCCACCCCCGCCTCAGCCCAAGGCACGATCGGCCCCACACTAAACCAGTGGCTCTGCACCGCCACCCCCATCTCACCGGTGGTCATGTCCCTCGCCACGATCGAGTAGGTCGCCACCGGCCGGGCATACGCACTCAGCCGATCACCCTCCTGTGCCACACCAACCCGCCCCATCGCCGCTCCAATCGCTGCCAACGCCAGGATTTGTCTGTTCATGGCGATAGTCTACCCGAGTGCATGGGTGCCATGTTCACCGCTTTGGGAGGCCATGAAGGGACACCACACCACCCAAGATCACCAACGCGAACGAGTCATGCTGTATGGAGTTGATTTGTTAGCGTACCAGATACCACTGGACAAAGACCGGTGCAGGTGTGCCGGGTGTGGCCCGAGATGTCAGATGCCACGCCACAGGTCTTCAGAGAAGTGGCACCCAACCCCGTCTTCTCTACTTCACCCCTCGCCCCCTCCACCCCTCCACCCCTCCGTGTTCTGCCTTTCTCTTCCTCAAATCTTGAACACCTCCTCCACCCTCTCAACAATCCTATTCCCCACCACCAGGTCCAGCGAGGAGAGGATCAACCCCCATGGCAAGACTCCACGAACACCAAGCCAAAGCCATCCTCGCTGATGCTGGCATCGCCATCCCCCGAGGCAAGGCCGTCAGCACGCCAGACGATGCAGCACATGCCGCCGAGGCACTCGGGGGCAAGATCGTCGTCAAAATCCAGGCCTTTACCACAGGCCGCAAGGCTATGGGCGGCGTGGCCTTTGCCGATACCCCCGACGAGGCTGCTGCCCACGCCCACCGCATGCTCGGCATGACCGTCGGCCAGTTCCCCGTCACCGAGGTCCTCGTCGAAGAACAACTCCCACCAGTCCGCGAGTTCTTCGTCAGCCTCACCGTCGATGACAAGGCCCGCGCCCCGCTGCTGCTGCTCGCTGCTTCCGGCGGGTCGGGCGTCGAGGAGCGGGCAGCCGAGGTCGCCCGCGTGCCCTGCTCGGTCCACCAAGGCCCAGACCCCACCGCCCTGGAAGCCTTCACCGACGCCAACAACCTCACCGGCGATATCAAGCACAGCTTCCTCCACACGATCAACAAGCTCTATGCTGCCGCGCAAAAAGCCGATGCCCGCTCGCTCGAGGTCAACCCCCTTGCCATCGTCGAGGATGGCCGCCTCGTCGCCCTTGATTGCCGCGCGACGATCGACGATTACGCTGTCTATCGCCATCCCGAGTTCGGCATCGAGATCGCCCGCGAGCTGGACCACCCGCCGACGGAGCTCGAACGCATCGCCTACAAGGTCGAGCAGGACGACCACCGGGGGACCTTCTTCTTTGCCCAGATGGCGGCCGAGGCTGGGCCGGGGTCGCGCGGGCTCGTC
>JAJRZG010000328.1 GCA_024275365.1 Planctomycetota bacterium | reverse complement strand
GGGGAGGGTGGCGAGTTCGCCATTGGTGACATCGGGGGCAAAGCCGGGATAGCCGTAGTAGGGGAAGCTTTGCTGGGTGTGGGGGTTGCCGGTACCGATGCCGGCAGCGAGGGCCGTGGCCGCGAGGAGGGTGAACATTACTGATCTCCTGATGTGTGGGCACGGGGACCGCCCGCGCCGGTTCTGTGGCACCCCGCCCCGACATCACTAGCATGCACCTTTTTCTCCGAGATTCAAGCGAAAATAACGGTTGTGGTGGTTGGTTTGGTGATTGAGGGAGTGATCTTGGTGTGCGGGGGAGACTATCGGACGGGGATGGGTGAACGGGGAGAAGAAGAGCCCTCCCCCCAGCCCCCTCCCACGGGGCGCGGGAGGGGGAGCCAAGGCGGGCGAGATACCCGCCATGCTTGCGCATGAAGGGCACGGGAGAGACAGCCGCGCCACCGGGAGTGTGACGACGCGGGGGGGACGCCCACGCAACTGGGTAAGTGAGCATGTCACCCGGGGAAGGGGATCGACTTCTTGCCGATGGCGGCTTCGTAGGCATCGATCACGCAGTTGACCTGGCGGCTGGGGCGGTGTTCTTCTGCGATGTAGGCCCGGGCAGATGTCGTGAGTTGGGCAACAAGATCGGGATTGGAGAGCAGGTTCTCAAGTTGCTGCACCCAACGGCCCCTCTCACCAACGGGGACCAGGAGTGCGGAGCGGCGATCGATCAGCGAAGAGTGCATCGGGTCGGCAGCCGCGATGACTGGCATTCCTGTGCCCATGGCTTCGAGGACGAGTGTTCGTTGTTCGCCTCGGGCTTCTGGCAGGATGAGCACATCACCCTTAAGCACCAGTTCACGGTTGGTGTCCATCTCGTCCACCAGAGACATCCGGTCGCGGATGCCCAGGCGGTCTGCGAGTTTCCAGAGGTCGGTGCGGCGGGCAGCGAGGGCATCGACAAAGACGAGCGTGTCCGGCCTTGTGCGCATGACCTCGGCGATGGCCTCGAAGGTTGCTGTAAAGGCCTGACGGTCGTAGCCCGCACCATCCACCATGAACGCCCATGCCTTGCCGGGTGTGAGCACGGTGTTTGTCGAATCGTTGGTGTAGACACCCCATGGGGAGTGATGAATCGCAGCATTGGGCGCGTCGGCACGGAGATGTTCCATGAGTTTTTTGTCAGGACACAGTGCCAGTTGCCCTGCGCTGTCATGGCCCTTGGCAAATATCCGTTGGACCGCTCGCGAGAGCCCGGCTCGCCAGGCTTCGAGGATGAATGCGGCGTCGAGTTGTTCGGCAAGCGCCAAGCCGAAGTCCCAGACCTGCCCGCCAAACGCATGGACGATCTGTGGCAGTTCGCCATCGCCTGCCTTGGCCGACATGGTGAGGCTCTGTGCGGTCGCTGCGGCTCGGCGACGGAGCGAGAGAGGCGGCCCGGTATCCTCAAAGTGGACGGTTTCTGAGAGTATCCCATCGCTCCCTGCCTCGACACCGACTGGGACAGCCTGGACAACACGGATGCCCTCGTCTGCGAGCCCGACCTGGAGCCTTGCGAGCATCGAACGCTCGCGGCTTGCGAACCAGTGGTCGGCGATGATGACGACACGCATCGGATGCACTCCCGAGACTGGCGGGCGAGATGCCCGCCCCACTGGTGGTGCGAGGCGGGCGAGGATGCCCGCCCCACTGGGTGTGGGTGGTCACACGAGAGTTTACGCTGTTTTCGGTTCGGACCGGTTTTTTGGCGGGATGCGGAAGTCGATATCGGGTGCTCGGCTCTCGTGGTCGTGGACGGCTTCGGTCCGCCAGACGCCGACCCAGTGCTCGGGGGAGACCTCTTGCAGGTAGTAATCGCCCGCAGGGCCGGGCTGGGCGGCAAGGTCGGCGGGGGCATCGTGCCATGGCCACCAG
>JAJRZG010000045.1 GCA_024275365.1 Planctomycetota bacterium | reverse complement strand
GTGTCTTTTGGGTTGTGTCTTTTGGGTTGTGTCTTTGTGGGTTGTGTCTTTGTGGGTTGTCAGCGCCCGCGATAGTGCTCTGGAATCTCGCCCGCATCGGCGCGGATAACCGAGCGGATGCCGCCCCGGCCACGCCAGGTGGTGATGACCTGGAGCCAGGCGGGCTTCATCAACGCGACAAGATCATCGCGGATCTGGTTGGTGACAGCCTCATAAAAAATGCCCTCGTTGCGGAAGCTCTGGGAGTAGAGCTTGAGGCTTTTGAGCTCGACGCACAGGCCACCAGATGATGCGGGAGCGCGCTGATAGCGGAGGAGGATCTCGCCAAAGTCGGGGTGCCCCGTCATCGGGCAGAGCGAGGTGAACTCTTCGTTAGTGTGCTCGATGACGAAGGGCGCATCGTCAGGGACTGGGAATACTTCGAGGAGTGTGGCATCAGGCATAGCGAAGGAAAGGATGGACAGAGGGAGAGGTCAAGTGTGCCCGGGTGAGGGGGTGAGGGGGTGAGAATGGGGCGGGGCCATTTAGGCCCCAAGTGGATGCCGTGGTCTGACACGCCATTTGCGTGGAAGGCCACGCGCGCGGGCAAGATCGTGGCCTTCGCCCGAAGCGGGCTCAGACCACGGCACCCACAGACAGGCGGGCGAGATGCCCACCCCACTGGTGTCATGCTCAATAGCGGGTGAGCAGTTCCGCGATGCGGGGCTGATTGCGTTCGATCTGGAGGCTTCGACGCAGGGCGTTTCGGGCCTGATCGAGGGCGTTGAGGTATTCCTTCTTGGACCAGAGGTACTTGTTGAGCAGGCTCACCCCGATGCCGTTCCATGCTGGGTAGTGGTTGGCGTCGATCTCGATTGCCTGGCGGAATGCTTCGAGGGCTTCGTCGTAGCTGCCCTGGCGAAAGAGAGCCGAGCCGAGGCGTTCATAGGCGAGGGCGCTGGAGTCTTGCCGAATAACCTCACGGATTGTCCCCGCCATCTCGGCGTGGAGGCCGACCTTGCCCTGGCTCTCCGCGAGGTTGAGCAGGAGCTCACTGGTCAGGGGCATCAGCTCGGCAGCCGCCTCATACTGGCTGATCGCCTCGCTGTGTCGGTTGGCGTTGGCGTACGCAGCCCCGAGGTTGACCCGCGCGGGGCCGTCGTCGCCATTGATCCGCACCGCCCGCTCAGCGTAGATCACCGCTTGGGTGTTCTCACCGAGCTGGAGGTAGGCGGTGGCGAGGTTGAGATTGGCGTGAAAGTCATCGGGGCGGATAGCGAGTGCCCGCAGATAGGAACGGATCGCCTCGGTGACTCGACTGAGCATCTGGAGCGCGTAGCCATGCCAGTAGTTGGGCTCAAAGTCGTTGGGTGCGGTACGGACAGCTTCTGCATACCGCGTCTCGGCGGTGACAAAGTCGCCCTGCTCGCGGTAGATATCGCCAGCACCCATATAGGCGGTCGTCATGGTGGGGTTGATCTCGATCGCCCGCTCAAACTCGAGGAGCGCCTGGTCGAGGAGCCCCTGATCTTTGAGCCGGGTCCCGAGGCCGACCGCCTCGATGGCCCGGGTGCTGGCGCGGGGGGCTGCCCGGGTGGTGTCAGAGTTTCGTGTACCCATCCAGCAGCCGGGGAGGGTGGTGAGGGCAAACACAGCAAGGAGCGGGAGGAGGTATCTGATGGTCATGGTATTGCTCTTTCGGCGATTGACCGGGGTGAGTCTGATTGAAAGCGGGTTTTCGGTCCTTATGCGATCGTATGGAGTCCTACGGGATCAGCGCGGCAGCGCGGAAGGGCAGAGGCCGTGAAAGCCCCCTCAGCCCTTCCCCAGCCTGCGGAGACGGCGGAGATTGATCGTGTCCATGGGCGTACCCGCGTCGGTTGGTTCTTTTGGTGTTTCGAGGATCATCGGTACGGCTTTGAGCTTGGGATGGTTCACCACAGCAGCAAATCCGGACTCGCGCAGCACCCGCGCGGTTGTGCCACAGCCGATCGTCCCCTCACCGATGTGGGCGTGGCGGTCCTTGCGGCTGCCGACCGTGCCGATCGAGTCGTTGAGGTGGATGACCCTGAGGTTCTCAAGCCCGCAGAGCCGATCAAACTCAGCGAGCACAGCCTCGCCTCCCGTGCGCGTCGAGAGGTCGTACCCCCCGGCGTGCGCATGGCAGGTATCAAAGCAAAACCCGACGCGGTGAGGGGCACCCGTCTGGTCGAGGATGAGGGCTCGCAGCTCGGCCAGCTCCTCGAAGGTGCGGCCGAGGTTGGACCCTGACCCCACGGTGTCTTCGAGGCACATGACGGTCGCGTACCCGGCGGTGCGCGTGCAGAGTGATTTGTAGGCGAGGGCGATACGGGCGAGCCCCGAGGCTGCATCGCTGGTGGTGTAAGCCCCCGGATGGTGGACAAGGAACGGGATACCGAGGGTCTCGCAGCGGTTGATCTCTTCGGTCATCAGGTCGATCGATTTGTGCCAGAGTTCGTCGTCGGGGCTTGCGAGGTTGATGAGGTAGGAGGCGTGGCTGACGGTCTGGTCCTGCCAGCCGAGTTCCTCGATCGCCTGCTGCCAGTCTGTGATGGCACCCGGGTCGAGGGGTTTGGTTTTCCACTGTCGTTGGTTTTTGGTAAAGACCTGGACCGCCTCGAAGCCGAGGGCTTTGGCGTTTCGGGCAGCGGTGTCGAGGCCTTTGGAGATCGAGAGGTGTGAGCCGAACATGAGGTGAGTGTAGAGGGTGAGGGGGTGAGGGGGTGAGAACGGGGCGGGGCCTTTCAGTCCCCGAGTGGGTGCCGTGGTCTGACACGCCATCGGCGTGGAAGGCCACGCGGACGGGCAAGATCGTGGCCTTCGCCCGAAGCGGGCTCAGACCACGGCACCCAAAGACAGGCGGGCGAGATGCCCACCCCACTGGAAAGGGAGTGCGAACCGGAAAGGTTGAGTAACAAAAGACCGACTGCGTCACACTCTGGGAGCGGACGCAGCCGGGGGGGTGGGGTGTGTGTGCTGGCGGGTTATCGCCTTCGGCGGAGTGTCACGATACCACCAAGCCCGAGGAGGGCAATAGAGCCGGGGGCTGGGATCGCTGTAAACCGGACATCGGCATCGAACGCGCCCTCGTTGTCGCTGTATGCACCGGGGTCACCGGTGAACCAGCCCGCATCGGCAAGCCCGAGATAGAGGTAAGTCGCTCCAACGGGGACATTGAACTGCTGGAGGACATTGCTGTCGGTCCAGCCATCACCGATGAAGAACGACTGGCCAATCACGGGGCTCAGCGTGGTGAAGTTGCTTGAGATGTCGTAGAAGTCGAGGCGATCCGGGGCCGGGTTCTCGGGGGTGGCATCGGTGAGGAAGACCCCGAGCAGGGCAAGGGTGTTGGGGTGAATGAGCCCTGAGATACCCATGTACGAGCTGATGTCTGTGTCGTTGAGGGTGTCAGGGTTGCCATCAGGACCAGCCCAGGTCAGGACGGGGTGCGCCCGGACAAGGCCTGTGACCTCGGGGACGGTGACATATGCTGTATCAACGGGTACCGCGATCCCAGCGGCGAGCATCCCGTCGAGTGTCGGGGTGTCACGCCCTGCATCAAAGATGGCCGCCTTGGCATCCACATTGACGATATCCGCCGAGGCAATGCTGGCAAGACCGGCAAGAACCACCACACTGAGCAATCCTGATTTGTACATGACGAATCCTCTCTACCCACCATTTTTCAATTGCGACCTTCAAGTCCGGGGGTGTCCCCGGGAAGGCGTACACATGAAAGATGCCACGGAAGTCGTGCTATGCCAGTGACTTACGGCAGATAGGCGCAAAAAACGCCTCTCGGCTCACAGAACCGTGGTAGGAGGAGTCCGAAAAAACCGCCCGGGAGAACCCGGGCGGTCTAGGGGGTTTGGGAAATGGTGTGCAGCGGGTTACGGGAAGATGCCCCGGACGGAGTAGGCCTTGCCGATGTGGTCGAGGGCTGCGATATAGGCTGCGGTGCGGAGATCAACCTTGTACTGCTGACGGGCGAGGACGGTGCGGCGTGCAGCCATGACCATATGGCGGTTGAGTTCTCGATCGACCTTCTCGATATCCCAGTAGGTGCTTGTCTTGTTCTGGACCCACTCGAAGTAGGAGACCGTGACGCCGCCCGCATTTGCGAGGATCGCGGGGACGACCTCGATGCCTTTCTCGCTGAGGATGCGGTCGCCGGCAGGTGTGGTCGGGGCGTTGGCACCCTCAGCCACAATCTTGGCATCGATCATTGCCGCTTCGCGTTCGGTGATCATCTGCTCGAGGGCAGCGGGGATAAGGACATCGACAGCCGTCTGATAGAACTCGTCGGTCGTGATGGCATCGCCCGCAAAGCCCTTGAGCCCGCCGGTGATCTGGCAGTGCTCAGCAAGGGCGTGGGCATCGATGCCCGCGTCGTTTCGGATCGCACCGGTGTGGTCGGCGACCGCGACGACCTTGGCACCCATGTCGTGCAGGATGCGGGCTGCCCACGAGCCGACATTGCCAAAGCCCAGGACGCTGACGCGCATGCCCTCGACCTTGAGCCCGACCTCGGGGAGGAGCTCGACGAGTGTATCGACGACACCCTGCCCGGTGGCCTTCTCGCGTCCCAGAGAGCCACCAAACTCGACGGGCTTGCCCGTGACGACTCGGAGGCCGTTGTGCGCGTCTTTGCCCACATTGGACATCATGTAGGTGTCAGCAAACCACGCCATATATTGGGCATTACTGCCGACATCGGGGGCGGGGATGTCATACTCGGGCCCGATGACATCCATGATCGCCGAGCAGAATCTTCGGGTGATGCGTTCCATCTCGGTGACGGAATGCGCCCGGGGATCGACCTTGATCCCGCCTTTGCCGCCGCCGAAGGGGACGCGGACGAGGGAGCACTTCATGGTCATGAGGAGGGCAAGGCTCTTGACATCATCGAGGTGGACATTGGGGTGGAATCGGAGGCCGCCCTTGTAGGGGCCCAGGGCGTTGTTGTGCTGGACGCGGTAGCCCTTGAAGAGGATGTGGTGCCCGTCGTCCATGCGGACGGGGAAGTGGACCATGATCTCGTTTTTGGGTTGGGCGAGGATGAGTTTGACGCGCCTGCGGAGGTTGATACACTCGGCGGCTTCGAGCATCGTCGTGACGGTCTGGGTGTAGAGGTTGTTGGGATCGCTTGGGAACCCGAGCTCCTCGACGATGGTGTTGGTTGTGGGCTTGGCAGCGTCTGTGACTGTGGTGGTACTCATTAAAAACCCTTTAGCGGTTTGATCGTCAGTCCCGAGATCCCTCCGCGGTGGCACCGGGACTGAGTGAGAGATAACAGGATGATACTCTTCCACTGTGCCGATCTTCTCTGGGCAACGCGGGTGAAATTGGCCGCTGAGGATCTGGGTATCCTGGCAAGGCCCGTGCGGACGATGGAGATGCTTGAGGCGAGACTTGCCGACTCAGATATTCACGGCCTGATCGTGGACCTTGAGAGCGGGGCTCTGGGGATCGAGCTGATCGAGCGGGTGGTTGGGCTCGGAGAAGGGTCGTGGGCTGGGGACAATGAGATCCGGGTGGTGGCATATGGGCCTCATGTGGCCGAGGAGGCTCTGGAGGCTGCGCGAGAGGCTGGGGCATGGCGGGTGCTGGCACGGGGGGCGTTTGCCAATGGGCTCGGGGGGATTCTGCGGGAGCTGGAGGCGGGGGGATGAAGGGGTGATCTTGGGCTGAGTCCCCGCAGATCAGAACCCCGTGTGCCACCCCGGCAGTTGCGTTCGACTCTCAGCGACGGCGACCGGTGGCCAGCCCAGCGATGCTGAGGAAAGCAAGCGACGCCGGGGCGGGGACGACACGGAACGAGCCGCCGTTGATGATGGAGTCGTACTCGACGGAGGTGCCGAACTCGTCGGTATAGACCCAGTTTTCGTGGCTGTCTGTGTAGAACGAGATGGTGTGCGGGGTGTAGTCGTCAGGGGTGATGCCAAAGTAGAAGATATAGATAGGGTTGTCATAGTTAAAATCAGGGTTAAAGAAAGGGGGAACTTGAAAGGCAGCAACATCCTGAACAGTTGAATCTCCGTCTCCCCATTGGTATGTGACGAGCAGGTCAGAGATGCTGGCATACTCAAACCATCCGACCCCGTCGTGGTGAAGGTCGAACACTGTACCCGCGAACCCGACGCGCAGTGGATCCATCTCGGTCCAGAGATACGCATAGCCCGTTTCACCCGGCTCGATGATACCGTCTTGGTCGCCGTTATCGGTTATGACCCATGTGAAGGTCATGGTATCTTGGGCAGCAGCGATGCCAGCGATACCAGCAATCATGAGGAGGGGGATATGTTTCATGGCTCTCTCCGGTTCTTCGTGTGTGCAGCATACTTGCTGGCCACGACCAGAGCGTGACCCGCTGAGGGTATTTTGGTACTGGAAGCATGCCACATATCGGACCGTGTGCCAGTGAAAGGGGGAGGAAATGATGTGTGCTACGGCTTTTATACGCATCCTGTTTCATTCTCGTGCGTGAGCCCGTTTCTGGCGGAAATGTTTCACGGTCGTGTGGGGTGTGGGGGGCGAGGGGCTCGCTGCGGGAGGGAAACCAACACACAGGAACTGTGCGGGCTCCATCTCCTCCCGGCTTTCGCCCCGAGGGGGCGCAGGGCTGTAGCCACGGGTGGAGCGCAGCCCAAAGGGCGAAGCGGAACCCGTGGGAGGTGGTCTGCCATGAATCCGCCCCGGGAGGGACGGCGGGTTCCCAGGAGCCTCGAGCCCCATCCGGGGCTCAAAGCACAGAACCGCTGTTCTCCATGGGTTCCGCGTGCTGCGCTCGCTCCACCCGTGGCTACAGCCCGCTGCCCCATCCGGGGCTGAAGCACCACGACACCCCCACTATTGAAGAAGAGCCCGCCAGGGTGAAAGAGGAAAGACACCCTCACCCCAGCCCTCTCCCAGAGGGAGAGGGAGCCGGAGAATCCGTCCATGTGGGACGGGGTACCCAGGGGCGAATCAGTCTTCGGTGTCAGTATCGGTGTCGGGTTCGAGCTGAAGAGAATCGTGCCACTGGCGGTCGAGGACCTCAAAGTCAACACCAAAGGCTTTGGTAGAGGCCTCGTCGGTTGTCGAGCCTTGCGCGAGCAGCAGGAGCCACTGGTTGCGGGCGGTTCGGCCGAAGCGTTCGGAGATATAGCCGAGGAACTGGTGACTCTGGCGGTAGACATAAGGATACAGGTGCGTCGGGGTCTTGCGGAAGTCTGCCATGTCTTCCCAGTTGGCGAGTGTGCCCGCATCGGCCCAGGCGCGGACAGCCTCGGTGACTGAGGCCCGGGCGCGCGTGCCAGCGTACCGCTCGGCTGCCAGCTCGGCGACGCCCTCGGCTGCCCACCAGGGGATGTTGTCCGTCGCGTTGGGCGCGTAGGTAAAGGTCGCGACATGGCCGTACTCGTGGGCGAGCAGGTTGCGGAGACGCCTGGCATTCGAGCGTGGGCTCGCGATGATCTTGATCGCTTCGCCCGGCTCGTTCCAGCCGCCGAGGGGGTCGGTGTAGCTGAGGTAGATCGACTGCTGGAGGTGCTGCATGTCTGTGTAGAGCTTGATGACTTGCGGGTGGTCGAGGCTGGTCTCAAAGCCCTCGTCTACATGCTCGCGGATGCCGGGCATGATCTCGATGATGCGCTCGGCGACCTCTTCAAGGTCGGCATCGAGGTAGAGGACGAGGTTCTGGCTGTCGTCAGAGGCGGCGGTGGTCCAGGCCTCGCCGGCGAATCGCCATGTGCCGGTTTCGTCGCGGAGGAAGTGCGCAGGAAACTCGACATGGTGCTCGCGAGCATCAGGGAGCTGCCAACTCATGCGGAGCGTGGCGATGATGCTGGTGGTGGTGTTGTAGATACCGGGTATGCGTTCTTTCGCGATCTCAAGATCGAAGGTCTCGGGCGTGTGCTCGGCAAGGTCGGCATCCCAGTTGGCCTGCTCGGTCGCCCACTCCGGCACCGAGGTGTCAATGTTGGCGAGATAGGCCTCGGCATCGCCCGCCAACACCGCGGCTTCGAGGCGTTCGAGCAGGGCAGCGGGAGAATCGTCGGCAAAGGCCCGGGGCGCGAGGGCGAGGAAGGCAATGAGAACGAGGCGGGAGAGAGTATTCATGAGGAGAGCATAACGGGGCTGGGTCGCGCATCGATCCGAGACTTCGCAGAGCCTCAGTGCCGTCGTCCGGGGGTCAGGAGTCGCTGCTTTCGGGGTGGTCGCCAGCCTCGCTCTCGCTCTTGGCAAGGATGGCCCGGGCCCGCTCGGCATCGACCGCGCGAACGGCGAGTTTGGTCCTACCCGGCGCCTCGGCCCGGAAGCCGCTGGTGAGGCCGCCGAGGACCCATGAGGGGATGCCCTCGGCTTCGAGGGTGCCCTTGAGGATGGCAGCCTCGATCTCGGTATTGGGCATGGCGATAACGACCGGCTCGGATGGATCGGATGGGGTGCTCATCTGGTAGAGTGTACGGGAAATCGGGCTGAGGATTGCAAAAAAGTGGATTGCAAGAAAAGAGCAGGAGAAGACGCGATGCAGAGGTTGACACCGACACATATCAACACGACACGGACGCTTGTGGTCTGGTGTATCCGCAGCGTGGCGGTGGTGCTGCTGGTGGTGGGAGGGTATCTGTTCCTCAAGAAGTTTTTCTTTGCAATCGGTCTTTCTACGAGTGGGAATCCTTCGTATGCGTTCTTTCACATGTTTCGGGTGTACAACGAAATCGGTGAAGGACAGTCAACCTATCGTGGCCTGGCGATGCTGGTGGTGGGGCTGGTGCTGGCGCGTGGTGCGAAACGGATCGCCCGGTGGATGATCGCGATGCCCGCTACCGGCTGCCCACGATGTGGCTATGACGGGGCGGTCAACACTATCTGCCCGGAGTGTGGGCTTTGTGGGTTGGAGGCGGGGAAAGCGCTGGACGCAGCAGGGGAGACGGATACGAATCCCGTTTAAGTCTCATGCGTCTTTACGAGCCCCGAGCGCAAGCTCGGGACCACGAATGGTCGGTATTCACAGGTAAAGCAAGCCCCGGATGGGGCGCAGGTTCATAGCCCCGGGCGCAGCCCGGGGTGGTCGGTTGTGCGCGAGGTGTGAGCCCCGAAGGGGGCGATGGTGTTGTACAGAGCCAATGTGCCTTCGCCCCCTCCGGGGCTCGATCATGGATATCACAGGTGTCCCCGGGCTGCGCCCGGGGCTATGGACCGGAGCCCTTCCAGGGCTCAAGGCAATGATGATCCCTCTGAATGTAATCCCGATCAGAAAGACCCCCCGGCGCGCGCCTTGCGCAACAACGCCTTGGCATCAAAGGAGGTTGCCCATATCTGGCTGCTGGGTCGGATTTCGCCTTCGGTCATGTTGCCGCGTTGGGCGCACCAGATCATGCTCTTGCCATCGGGGCTCAGGACGGGCTGCCCATCGAAACTGTCGGCATGGGTAATGCGAACCTTCCAGAGTTCGTCCATCGGTTTGTCGGGGTCAAACTCGATTGCAAAGACCTCGTAGTTGGTGTGCCCCAGTTCGCTTGAGGTATAGACCATGAAGCGGCCGGAGGGGTGGAAGTAGGGTGCCCAGTTGACCCAATCGTTATCGGTGAGCTGGACCTCGCGTTTGATGCCTTTGATGGAGCCATCGGGGGCGTAGTCGATCTCGGCAGCAAAGAGCTGGAGGTTTGCATCGCCGGCTCTGTCTGAGCGGTAGCAGATCCAGCTCATGTCGGGGCTGAAGAAGGGGCCGCCGTCGTAGCCGTCCTGGACGACCATGGGGATCTGTGCGCCGGTTGTGGTGTCAAAGACATAGAGGTCAGCGTCAGGCCTACCGAGTTTGGCGGATCTTTCTTCATCGACATGGGCATAGAGGACATACCGGCCGTCTGGCGAGTAGGAGCCCTCGGCGTCATAGCCGGGCTTGGTAAACATCGGTGTGGGATCCGAGTCAGTCTCAGCACCGAGCACCGCGAGGGTTCGGGTGACGATCTCCATCTCATGGGGGAACTCCCATGTGTATTTGTTTTTGCCTTTGTAGCCGGGGGAGATGCCGGTGCCGGGGGGGATGATGGTCGAGCCGAACATGATCTCCCCCGTGTTGATCGGGTGGAACCAGCCACAGGTACTGGCAGCACCGGGGGGGCTGACGAGGATGGGGTCTTCGGTGCCGATGATGTTGCCCGCATCGTCCCGGATGAGTTTGGCGATATACATGGAGTAGTGGGCGTCGGGGTCCTTGCCAGCTTCGGGGATGGGGACGCCCTGGAAAATCATCCACTCCATGTCGGGGGAGAAGTACTGTTCGCCCGCTTTATAGAAAGAGTCGCTGGTGGTGAGGGCGACGGTGTTGGTGAGGATGGGTGCCTCAGCCTCGACCCAATCTGGCTGGGCGAGCCCCGTGCTGGCGAGGAGGAAGGGTGCAATGATGCAGGCGTGGCGAATCCGCATGTCGAGGCTCCTATTGTGGACCTTGAATAGACACCCTGAGTGTAGGCATCTATTGACTATAAAGGCATCCGAAACAGACCAAATGTACCCTTTCGATCGGCTCGCAAAGGGGCCAGCGGACGAGGTGCATGTTATCAGCATCGGGCAGCACTGGGTGGTGGTCGAGAAGCCGGTGGGTCTGCTGAGCGTTCCCGGGCGGGGGCCGGACAAAACGGACTGCGTGCGGGTACGGATCGAGGCGATGTTCCCCGAAGCCACCGGCTCGATGACGGTGCATCGTCTGGATATGGACACGAGCGGGCTGATGGTGTTTGCCTTGTCAAAAAAGGCGCACGCCAAGCTCAGCCGACAGTTCGAGCACCGTAAAACGGGCAAGAGCTACACTGCCCTGCTGGCAGGGGATGTCGAGGGGGATGAGGGTGAGGTCGATCTGCCCTTAATCGTCGATTGGCCCAACCGCCCGAGGCAGCATGTCAACTCTGAACGGGGCAAGCCCGCACAAACACTCTGGCGGGTCATCGGCAGAGAGCAGGGGCACGCGAGCGGATACGAAGGCCCCCTGACACGGGTCGAGTTTCGGCCGATCACGGGCCGCACACACCAGCTTCGCGTCCACTCGGCGACACCCCGCAGCGAGGGCGGGATCGGGGCTGCGATCCTGGGTGACACGCTCTATGGCGACCCCGAGAGCGCCCCACGGATGATGCTGCACGCAACGCAGCTTGCTTTTTGGGAACCGTTTCGGGGGGAGTGGATGAAGTTCTCTTCACAAGTGCCGTTTTAGAGCTTCTTGCATCAATGTGTTTCGGACGCCGACGCTGAGCTTGCGAAGCGTCGGATTGCTCTGGGGATCTCTTGGCGCACTCGATCCGACACTTTGGCTGCGTGCGCAGCCTCAGTGTCGGCGTCCGGCAACGCACTACGGTCCAACTACATGAAACATGATGATGCAAGGTGCTCTAGCACAGGCGCAGCACTCTCGAATCGTGTGCGCTAGACGGAATCTACGAAGTTCCTAGTCTTTCTACGCCTCGGTGAGCGGGGTTTCCCTCCTGCACCCCGGCAGGGGTCCTCTTATCTCTGCGATACGCACGAGCACCCCTGCCGGGGTGCAGGGTGTTCGATGGCAGCCTTCCGGGGGTGTCGTCTGCTGCGCAGGACTCCACCCCCGGCTATTGACGATCAGTCCTTCGGACTGGGGAAGGGAAGCCAACGCACAGGAACTTCGTGGAAGTCGTGTCACAAACCACGCCGAGACCTGTGCCTGCACAGAGGCAAAAAGACACCCGAGCTTGCGCTCGGGGCTCGTAAAGACGCATACAAATTTTCGTGAGCCGTATCACAAGCGTTCACTTCAGCTCACAACCGCTGTCGAACCCTCAACCGGGCGATCATCGAGGGCGACAGCGTGTGTCGGGCCGGTGACCACGCAGTCGCCCGGCATCGGGCTGAACCGCGAGCCGTGGAGCTTGATTTTGTGGTTGTTTCTCGGCTGGGGGAGCAAGGGCAGGATCGCCAGCGTTGCTGCCATGAGTACCGCGTTGGCAGCAAACATCTGGAGCGGGCTACGGAAGCCGAGGTAGACCATAACGCTGGTCAGAAGGAGCACAGCCATCGCCATCGGGATGACCGCCTGCCAAGCCATCATCATCACTTGGTCATAACGGATGCGAGGCACCGTCCAGCGGATCACGATCATGAAGCAGATCAGCAGGACGACCTTGCCGAAGTAGACGCCGAACTTGAGGGCGACTGCGAGCAGGGAGGTCTCTTCGGGGCTGAGCCAGGGGAGGAAGGGGAGGTGGTAGCCGCCGAGGAAGATCAGGGCAAAGAAGGAGCAGCTCGTGATCATGTGGGCGTATTCGGCGAGGAAGAAGAGGGCGAACCGCATCGAGGAATACTCGGTGTGGTAGCCGCCGACGAGCTCCTGCTCGGCCTCTGCGTTGTCGAAGGGGGCCCGGTTGGCCTCAGCAAGGATGGCAATAAAGAAGATGACAGCCGCGATGGGCTGGGAGATGATGAGCCAGCCGTGCTCGTTCTGGTAGCGGATGATGCCGTCGGGCATGACGGTACCCATGAGGAGCAGGGCCGCCAGCAGGCTGACGCCGAGGGGGATTTCGTAGCTGATCATCTGGGCGGTGCAGCGGAGGCCGCCGAGGAAGGAGTATTTGTTGTTGCTCGCCCACCCGCCGAGGGTGATGCCATAGACCCCGAGCGAGGCGACCGCGAGGATGTAGATGATCCCGACATTGGCCACAAGCCCGGCAATCTGCACCGGCCCACCCTTGATATCACCGACAAAGGGGAGCCAGAAGTCGGGGCAGATCCACATGCCGCCCCACGGGATGATGATGAACCCGATGAGGGCGGGGATAAAGGCGGCTGCGGGGGCGAGGGTAAACAGGTATTTATCGACCCGGCTTGGGGCGTAGTCCTCTTTGAGGAGGAACTTGAGCCCGTCAGCCATGGGCTGGCCGAGGCCGACACACCCGCGGAGGAACTTGAGGAAGGGGAGCCCGAAGTCGAACCCGACCCGGTTGGGGCCGATGCGGTCCTGGATATAGGAACAGATCTTCCGCTCCAGATAGATCGAGTATGCGACGGTGAGCAGGATGACCTGCACCATCACATTGATCACAATGAAGCTGACGACCAGTTGGGCGGTGATGATGTTGGAGAGGTCCATGGTGGCTCTACTGTAGAGGCATCGAAGGGTGTTGGAAAGCGGGGGCGTGGTCTCTTGCAAATCACCACGGACGCCGATGCTGAGGCTCTGCGAAGCGTCGGATATGAGCGTCTGATTGGACAACACCAGATCCGACCCTTCGCGGACTCAGGATCGGCGTCCAGGCAGCATCGGATCATCGAAGCGAGCCCATCCCCACCAGCTCGTTCACCATCGTCACCACGAACCCCTCCCGTTTGCCCGGGCTGCCGATCTTTGGTCTCACCTCGACCCCGGTGATACTTACAGTCCGGGCCTCAGCCCGCTCCATCAGGACGCTGATCTCGGGTCGGTCGGGCCACTGGTGGCGGTGGAATCGGTCCTGGGCAGCGGGGGTCGCCCCGGCAGCCACGACCAGCTCAGCAAAGAGAGGGATTCGCGGCTGGACCTGCTCGTCTCCCAGCCCGCTGGAGGCAAAGCAGGCGGGGCCGGGGCCGAGGTCGGTGGTCTGGAGCAATCGGCCATCCCAGAACGATTCGACGATCCGGAGGCCGTCCGCCGCGTCGGCTGCCACCAGGCAGAAAGGCTCGAAGCGGTCGAGCTCGAACCCGGCAAGGGTTTCGTGTACAGCAAAGGCATCTGGGCATCCGAGCAACCGAGGGATCAGGATCCCCCGGCTTTGGCGGCGGGGGGGGTCGGGGAGGATGGCGAGGTCGCCGAGGTTGCCATTGAGGAGGGTGAGGGCAAGCCCGTGCTCACCGGCTGCGACCCATGTCCCGCCCGCGAGCCCGTCGGTGGGCCAGAGTGCCCGTGTATCACCAGCATCCCCCACCCCCCCTACTGCCCCCACAACCCTCACGATGCCCTCGTGCCATTCGGGCAGCGTGGCTGCGGGGCGATCGGGGCTCTCGTCCCGGTTGGTCACAAGGCGGAACCCGCCGCCCTCGAGTTGTATCACAGTCACGGTACACATAAATTTCTTCACGACCTCCGTCTTGCTCGTCATTGCTCTCTGGACGCCGGAGCTGAGGCTCTGCGAAGCTCCGGATAGACATGCCCAATCGGACGATCCTGATCCGACCCTTCGCAAGCTCAGAGTCGGCGTCTACAGACATCGCGACAAGGTTTCACGCGCCCGTGCGCTCGTAGTTGATCGTCGAGGGCGCCTTCCCGATATCAGCATCAAGCTCGATCCCCATCTCGCGGGCGATCGCCTTCATCATCGCCACATGGTGGATGCCGTGGTGCGTGGCAAAGGCGACCTCGCGGGCGACCGTCGATCGCAGCACCGCCTCTCGCCCCTCGGCCGAGAGCATGATGCGGATGCGCACCTCGTCGCCTCCGGTCCCTTCGAGCCCGTCTATCCCCGCCCGCAGCCGCGCGATCTGCTCCCTCGCTGCTGCCCGGTCGGTCTCGACGGGCACGCCACGATCACGGTGGTCGTAGTCGATCGGGTCGGTGGTCTCTCGGCTGGTGATTGCTGCGAAGTGGTCGAGCGTGTGGCGGAGGTGCGTGCCGATGGTGCCACCCGGCAGGACTGCTGAGGGTGCTGTAAAGTCGGCATCGCTGACTTCATCCACGATCAGCGAGCACTGGTCGAGCAGGGTATCCGCAGCCCCGAGGATATTGCCGCCGCTGCAGCCGTTGCAGTTGTCAGTCTTTGGAAGTTCATCTGATCCCATCGCGAAACTCCTTGATCTGCCGATGCCGTGGTCGTTGTTGTTGATCGCTTTTGACGAGTGCGATTCGTGCATCGGGGCATCCTACCCCCTTGGCAAGATCAGACCGATGCCGGGGTCCGCTTTATTGCATATCGCGCGCAATATCATCAGTTGGGTTCTCTTCAGCCCCGATCGAGGCGCTCACCCGGCCATAGAGCACAGCCACCGCCAGCATCAGGCCGCCGAGCCCGACGAAGCTCACGACCCGCCACATGGGGGGAACACCAGCAAGATCGAGCACGACCGCCTTGACCGCCGCGATCGATAGCAGGGCGAGCCCCACATACCGCACGGGGCCGACCCTGCGCCAGAAGCCGACGACGACCGCCGAAATACCCCACAGGCCCCACCAGATGGTAATCGCAGCCCGGCGCGCGGTGTCGTCGTCTGCGAGTATTGTTGCCGAGCGCGCGACTTCCATTGATGTGGCTGTGAACACAACCCCCGCTGCAAACGCAGCAAGCAGAGGCCATGGCAATCCCAGTTCGGTTGGCTCGTCCCAGCGCCTGCCAGCCCAGGCGTGAATGACCAGCACTACGGCGACCGCAAGCCCCAGCCAGAGCCCGGGATAGGTGCCGATGGCGGTTGTTGCATCAAGCCACTGCTCCATGTGGCTTGCCACAATCCAAGGCACAACAGCAGCCGAAGCGACGACCATGGCGAGCCTGCCCAGATACAACCGGGGCTCAAAACGCCAGACACTGTGCAGGACAAGTGAGAGCCCGAGCCAGGTCAGACACACGGCCATTGCTGCCGATTGCGGGTGCGCTGGTGCTGCCATCCAGGCGGCAACACCCACCGATGCGCACACAACCGCGTGTCGCTGGTGGAGTGCGCTTGCGGGCTTGCCCTCTTCATCGTGGCTGGTATGCAGCATGAGCCTTGCCACGAGCATCCACGCCGCACCCGCAGAGACGACGAGCACCGTCCATGGTGCAAGCACCAGCAGCGAGTTCTCTGTCCAGGGAGTGCCGGCGGAGCCGACGAAAAGGTCATAGGTGCCGATGCGTACCGATGCAATCGCAAGCAGGATGATGCCGTAGACCTCAAGCGAACGGGCAGCGATCCATCGGCCCGCGAACACGGCTGCGACACCCATCGCGAGCCAGGCGGTCGCCTCGACCCAGCCGGAGAGTGAGAGGGCGACCGTCGTGACAAGGAGTGCCCCAGCCTGGGCAGCGTGAGCCGCTGCGAGGGACTCGATATCTGTGCGAGGCGTGTCACGCAGCACACGGAGGTGCCCGCCAAAGACAACCGCGAGCGAGCCGGTGATTGCAAGACCCGCAGCCGGCGCGAGCCAGGAAGCAAGCCCGAGGTTGTGTTCGAGGATGAGTGCTGCCAGGGCGACCACGCCAGCGGTGGTGCCGATCGCCAGCAGCACCGGGACGCCGCGTTTGCGGAGGATTGTTGATTGTTTTATACGCACAGAGACCGCGTCCGGGTCGGTCGATCGCTGATGGGTCTCGCTTCGCAGTGCTGAGATCAGGAGTTCGGCTTGGTGCAGGAGCCACACCAATGCCCAGAAACTCAGCACGAGCCAGGGCAGGTCATCGACAGTACCGACCGTCCAGCCAAGGCCGAGGATCGCTGCGCCAAACCACGCGGCGTTTCGCATCGGGCCAAAGGGTGCGGGGCGGACGACCGCCAGCCCTAACGCTGCTGCGGAGAGCAGGAGCACATACATCGGCAGGATGTAGGGGCTCGCATCTTGCTGCGCGAGCAGCACCGGCACGAGGTAGGCACCGAGCAGCGAGAGCAGAGCGGTCGAGAGGAACCCGTGCCGAATGGCGACCGCAAAGCCCACGAGCGTTGCCAGTGCCATTAGCGTGAATGCCACCGGCGCAGGGATGATGTGGAAGACCCCAAAGGCGGCGTAGGCCGCGATGTAGAGCGCGCCGATGCCGACCGCGTTGCAGCCGGCAACTGCCAACCCGCGCACGCGAGAACGCAGGAACTCACCGAGCCCGAGGAACCCGACGCCAATCAGCGCGATGCCGATGCACCGCAGGCTTGGGGGGGTGTCCTCAAACCAGCCGTTATCGACCGCAATCTTGGCAGCAAGACCCAAGCCGATGATGATGATGAGGGCACCGGCAATGGCGAAGACCTGGCCACCGATTTTGCGTTCGAGACTCTGGCCGGGGGCGTGCTGCCGAGTGCCGGCTGCCTTCCATCTGGTCGGCGGCGGCGCGATGGGCGGCACCAGCGGCTTGGGAGTGGGGTGCGTGGGGGGCGTGGGCGGTGCGAGTGGTGGAGCTGTCGGGGGGGTGATCGGCTCGGGAGTCTCGATCGGGAGCGGTGGCTCTGTGGCTGTCGGACTCTTGGCTGGGGGCTCGACCATCTCGCCCACCTCGCCCACCTCGCCCACCTCGCCCACCTCGCCCGAGTCGAGCATCTCGCCCTGGATGGCCACCTCGGGTGTGATGGGCATATCACCCATGCCGAGTTGATGGTGGAAGGACCGGAGCTGGAGCCGAACCATCGCCAACTCCCGTTCGAGGCGTGTGACCCGTTGCTCCAGATCCGATGATTCCTCTCGCATGGTGAACCCTCAACTCGGCACTTGTAAATGTTAGTAGATACTAGGCTTCATTCCGAAATGGCTCCTCACCCTTTCGCGTCGTGGGGGTCGTGGCGTTCGAGCCTCGACATTGCACCTTTATCGGACGGTTGGTGTCCCTGCCCGGTACATTCGAGTTCTGTGCTGCTGATCTAGGACGCCGACGCTGAGCCTCGAAGCGTCGGATCGGGTGTGTCCGGATGTTCAGGTGTTCAGGTGTCCGGATATCTGCACCCACCCGACACTTCGGCTGCCGCGCAGCCTTAGTGTCGGCGTCCGGGTGGAGAGAACTCGGGTTTGCCCGTTCGCCCTGGTGTACCGATCGCCACGACGCTTTCGAGAATGTCACGATGGTTGGCGCACCGTGGGCACTTGTGCTGCCCTCCGAGTTTTCCTTTGGAGGCCAGCCAGCGGTGGAAGGAACCCATCGGGATCGGCTTCAGCGTCGGCGGCCCCATGCCGAGGTCGTCTGCGCGTTTGGTCGTGTAGTCCACATTGATCGCCTTGACCGCAGCATCGAAGGTTTCGCGGAAGGCCCGCAGTTGAGGCTCAGCGGGGAGGGGGTCAGCAAACTCGACTGCGACTTCGAGCCCCGCATGCCGACCCTCACCGGGATAGACGGGGGCTGCGGTAAACTCGCCGATCTCGAGCCCTGTCGCGCGGGCGGCTTGAGCCACACCATGCTCGATGTGCTCGACGATGAGGTTTTCACCAAAGGCGTTGATGAAGTGGCGGTGCCTGCCCACGATGCGGAGGCGGGCGGGGCCGATGCCCGAGCCGTGCCTGCCTGGGCGCGGCACCGTCTCGAAAACAACGACATCACCGAGGATGTAGCGCCAGAGGCCGGCGCAGGTGCTCATCACGACGACATACCGCTCGCCGAGTTCGACCTCGTCGATGGTGTATGCGCGCGCGTTGGCGTCATCGATCTCTGCCAGGGGGACGAACTCGTAGAAAACGCCGATGTCGGGGATGATGCGCAGCGCAGGCGAGACGCCCACGCCACTGGGGCAGAGGATGTTCGGCGCATCCTGGGTGGCGATGAAGCCCTCACTTGCTGGGTAGAGCTCGAAGCGGGTGGGGATATCCTCGCCCTCGGGGTCGCCCGACCAGAGTGTGCGCACGCGGGCATCGAATGGCTGATACTTCACGCCGCCGTGGACGAGCACTTGCAGGTTTGGCCAGACATCCCCGAGCGTGCTTGCGGGCAATCCATTCTCGCGGGCGATCTCGATAACCCGTCGAAAGAGCACAATCCCCCAGCTCGGCATGCCGCTGACGAACCTGACATCCTCGTGCCAGATTGCCCTTGCCATAACATCGATCTTGGTCGTCCAGTCGCTCAGGAGGGCGATCCGCTTGCCGGGCAGGTAAATCTCGGTGAGGGGCCATGTAATCAGGCTTGTCGCAAGGCCTGAGAGGTCGCCGGTGCGCACGCCGTGCTCGTTTTCTTCGACGGCGCTTGAGCCCCCGATGAAGAGGCACTTGCCACACATGAGCCCGGGGAGCGAGAGCCCGAACCGCAAGAGGTGGGCGAAGATATCAAGGCTCGCGCGAAAGTTGGACCGCATCATCTCGGCACTGAGCGGGATGTACTTGTCGCCCGAGGTCGTGCCGCTGGTCTGGGCAAAGTACCGCACGAGCCCCGGCCAGAGGAGGTCGGGCTCGCCGCCGATGCGCATCCGGGTGAGGCGGTCCTGAAAGGCGTACCAGTCGGCCAGTGGCAAGGCGCTCTGGTAGGCCTCGACGAGTTCACGGTCGTCGGCGATGGCAGCCAGCCGCGCAAAGCCCTGCTCACGCCCGATCTCTGTGCCCGCTGCCCGCGAGAGGTTCCCCCTGAGCTGGGCGATCTGCAACCGCCGCGTGTTGGCGATCCAGTATTCCTCATCATCGAGCCGAACCGCTCGGGCAGCGACCCTCGCCGCGAGGGCAGTCCCGACGAGCCCCGTCCAGCGGACCGCCCCGCGTTCGATCGGTTGGGGTGTCCTTGCGCTCACGACTCGTCTTGTGTCTCGGTGGTCTCATCAAACTCGCCGACAAAGCGGAGGAGCTCGGCTGCGAACTCATCGGGCCTTTCGACCATCGGCACATGCCCGCACTCATCAAACCAGACCAGCCTCGAGTTGGGGAGCATCTCACAAAACTGCTCGGCAGCCTCGGGTGGCGTGACGATGTCCTGCTTTCCCCACATGAGCAGGGTCGGCGTTGTGATCTCGCTCATCTTCTGCCCGAGGTGGTTTTTGCGGGCGGTCCGCGAGAGCCGGATCATCGCTCTGGCTTTGGGGCGTTCGCTCAGCTCCTTGAATGCCCGGTCGAGGTCGGCCTCGCGCACATGCACGCGGTCATAGAACAGCTCACCGAGCTTTTCGGCAAGCCACTCGCGGCTCGGGCGGATCTGCACCTCACGGACCATCGACCGCTCGATCAGCCCGCTCGACCCGGCGAGGACCAGGCCTCGGGTGATGTCTGGGTGTTCGAGCGCGAGCCGCAGCGCCACATGGCCGCCAAAGGAGTTGCCGACCAGGATGACCGGCTCATCGAGGTACTCACGGATGAACCGCTGGGTCAGATCGGTCACACCCGCGATCGAGCAGACCTCTCGTGGCAGGGCCAGGAGGGGCAGCTCGAGCATGATGCACCGGGCGTGTGTGAGGGTTCTGCCGACAACCTCCTCCCAGTGGTCGTTGAGCCCGACCAGGCCGTGGAGGAAGACGATGGGGGTGCCGGTGCCTGAATCGCTGACCCGCGCACCGACAGCGGTTCGGCCATCGGTCGAGAACACGGTGAGAGGCCGTGCGGGCGCTGGGTTGGAGGTCATGGGCATGCCGCTCAAACAGGGACTCCGGGTTGGAAGATGATAGTAAGCACCAACCTGAGCCGGTGTGAGGGGCGTATGGGGGCGTGTGGGTGTGAGGGTGTGAGGGGGTGAGGGGGTGCTGTGACCTTTGCCTTTACGAGCCCCGAGCGCAAGCTCGGGTCTCCTCCAAGGCAGAACGCCGGGTGCCGTGGCCACAGCTTTGGGTGGCCACATTCCGGGCCTCGCCGAGGCATGGACCACACGCAGGCACAGGATGTTGAACTCGAAGGACTCAAAGGAAGACAGGGAAAGACAAAACGCGGAGACACGGAGGGGGACGGCGGGGTGGCACCGACCCGTGCCACCGCCCTCGGCTTGGCGAGGTCGGTGTGATTGACGGCACAGCACCGACCTGCTCAGAGCAGCAGGTCGATGGGGATGAAGACCTGTTGCTCCTTCTGGTATACCCAGTGGGATCGGAGAACCCCATCTCAGGAGCAACAGGCATGGAACGGAAGGCAGTCTACATCGGGATGGACTATCACAGGCAGAGTGTGCAGGTGTGCG
>JAJRZG010000327.1 GCA_024275365.1 Planctomycetota bacterium | reverse complement strand
TCGGCACAGGCGCAACCAAAGTCACCCGAGGCCAATGGCCAATCTACACCGCCGACGGTTCCATGGCCGTCCACTACGAGCACGACATACTCATCACCAAAGACGGCCCCCGCATCCTCACCGAGGGCCTCCAGGACATCCCCGACGAAATACACTGAGACAGTTGCCGTAGCATGACTCATGAAACTAAGTCGTGCTCTGGTTTTTCATGCTCCCCCTCCCCCTCCCACGCCCCGTGGAAGGGGGCTGAGGGGAGGGCTCTTCTCCTCTTTGTTCTTCCGTGCTCAAACTCTACCCAGACAATGAAATGCTGGAACATTGTGGGTTCCGTAGGAGCCGTTATAGTGATGCTGAATCATCGAAAAAAAAGCGGGCCACCCCTCTGGGTGGCCCGCAAGACTCAGGTTGCAACGATCTCAATCAGGGAACATCGATCAGAGGTGCATACCTCCACCAGCTTGAGAGGCCATCAGACTTCGCCTGCACCCGGTAACGATACCGACCCGGACCGGGATCCTCTGAATATGTCTGCGAATCCACCGGCAGCGTTGCGACCACGCTGAATGGACCCCACACTCCATTCACCCGCTGCTTGCGCTCAACGACAAAGCTGTGCTCAAGCAGGGTCTGCTCATCCCAAACAAAGGTGACCGTTCCACCAGATTCGCTGATCCCAGCGCTCACAATCCTGTAAGGCTTCGAGTGCCTCCACGCACTCCAGGCGGAGTTGCCAGAACTGCCAAGAGCCCGAACGCGGTACCGCCATCCACCCTGCCCGACTGTATCAGGATACGCCGTGCTGTTGGGGTTGCGTATGGCAATAGTTGTCCGCTCGGTCCAGATGTCATTCACCTTATGCTCGCGTTGAATCTCAAAGCCCGTCTCATTATCAGAGTTGTCAAACCACTTGAACCAGACCTTTCCGGGCGGGGTCTGCTCACGAGCGTGCCTCGACTCCGGCGCCGTGGGGATCGTCCCACCATTGACAACATCAATGCTGATCATCTGGAAATCGGACAAACCGCCCGAGTCAAACACCTCGACAGAGATGAAGTGAAGCCCAAGGGTGAGCGAAGAACTTGAGAAGTTCCCCGTCCCAAGGAACCCATCCCGCGATGAGGTCCAACTGACCTGGCTCGAGATGTCCCCATCTTCGGCATCAATCGCGCTGCTGTTGAAAGAGATCGAACTCCCAAAGTCATAGTTGCCACCATCGGTCGGTGAGTTGATCGTGATCACCGGCGGCGTGTTCGGCTCACCACCAGCAAGCAAGATGGACTCATAAGAGTTGATGCGACCATACCCATAGGTGTTGTCAACACCACCGGCCCCGAGGTCATCACAACCCGCCTTGAGAATGGCCTCGACCTCATCAGGTGTCAGGTTGGGGTTGGCAGACCAGATAAGCCCGATCAGGCCAGCCGTAAGAGGAGCACTGAAACTTGTTCCACTCACAGACCCGTACCCGCTGTTGGTGTTGGTCGTATAGACATTACTCCCCGGTGCCATAAGGTCGACCGAAGGCCCACGGGCACTGAAGTTGGAAATATTATCCGAGTTGGTGGTCGCCCCGACGACAATAACATCGTCATTATCACGGTCGCCCCAGTTCAGAGTCCTGCCATCGTTCCCCGCTGCCCAGGTCATCAAACCACCAAGGTTCTTGATCTGCGTCGCAGTCGAGCGAACACTGTTCGAGTTCACCCCCGAATACGAGACATTCGCGACCTGGTCACCCGCCTGAATAGATGTCAGTGCCGCGTGGGTGAGTGTACTCAAGCTCGATGAACCGCTCGAGTTGTTCGAGACACGCCTCATCCGGTGGCTCAGGTTCCACCCAACACCCGAAACACCAGTGCCGTTGTCCCCGTTGGCAGCAGCACAACCCGTGGTCATGGTGCCGTGTGGATGCACAGGCTCGATGTTCCCGCCCGAGTTCTCCCATCGACGATCGACCGCGTTGTACCCCTCCTTACGGTGAAGCTGAAAATCAGGGTGGCTCGTCTGAATACCCGTGTCACAGATACCAACTGTCACCTGCGAGCCGCCCGTCTCGATCCCCCACGCATCACAGGACTGCATCCGGTTGGCGTTGTGGTGCCACTGGTTGCCCAGCCGAGGATCATCCGGGCACGCGATCGGATACAGAATCCAGTCCGGCTCGACAAACTCAAACAAACCCGTTTCAAGCAACCCACCAATCAACTCGTTCTCAGTCATCCCCGCTGGAACTCGAACGACATGATGATCCACCAGAGGCTCATACCACACCTCCTCAAGCTGAGCAAGTGTCGCCTTGGCTCGACCGATCAACTCGGTAATCTCCGCCTGGCTGTATCCCTGCTCTGCAAGCGTCTCAAACTGCAGCGGCTTGGCGATCACCTGACCCGAAAACTCCATCGAGCCGGGCACCTCTACATAAAGAACCGAGACTGCTATGGTCGGCTGCACCGTGATGGGGCTCTGCTTCATTGCCGAGGGCCCTGGAACACCACCAATACTCGCAGCAGTACTCCCCGCCAAAACCGCCAGCAGCAGCACCCTGCCCGATAGACTCCGGAATCGAGACTCTTGCATTGACCTTCTCCTAAATGATTTCGCGGGATGTAGACCCGCACAGTGGGAGAGTTCCCACTCCTCGATACACGCACAGACAAGCCACTCAAGGCAGCATAACGCGACACTCTCCCACGAGTATGACAAAAAGACACCATCTGAGACCTAACCAATCCCAAATGATTCACACTCCCAGATTACAGCAAAACAACCACCATGTCAAGGCTCTCTTCAACTTCCTCTCTGGTCGAGAGCAATAACCCGCCATACGCTCACCCCATGTCCCGCATTGACTCCATATTCACCAACGCACGCCAACACAAAAAAAGCCTCCTCATGCCATTCGTCTGCGCCTGACACCCAGACCCAGAGGCACTCCCAGCCCTCCTAAAAACCCTGGCACAATCCGGCGCAGCAATAGCAGAGATCGGTATCCCATTTTCAGACCCCATCGCCGACGGCCCCGTCATCGCCGATGCCATGCACAAGGCTCTCAAACAAGGCACCACCCACCACGCCATCTTCAAACAAATACAATCCGCCAGAGACGAACTCGATATCGGACTCATCGCCATGGTCAGCGCATCAGTCGTCTACCGAGCCGGAGGCCCAGAAGGCTTCGCAAAGGATGCAGCACACGCAGGCTTCGATGGTGTCATCTACCCCGATGTCTCGCTCGAAGAAGCCGACACCTTCTTCACTCCCGCCCAAAAGGTCGGCCTCACAACCACCATGCTCATCTCACCAAACACAACCCCAGAAAGAGCAGAAGCAATCGCAAAGGCGTGCACAGGCTTCGTCTACCTCCTCGCCCGCACCGGCATCACCGGCGAACGAGCCGATGCCCCCGATGTCGAACGACGCGTAAACTCCATCCGACAGTGGACAGACCTCCCCATCGCCTGCGGTTTCGGCATCTCCACCCCCGACCATGTCCGAGCAGTCGTCAAACACGCCGACGCCGCCATCGTCGGCAGCGCCCTCATCAGACGCATCAACCAGGCCACAAAGCAAAACTCCGACCCACTCGAAGCCGCCGGCGCATTTGTCCGAGAACTCTCCGCCGCCACCAGCGATACATAACCACCACGACCAGGCAACACCAAGGAGCCGCGCCGATGCACCGGACCACCAACGGATCAACAGCCGTCCACGAACGCCCGGAGACCTGGATGTCCGCCCACACGCAACCCAACAACGCCCACAACCACCCACAACCCCACACTACCTTCCAAGACGACTTCGCCTGCGATGTCTTTACCGAACGGCAAATGCAGCAGCGGCTCCCCAAAGACATCTTCCGCCAACTCATGCGCACCATCCAGGGCGGCACGCAGCTCCCCCACGAGGTCGCCGATGTTGTCGCCACCTCGATCAAAGAGTGGGCTGTCGAGCACGGTGCCACGCACTACACCCACTGGTTCCAGCCCCTCACAGGCTCCACCGCCGAAAAACACGACAGCTTCATCATCCCCGACGGCCACGGCGGCGTCGTCAGCGAGTTCACCGGCAACATGCTCGTCCAGGGCGAACCCGACGCCTCAAGCTTCCCCTCCGGCGGCCTCCGCGCCACCTTCGAGGCCCGAGGCTACACCGCCTGGGACCCCACAAGCCCCGTCTTCCTCGTCCGCGGCCCCAACCATGTCACCCTCTGCATCCCCACCGCCTTCGTCTCCTGGAACGGCCAGGCGCTCGACAAAAAAACCCCCCTCCTCCGCTCGATGGATGCTGTCTCCAAGGCTGCCCTTCGCGTCCTCAAGCTCTTCGGCTCCGACGAAGGCGTCACCCGCATCATCCCCACGCTCGGCGTCGAACAGGAATACTTCCTCATCGACCGCGACCTCTACTTCCAACGCCCCGACCTCGTCACCTGCGACCGCACCCTCCTCGGCGCCCGCCCCC
>JAJRZG010000326.1 GCA_024275365.1 Planctomycetota bacterium | reverse complement strand
GTGCTTCGGTATGCGCAGGACTTCATCATCGCGAGGGGGTTTACGCCGATGACGGTGCCGGTGCTGGTGCGCGAAGAGGCGATGGTGGGGACGGGGTTCTTTCCTGGGGGGCGGGAGCAGGCGTATCACATTGATGAGACATCGAGAGAATCGACAGACGAACCGGATCCAACACATGTTCTGAAGTTCCGCGGGTCGGTACCACCACCTAGCCGCGATCTCTTCCTGACCGGTACCGGTGAAGTCTCCCTGATGGGTATGTGGAAGAATGAGATTCTTGACGAGGCGGAGCTGCCTCTGAAGCTCTGCACGACGAGCACCTGCTTTCGACGCGAGGCCGGGGCGGCCGGCAAAGACACCGCCGGGCTGTACCGGATTCATCAGTTTGACAAGGTGGAGCAGGTGGTGATCTGCCGGGCGGATGAGGCTGAGAGTCGGCGGTGGCATGAAGAGATGATCGGGATCGTCGAGTCGTTGTTACAAAGCCTGGAACTGCCCTACCGATTGTTACAATGCTGCACCGGCGATCTGGGGGCGAAGAACGCGGACATGATCGATGTCGAGAGTTGGATGCCCGGCCGGGATGCGTATGGCGAGACGCACTCGGCGAGCCGACTCTATGACTATCAGTGCCGACGGCTGAACATGCGGTATCGGGCTGGGGGTGAGGGCGGGAAGGGGGCGACGGTGTTTTGTCATTCGCTGAACAACACGGTGGCGGCGAGCCCTCGGATTTTGATTCCGATTCTTGAGTTGTATCAGAATGAGGACGGCTCAGTGACCATCCCCGATGTCCTCCGGCCGTACATGAATGGTGATGAACAGATTGGATAGAACACGGTGTTGCAGAGGAAAGGCAGTGAACGCGAAGAGCGCGAAGGACACGAAGCAAGACACGCAAAGCCATGGTTGCTTTGCAGTCGCTCTCTTCGGGTCCCCTCCGAATTTCTGCGGCCTGATCTAGCGCGTTTTCAGTTCTCGCGTCGTGTGTGCCATGGCCATTTTGGCCGTGCGGAACTGCCAGCACGGCCAAAATGGCCGTGGCACACAGTTGTTCCTGCTACACCTGAGCTTACGATGCTCAAGTAAAGGAGTTGTCATGCAATATACACACCTCGGCCGAACCGGCCTTCGCGTCAGCCCCATCTGCCTGGGCACGATGAACTTTGGCTGGAAAACGGAAGAAACGGACAGCTTTGCGATCATGGACAGGGCCCTTGATCTGGGCATCAACTTCTTTGATACGGCCGATATGTATGGCTGGGAGGGGGAGCGGGGGGATACCGAGCGGATCCTGGGCCGATGGTGGAAGGGGGATGGGGCGAAGCGCGACCGTGTGGTGCTGGCGACCAAGGTGTATCACGCCATGCCCGAGGATCACCCCGAGCCTAACCGGGGGACGATGGGGCTCAGTGCCCGCAAGATCATTCGGCACTGCGAAGACTCGCTCACTCGCCTCCAGACCGACTGGATCGACCTCTATCAGATGCACCATGTGGACCGCAGTTGTCCATGGGATGAAATCTGGGAGGCGATGGAGACACTGATTCGACAGGGCAAGATCATGTATGTCGGATCGTCAAACCATGCGGCATGGGATATCGCAACTGCCAACCAGGTGGCTTCTCGGCGTCATCTTGTCGGGCTCGTCAGTGAGCAGTCGCTCTATAACCTCAACGCACGCATGATCGAGCTTGAGGTCATCCCCTGCTGTCGGCATTATGGCGTTGGCGTTATTCCGTGGAGCCCGCTTGGAGGCGGGCTGCTCGGGGGGGTGCTGGGCAAGATCGATGGGGCTCGGCGGGTGAGTGAGAAGATGCGCGAGCGCGTCGAACAGATGCGGCCCCAGCTCGAGTCGTGGGAAGGGCTCTGTGCAGAAATTGGCGAGCACCCGGCGGATGTCGCGCTTGCGTGGCTGATGCAGAATGAGGTCGTCACGGCTCCAATCATCGGGCCACGGACCATGGACCAGCTCGATGGGGCGGTGCGAGCAGCCGAGATCGAGCTGTCTGATGAAACACTTGCCACGCTTGATGAGATATGGCCTGGCCCGGGCGGTGAGGCCCCGGTCGCGTATGCGTGGTAGGTGGGAGGGCGTACGATTGACTTCTTCTTTGCGGAGTACGGGATGCGTCACATCAGCCTCATCACGACCGGCGGCACGATCGAAAAAACTTACGACGAGCAGACGGGGTCACTCGAAAACCGTCAGTCGATCGTCCGGCAGATGCTCGCGCGGCTGCGGCTTGAAGAGATTGAGATCAAGATCGTCGAGCTGATGAGCAAGGACAGCCTGGATTTGGATGATGCCGACCGGGAACGCATCGTGGAGGTGGTGCGTGCTGAGAGTGAACCACCGACAACGGGGGTGGTGATCCTGCACGGGACAGACACGCTTGAGACGACTGGCGAGGCGTTGCACGCGGGACTCTCTGAGCCTCGGGTGCCGATCGTGCTGACCGGGGCAATGAGGCCGTTCGAGATGATACGGACCGATGCACTGCAGAACCTGACCGAGGCGATCTTTGCGACGGGCGTGCTTGAGGCT
>JAJRZG010000325.1 GCA_024275365.1 Planctomycetota bacterium | reverse complement strand
GCGTCCATGTCGATGTGGAGGATGGAGCGAGGCATGGCCAACCTCAATCCGCCTGCCCACTCGGCTCCGCCCGGCTCTGCGCTGTCGCCGACGGGTCCAGCCCCTCCGGCGTATCGGCCGGCAGCACGATCCGGAAGGTCGTCCCCACACCCTCGGTGCTCTCCATGTGGATTTGGCCTCGGTGTTCGTCGAGGATGCGTTTGGTCACCGCGAGCCCCAGGCCCGTGCCCTTGGTGCCTTTGGTCGTGTTGAAGGGCTCGAATATCCACCGTTGGCGGTCGAGCGGGATGCCGGGGCCGTTGTCGATCACATGGACCTCAGCGTAGCTGTGCCCCTGGCCGAGCAGGGGATCGGTCGTGCGGAACATCGTGCGGACCGTCACGACGCCGGTGTCGCGCTCGACCGCTTCGACCGCGTTCGAGAGCAGGTTGATGATCGCCTGGTGGATCAGGTTGCCATCAATCGGCACCGGCGGCATCTCGGGGTCGTGATCGACGATCAGGGCGATCCCCTTCTGCTGGCATCGGCTTTCGAGGAGGCTTGCGCAATCGTCGATCAGCAGGCCGAGGGGTTCGAGGGCCAGTTCCATGCCGTGTTGGCGGCTGAAGGTGAGCATGTTCATCGTCAGGCCGACGATGCGGTCGAGGTTGCGTTTGAGGATCGTCCAGCCGCTCTTGGCAAGGGCGAGGTCGTCCTTTCGCAACCCCATTTCGACGACATCCGCCCCGCCTCGGAGCCCTTGTAGGATGTTCTTGATCGAGTGGCTCAGGCTGGCGACAGTTTCGCCCGCTGCGGCGAGCCGTTCGTTGTGGAGTTTCTGGCCGTAGTGGTCGGCGTTGGCCATTGCCAGGCCGGTGTGTTGGCCGATCGCGTTCATCAGGGCGAGCTGTTGCTCGGTGAAGGTGTAGTTGGCGATCGAGGAGTCGATATAGACGACGCCGAAGACGCGGTCCTGGAAGCGGATCGGCGAGCAGATGGCACTGCGGATGTGGTATTGCTGCACGCTGTCGCCCGAGGCGAACCGTTTGTCCGTCATGGCGTTGGAGCTGAGGATGCCTTCGGAGTCTTTGAGGACATGCTGGATGATGGTGCGCGAGACGCCGATCTTGGCATCCTTCTTGTCCTTGGGCATGGTCCGATGTTTGACGACCGCCGGGGTCATCGGGGCGTCGGGGGTCTCGCCTGAGAGCATGATGAAGCCGCGTTCGGGCTCGAACTCCTTGAAGACCAGGTCGAGGACTGATTCGAGCAGCTGCTGGCGGTCCATGACCTGCGTGGTGAGGGTGGTGAGTTGGTAGATGATCCGCAGGTGATCGACGGCTGCGGCTGCCGGCTCGGGCTCGGCGAGGATCATCGAGTCTTCGTTGCTCGGCAGCGCCCGCTCGATCGAAAAATCAAGCTCGGCCCGGCGGAGCAACTGCACCGCATCGGCATCGGCGGTGTCGTCCTGGCCGAAGACGAGGAGGGTGGCCCCCGTGCGGATCTGGTCCCCCGGCTTGAGCCGTTGTCGGCCGTCGATCTTGACGCCGTTGACATAGGTGCCGTTCTGGGAATGGAGGTCGTGGATCCACCAGATGCCAGCATCGGGGGTCAGCTCGGCGTGCCGACGACTCACGGTGTCGTCGGTAAAGGGCAGCGCCTCGCTCGACCGCCCGATGAGCTGAGGCTCGTTGGGCGGGAGCTGATACTTGCGGCCTTTGTCGGGGCCTTGGAGGACGGTGAGGACGAGCATCGCTATACCATACGGCAACCCAACTCGTCCGGTTTTCTCACTGGACGCCGACGCTAAGGTCCGCCGAAGCGTCGGATCGCCCCGGGATGCTCTATCCTCAGGGCAATGGCCAAAAAAGCATCCTCCAAATCCGCCCCCGGCATCAGCCCCATCGACCTCACGCCCGACCCCCGGTGGCGGGTG
>JAJRZG010000324.1 GCA_024275365.1 Planctomycetota bacterium | reverse complement strand
GGCATCGGCGATCCCCCCCTCGCCCTCCTGATACGCATACTCCAGATGCCGCACGCCGAGGTCTTTGCCATTCTTGAGCAACTTGAGGAAGTCTCCCGCATGCTCGCCCCCGGTGACGATCAGGATGTCGGTGATCCCCGCATTGAGCAGACACTCGATCGGGTAATAGATCATCGGCTTGTCATACACCGGCAACAGGTGTTTGTTCGTCACGCTCGTCAGAGGCCGGAGCCGCGACCCGAGCCCGCCTGCCAGAATCACACCCTTCATCGCATACCCTCCCGGTCAATCGTTTTGCCGCAGTCCGACACGGATCGCCAGCTCACTTATACAGAATCTTATCGGCAAGGGTTCAACGACGCACCATTGCGAGTCGCAACAATCCCACGCTTTGGTGTTGCCTGCGTGCATCCTGTGGCGTGGAAGCCACAGGCGAATCTTGCGCCCTTCACAGGAAATGATGGTTGGGAGTCTGGCCCGCTCCTTGTAGACTATGACATCATGCCGAGTCGTATGGCAAAGAGTGTGGCTTTCGCAGCGATGGTAGCCTTCGCGGGCCTGCTCGTCGGCTGTGAGGGTCCGCGCTCAGTCACCCGGGTAACCGCAGCAGCAGGATCCTCATGGAACGCTGTCCTGCCAGGCTCTGCGGTCAGCGAGAGGCTTGCAGATGCAGGCGACCCAGCGTGGATCACAACCCGCAACGATGCCTACCTGAGTACACGATCCTTTGACCCGATCCTTGCGACAACCGCCTGGCCTCAGACCAACCGCCTGAGCCTCGATCGGCCTCGGTATATCTACAGCCCGCGGACGCCGGAAACATTTATCTTCTTCCGAACCGAGTCGGGCACCGAATATCGCCGGGGAAGGTAGAGCCCCTCACTCCTCGCCAAAGCTGTCTGCCACAAGCTTCCCAAGCGCAGCACACGCTGCCTCCGCATCGTCCCCCTCAGCAGCAATCTCGAGTGTCGAGCCCTTGGTCGCAGCAAGCATCATCATCTGCATGATTGACTTGCCGTCCACCTCGGTCTCCCCCTTGCAAACTGTGATCTCACTCGAAAACGCCGCAGCACAATCGACAAATGCCATCGCCGGCCGGGCGTGCAGCCCCAACCGGTTGACAATGACAGCCTGTGTCGTGCATCGCGGCAATATGCTCTCCACTTACAAGTACCGACAGAACCGATCCGAGATATCAGACCCGTTCCCGACACATCCCCCACAACCCCCCACGACCCCACACACCATCCCCGAGATTCGAGCCCCCTCAGGAAGGGAGCCCGGAGAGCCCCAGTCAGCACGCTCACGCAATCTGCTGGTTATCCGCTTCTTCAAGAAGTGTGCGGACATCCTCAACGCTGCTCGCCTGTCGAAGGAAACGCCGGAGCGTGTCCTTGCTCAGGTTCTTGAAGATGACCTCCATCGCGTGGAGGTGATCCTCCGGCTTGTCCTCCGGGCTCAGGAGCAGAAAGATGCTGTAGACAGGTTGTTTGTCCAGAGCGTTAAAATCCACACCCCCCGGGCTGAGACCAACAGCAGCCGACATGGAGGTAATCGACTTGTGCTTCACATGAGGCACCGCCACACCCTTGCCAAACCCCGTCGAGCCCTTCCGCTCTCGGTCAAGCACACACCGGATAAGGTCGTCGCGCAGCGAAGCATCGGTTGCCCCCGCTGCTATCAGTGCGTCAATGAGTTCGGCAATAACATCGTCACGCTCCTTTGAGGTGAGCTGTGCGACAATCGCCCCGTCTTGTACAAGCGAACTGAGCTTCATGGTGTCTGCTTCACTCCCGGCTTCAACGCCCGATCTAGTGGATGATAACTCGATCTTTGTCAGCGGTTGCCCTGCTTGAGCTTCTCTTTGAAATCACGCAACTGGCGCTGGGCCTTGGACTCGGCCTGATCAATCGCAGTATAGAGATCCGTGTGGGTCGCCTTGGCAATAAAGCTCGGGTGCTTCTCCACATCCACAACAAACTCAATGCCAAACTTCCCATGTGTCTGATGGTCTTCCTTGGTCACTGTGATGGTCATCAGTTGCACGCCATCAAAGTATCGGGGGAGTTTCTCGGCCTTGCTCTCGGCATACTCCCTGATCGCGGGAGTGATATCCAGATTCCGCCCGACAACATCAATCCGCATACCATACTCCTTCTCCGTCAAGACCATGCCATCAATCAATGACTCTCAGGCCACATCATACGCCCGCCGAATCGTCAGTCTCCGAGGGCGGTTCCGGGAGTGCTGAGGCTGCTGTTGGAGTCGTCGGGCGAGCGGTGATGGTCGGGTTGACAAGGTGCTCAGGCACAAGCACGCCACCGGTGATAAAGAACCGGATCGCCTCCTCCACCGACATCGGAACATCCACCACCTCGCCCACAGGCACATTGATCGCAAACCCCGTAAAGGGCGTCGGGCTCGTCGGGATGAAAATTGTCATCACATCCGATCCCGTCTCCTCCGCAATCAGCTTCAGCGAAGGCCCCGTCACCAGCCCGATCGTCCAGATCCCCTTGCGCGGATACTGCACCATCACCACCCGGCTAAAAGCGATCGGGCGATCCCCCAGCACCATCTGCACCACCTGCTTCACATGCGGATAGACCTGTTTGAAACCCGGGACTTTCGCCAGAAGCCCCTCAAGCCGCTCATAGACCTGTCGGCCCAGATACCCCCCCAGGAGCCGCCCGGAAAAGTAAATCACGACGATCGCCACGACCAACCCGGTCGCCTGGAGATACCAGTGCTGCTGCCAGGTTTCGGTAAACTTCTCTCGCTGGAGCAGGTCGCGGACACCATCGTCGGGCATGTCCGCGATCCCACGGATCTGCTTGGCAGCCCGGGCATCAGCGATCTCCTCATCAGAAACCGCAAACCAGGGGGGGAGTTTCTCCTTGCTCAGCAGTCTCGGGGTGATCTCGATCACCGCGATCCGAACCCCCCGGTTGATCGGGGCACCGATATTGTTGTTCAGAAAGACCAGGAGCTGAAAGAGAATCCAGAGCGTCAGCACCGAGGGCAGCAGAATACCGAGCCCGCGGCCAAAGAACCGCTTGAAATCATCCATAAATGTCTTGTTTTCGGCCATGATGAGAATCGGACACGCGAGGGGAGAGCGGATTCTATGGGCAAGAGCTCCACGAGGTTGAGCGCAGCAAAAAGACCGGACTGCCGAGACAGCCCGGCCTCTGCAATGGGCCTAACAGGACTTGAACCTGTGACCTCGCCCTTATCAGGGGCGCGCTCTAGCCAACTGAGCTACAGGCCCGCACTTATCCGACAGTTCAACCGTCGGGCGACAGTATAGAACAGCAGAACACAGGCTGCCAGAGCACCCCGTCCTCATTTCTCGTGCATGGGCGTCTCAACCCAGTGGGGCGAGCGTCTCGCCCGCCTCGGTGATGTCCACAGCACCAAAGACGCGGGCGAGACACCCGCCCCACTGCCCTGTCAACTGGAGCATTGCGCATCAACCTGTTTTGGACGCCGACGCTGAGTCTTCGAAGCGTCGGATCGGGTTCTTTCTTTTTGTGCGCACATGATCCGACACTTCGGCTGCCTGCGCAGCCTCAGTGTCGGCGTCCGGATTCGGAAAAAACCGAGATAAACAAAAACGGGACAGTACACAAGGAGGCCCTACCCCTCCCCTCCCGGCAGCCAAAGCACAAACTCCGCCCCCAGCCCCCCGCCACCCCCAGATTTGCTCAGCCGAAGCTCCCCCCCCAAAGACCGCGCCACGCTCCGCGCAAGTGCCAGCCCGAGCCCGAGCCCCGACGACCCATCCGCCGCATTCACCCGCGCCCGAGCAAAGGGGCTGAACACCCGCCGCCGCTCACGGCTAGATATCCCCGGCCCAAAGTCACGCACCCGGAACTCCACCCCCGAACCCGCCGCCCGAACCCGCAGCAGGATCCGCCGATCCTCTGCCTCGTGCGCATACTTGCACGCATTGTCCACAAGATTGCCGAGGATCCGCTCCAACGAACTCCGGTCAGCCGCAATAGCAATCTCCCCCACTCCCTCAGCATCGACCTCCAACTGCATCCCCGCCTGCTGCGCATTGTCTTGCAGCGAGGGGAGCAGCGCTTCGAGCAGCCCCTCGACCCCTTGTGCTGGCACCCCCGCCTGCCGACCCCCAACGCGCGCATAGGCGAGCACATTCTCGACGATCATCGCCAGCCGTTCCGACTCGCGCTTAAGCGTCCCGAGATATTCCTGCCGCTTGGGCTCCTCCTGCACCATGCCGTCAGCGAGCATCTGCGAATACAGGCAAAAAGTCGTCAAAGGCGTGCGAAGCTCATGCGTCACCGCCGAAACAAACCGACCCCGCCGCTCGGACAACACCAGCGATGCCCGCAGCACAAGTCCGATCGCCACCACAGCCGAGAGCACCGCACACCACGCAACGAGCAGTACCGTCCGTGTCGGCGTCAGGCCTGTGAGGGCGGCACTCTCCGTCGGCCCGGGCACCAGAACCGCTGGAATCCCCGCGAGAAGCTGCCCGGCATCCCGGGTTGAGGCCGCCGAAGCCACCTGCTGTCCGAGCCGCCCCTTCTCCAACGGCACAAGCTCAGCCTCGGGCAAGAGGTCGGCCACCGAGGCCAGCAGCGCCGCCCGCAGCCTGGGCCAATCGGTCCAGAACCCCTGCGTGCTCTCTTGGCCATTGACCGTCACCGCGCGCACAAACAGCAGCTCCGGCTCGCCGGTCACTGGGTTGGTCCGCCAGACCGGCGCAAACCGTCCCGTCTCGACCCTCGCCACTCCACCCACCCCATCAGCCGCCCCCGCAGTGGAGCGGGCGTCTTGCCCGCCCGAGACTTCCATCGAAAGGCCATCCCCCCGGCCTGCCTCCCCACCAGTGGGGCGCGCGTCTCGCCCGCCGGCCTTTCGTGCGTTCATCGCACTCAGCTGCCGTGCCTGAAACTCTGCGAGCGACCGCTCGTCAGCCCCCTCGCCCGCAGCCTGCACATCCTCCCCGAGCTTCTCGAATCCCAACGCTTCCGGCTTTGCGCGCTCCTCCTGGGCATAGTCCTGCAACTCCTGCTGCGCCTGAGAAAGAAGCTGATCGGCAAACACCCCTTCCGTCTCTCCCGCTTCCCCGTCCATCACGACAGCCGCATCGTCCGTCCCCATCCCCCCGGGGACTGTCGGCGTGCCGCGCAGGATTGCCGTCAGCTCCACCAGCGAACGCTCCACCGTCAACATATCCGGCAACGACAACGACCCACTCTCGATCCGATCTCGCAGCTCCGGCGGCGGCACCTGGGGCGAAGTCAGCCACCCCGTCGGGGTACTCTCAAAGTGCAGCCGAATGACCTCGCCGGGCCCCGCAAGCAAGGGCGAAGGCACAAGCACCTCGCCCGGCTCGACAGCCTCCCACATCCGCGTGTACGCCCGTTCTGCCGGGTAAAACGACCGATACTGAAAGTAGGGCCGTGCGGCCTCAGCCGCGATGATCGGGCTGAGCAGGCCGTCCATTCGCCGCAGTGCCAGCCGCACCGCCTCCTGCCGCTCGGCGTTTTGTTGTGCTTCGTGCTCGCGCCGTTCGAGTCGGAGCATCTGCCAGGTGACCCATCCCATGCCATCGATCACGAGCAGGGCGCAGACCGCAAAGATCAGCCATGGCAGCCGCCGACCCGTTCTCATGCTGCACCGCCTGCGTTGTTGTCCGCGTCACTGCCCGCATCATCGCCAGCCGGGGCTGCTGCGAGCATGTACCCCTTGCCCCGCACCGTCACCACCATCGTCGGCTTGGCCGAGTCATCCCCCAGTTGCTCGCGCAGTCTCGCAATCGCCATATCGACCGTACGGGTCTGCACCCCCCGCGGATCGACCCCCCACACCCGTTGCAAGAGTTCATCCCGCGAAATCGCCCGCCCCCGGTTGGCCGCGAGATACTCGAGCAGCTCCGCCTCGCGCTGCGCAAGCACCACCCGCCGCCCGTCAGCAAAGACAACCTCCCGCCGCTCAAAGTCCACCGCCCGCCCATCAAGCGTCAGCCGATGCACCGGCTTGGGCCGCTCCGCCGACCGACGCAACACCGCCTCCACGCGCGCAAGCAACTCCCCCGCATTGAACGGCTTCACAATGTAGTCATCCGCCCCGAGCTTGAGCCCCTGCACCCGGTCCTCAGCCTCCCCCTTGGCGGTCAAAAATATCACCGGCAGCCCCTGCCGAACCTCCCGCAACTCCTTGAGCACGCTCAGCCCATCACGCCGGGGCATATAGATATCCAGCAGCACCATGTCCAGCTCGGCACTGCTGGCAATCTCGAACCCTTCGCGCCCATCGACAGCCTCAAGCACCGTATACCCGGCAAACTCGAGCGCATCCCGCACCCCCCGGCGGATGGCCGAGTCATCCTCTACAACAAGCACACGGGCAAGAGACACAGCAAACTCCCGGTCAATGCAAGGGCAAAAAAAGCACATGACGCAAAACAGTCTATCGCCAAGCGAACCACAAGCCCACCTTGGTACCATCTGAAAGCCACCAAGGCCGGCTGGGCTGGCATGGTTCAGAGGTTCCATACCACCACCTATCACCGCCAGCACACTCTTCCCCATCACACGCAAGTTACCCCGCAAGTTCAAAGTATGTGTGAGACGCATCCCGGATAATTCTCGTGCGTCGCAGCGAGAAGGCAGGCTCAACAGAGCCCTGAGCGCAAGCGACGGGGTGGTATGTGCTGCCACATGCCGAGCCACCGAAACCGGTCGCTTGCGCTCGCGGCTCTGTTCAACGCATGGCCAAACGCGGAAATGACTGGCGGCACGGCTCTCCCTCTTTCACTCCCCCCCCACCCCCGCGTTGACGCACGAGTTTCACGCGGGATCCGTATGACGCGATGCCATACTCTTCACACAGCAGCCGATGATTGTGTGCGAGTCATACCCGCCATCGGCCAGCAGTTGCTCGGGGAGGGCTTTGGTACACATGTTCTTAAGCAGCGGCTTGAGTTCATCGACATCGGGGCGCGGCCCGGTGCCGCAGTATGTCGCCAAGATCAGATGTGTGTCACAATCCACGACAATGGCGAGTTTACCAAACCATCGAGAGGTCGTGGTCTGACAGAGGTTCGGCGCGCGAGAGCGACCCTGGATGTAATAGTGGCTGGCGTGGTCGAGCATCAACCCGGTCGAGTCAGCGGCCGCGGTCTCGATGACATAGGTCTCCATGTTCGCATCGGTCCTCGCCGAGTCGTGGTCGTGGAACGCCGCCACCCTCCATGGTGACTTGCTGACGGTGCTCATGTCAGTAGAATCGGCTCAGGACGGAGCTTTTCTACAGGGCACTCCTGACACCTTTTCTTATCCTGTTTTTATCGGCATCATACCCACGGCCACACCCTGCTGTGTCAATCCCGGCACTCGGCCCAGAGCGAAAGATAACACAGCACATCTCGCGTGTCGCACTGCCTGTCATGGTTGCAGTCTGCCTCTGGCGCACACACCGCCCACGCAGCAAGGAATGCCGTGACATCTCGCGTGTCGGTAAAACCGTCGCCGTTGAAGTCGGCGCGGTCGCCGGGCGGGTCCTCGCGCGTGCCCCAGAACTGGGCCATCCCGCCCAGCGGGTCGGGGCAGGCACCAATGGTGTAGTCATAGCACTCGTTATATTCGATTTGGAAGGGGCCTTGCCAGCCCGGGCCGTCGGGGTCGCCGCCGGTGTTGTTGGGGCTGCCCCAGAGCATCGTCTGGACGCATGTCGCGGGGGCGTTGCCGTTGTCGGTGCGGAACGAGATCACATACGACCCCGAGCCATCCTGAGGCAGCGTCCACCGGCCGAGGGTTTCGATATCGATCAGCGAGAAGTAGTACCCCCCCGGATTGGTCTGCAACTCCCCGAAGTCGAACACCCACCCCGGGTAGTCGAATTAATCGGGCTCGCAGTTGTTCGCGTCCGACTCTTCGATGAAGATCGCAATCACGCACTGTTCTGTTTCGCTGCCATCGCCTGTCCAGTACCAGGCAAGGTCTGTCCGCCAGGCACCCTCGCTGATGATGGTATCCGGCGCGACGGTCATGTCGTTGGTATACATGGTCGCGCCGCAGAACCCCGTGCCGAAGAACCAGCGGGAGCTGCCCAACCCGCACCCGCCCGCATCATCAGGGTACCCGTCAAAGTCGTGGTCGCCGTAGCACTCAAAGACGCGGTTGTCGTGGCAGATGTCACCGCCGCGCGTGGGCGGGG
>JAJRZG010000003.1 GCA_024275365.1 Planctomycetota bacterium | reverse complement strand
GCCGAGGGCGAGCTGCCGACGCTGCAATCGGCGGCTGATCTTGGCGATGCGGCGAAGAAGGTCTGTGGGGCGGTGGGGTGAGCGACTGGCCTCGGAATCAGGCGTTTGAGGGTTTGAGTCGCCTTCCCGTACTTCATAAGCCCGGTCTTGCCGGGCGCCCCCTTCTGGCGGGCGTAACCCTTGCGCAACAGTTCATCGTCGCATTGCTGGTACACAGCCCGTAGTTTGGCGCACGCGCCACCACCGATCACCAGAACCTGTCAGCAGCAGCAAGGCATGGTCCAAGCCGCTATTTTGAGGTCTCGGAGTGGTCGGTACACCACCTGTCGGGGGTCCGCTCACGAATACCGAACAAATTTCTTCCATTTTTGAGTAATTTGATTTGACTTCTCTAGTCAATTTGACGATACTATTTGTAGAGCCCTGGTCATCCCTGCCACGGGGCTGCGGAGGCCAAGCTCGTGGAGTTTAGGTTCGGTGACGACGAGTTGCTCCGCCTCTACACAGAGGCCGACTACTTGGGCAAGTTCCCAAAGGAGGTCGTGACCGCGTTCAGGCGGAGGATGCAGCAAATCGTCGCGGCGGAGGACGAACGGCTCTTCTACGCGATCAAGTCGTTGCATTTCGAGAAGCTGCAAGGGAGAGGAGAGCAACGATCGATGCGATTGAACAAGCAATGGAGACTGATAGTCGAGATCGAGAAAGGCAAACCCAAGAACACGATCGTCGTTGTCGCAATCGAGGATTACCACTAAGCCATGTCGCCTGATCGCATCCAACCAGCTGAGGTGTTTCCGCCCGGCGAGTTCATTCGTGAAGAACTCGAAGCACGGGGCTGGCGTCAGTCTGATCTCGCCGAGATCACTGGCCGTTCGACCGCTGAGATCAGCAGGATCATCAACGGCAAGACTGAGATCACGAAGGAAACTGCTCAGCAGTTCGGCGTTGCATTCGAGCCCGGGCCAGAGTATTGGCTCAATCTACAGCTCGCCTACTCGCTCGCGATTTTGCCGCCCGATATCGAGATCAGCGAGAAGTCTCGCGTCTTCAACTACGCCCCGATCAGCCAGATGCGGAAGCGCGGTTGGATCAAGAACACCAACGATGTCTCGGAACTGAAGTCTGAGTTGTGCCGATTCTTCCGAGTTGATTCCCTCGACAAACCACCCTCATTCGCCGCGGCCGCGCGGAAGTACGACCCTTCTTCCGATCCAACAAGCACTCAGGCTGCCTGGCTCACTCGCGCAAGGCAGATCGCTGAATCGATCCGTGTCCCGGTGTTTGATAAGTCGCGATTGCCTGACTTGGAGCAGCAGATTCGACGGATGATTGCAGCGCCCTCTTCTACCCACAGAATAGGCGAGGTGTTCGCTGAATACGGAGTCAGATTCGTAGTCGTTGAGCCGTTGCCCGGCGGGAAGATTGATGGCGCAGCGTTCTGGCTCGATTCAGGTTTCACAACGGAGCCGGTTATTGCAGTCTCTTTCCGCTTCGATCGCATTGATGCTTTCTGGTTCACGGTCGCGCATGAGTATGCGCACATTTTATACGAGCACGGCGATTCTTTCGACAACGATTTGGCAGGCATCGACAGACAACATTTTGCTGTAAAGGCGGAAGAGGAACAAATGGCGGACAAGAAGGCCGCACAGATCCTCGTTCCTCAACAAGAACTCGATGACTTCATCCGGCGTGTTGGGCCATACTACTCGAAGGCCAAGATCAATCAGTTTGCGAATCGACTCCGAGTACACCCTGGAGTGATCGTTGGTCAGTTGCAATACCGTGGAGAGATTCCTTGGACCCATCTGAAAGCTCTGCTGCTCTCAGGTGTGTTTCGTGACAAGGTTGTCTCCGGCGTAATAACGGATGGCTGGGGTCGGGAGCTTGATCCCTTTTCGAGTTCAGAGCCGGGAGCGACCCAATGACACAAGTTCAATTCGCCAAGTCACGGAACGACCTTTTGCCCGCCATCTTCAACGAGTACTGCTCTGTACACGGAATTCAAACGGCAGATTTGTACAGCGTTTTCATTTGGGCGTTGGAGAACAAAAAGTGGGAGGCCTCGACGAGGTCACTCTGGAGCCAGTTTCGCCAGGAGATGAGCCGGGCACTGTGTGAAGACCGGATCGTCGATCCCCAGGGCCGTAGCGTGCGGCGGTACCACGCTGCCAAGACCGAGGATGGTGAGAATTCGGGCTACCTATGGGGTGCGATCTTCGAAGCACCGCCCGACCACATGCAGCGTTCGCTTCAACAGCGCCGCCACCGGATTGCGAAGATGACAATTCGTCACAAGCAAGACACTGACAGCTACAACGACAACAATGTCCATGGTGCACAGCTCTCCTTTGAATACGACTTTCGGGCCGACATCGAAGAGAGCGAAATGCCCACCGAGTACGACGAGAGCCCGATCGACTAGCGAGATTACAGAGCGCGGCAGGTGGCACTGGCACCCCCACCTGTGCCACTGGTGGCTTGTCCGCCAGTGCTCACCATCTCATCCCATCTCCACACGGGCGGGCAAGCCGCCAGTGGCACAGGACTCAGCAGCCCGAACCCCCACAATCTTCCCCCAACACCCACCCCCATGCGGCAGGTGGCATCGACCACGCGGCAGGTGGTACGACTGAATCCCTGCCCTCACCACGCGAGCCGGCTCCTGTGGAGCCGGTTTCCCCCTTCAACCCGTACGCACCACACCCATCCCCCAAGCCCACGGATTTCAATCCGTGGGCTTTCTGCCCACCCCCACCCCCGCACCACAATCCTACTACTCAACCCTCTACAATCGCTTCCCATGAACGCCATCCAATAGTGCCGTCAGGTGGCAACGACCCCGTGCCGTACAATCACCAAAGAACACCGATATCTCAAAGCCGATCTCAGAGGACAAAGCCATGACTCTCATGC
>JAJRZG010000323.1 GCA_024275365.1 Planctomycetota bacterium | reverse complement strand
GTGCTCGGTGGTTAGTTGAGGCCGAGGAGGCTGCTGATGATCGGGCCGTAGGCAACGATGAGGCCGGCAAACACAACCGAGACGATCGAGATGAGCTTGATGAGGATGTTGAGGGAGGGGCCGGAGGTGTCCTTGAAGGGGTCGCCGACGGTGTCACCGACGACGGTCGCCTTGTGGTCGTCAGAGCCCTTGCCATAGACGGCTTCGTCGCCGTGGCCGGTGCGGACCATTTCCTCGGCCTTGGCAAGGATGGACTTGCGGATGGTCTCGGGGATCTTGTTACGCTGCTCTGCGTTGTTGATCGCGTCGTTGGCGGTGATGGTGCCGTACGACTCGAGGAGTTTTTTGGCGTTGTCCCATGCGCCGCCGGCGTTGGCCATAAAGACGGCAACCGCAAAGCCGGAAGTCAGTCCGCCGGCGAGCATGCCGAGGACGCCGGGCACGCTGAGGACCAGCCCGACCGCGATGGGCACGCAGATGGCAAGGATGGAGGGGATGACCATCTCGCGTTGAGCACCAGCGGTCGAGATCGAAACGCATTCGGCGTAATCGGGATAGGTGATGCCCTCAAACTCGATCTGCTTGGGCCATTGCATGGGGTCGGCGATCTGCTCTTCGCTCATGCCGTTGGCACGGAAGGCTTCTCGCATCTTGCCGAACTGGCGTCGGCACTCACCCATCATCTCGTAGGCGGCCCGCCCGACAGCGTTCATCGTGAGGGCGCAGAAGAGGAAGGCGAGCAGCACACCGATAAAGATGCCGCCGAGGAGTCTGGGGTTGGCGATGGAGACATCGTAGAAGGCGAGGATATCTTGCAGCCTGCCGTTTTCTGTGCTGATGATCTCGAACTGCATTGTTTCGGTATGGCCGTTGTGATCGAATGTGTGTGTGACCAAGAAAGTCCGGGCGTGATTGAAATCGATGCCCTTGGCACCATCTCGTGAAGCAACGGGCACAACCGTCTCAAGAGTCTGGCCCTTTGTGATTGCGTCGTCGAAGCTGACATCGAGACCTGCAAACTGGAAGCGATCGACAAGCATGCCGCCATCGACATAGGGCTTGCCGTCCTCATCGATCTGGGTCGGATCGACGACGGCAAACTTGTGATAGCCTTGATAGATGACATACGGGGCGTTGTGGCCTTCGGTGTTCGAGCCGATCTCGTTGGCCGCCTGGACCGTGATCTGGTGCTGGACGACCTGGATATAGGCGGCAAAGAGCGCGAGTGCCGTGAGTGCTGCCGAGCCGATGGCAAAGCCCTTGCCGGTGGCGGCGGTGGTGTTGCCGAGGCTGTCGAGCATGTCGGTGCGTTCGCGGACATGCGGGGGCTGGTTGGTCATTTCGGCGTTGCCGCCGGCGTTGTCGGCGATCGGGCCATAGGCGTCGGTGGCGAGCGTGATGCCGAGCGTCGAGAGCATGCCGACAGCCGCGATCCCGACGCCGTAGAGCCCCATGAGGAAGTTGTCCCCGCCGCCCGCAAACCCGAAGGCCGCGAGGATGGCGATGACAACGGTGAGGAGCGAGGCCCAAGTAGACTTCATGCCCTCGGCGATGCCGGCGATGATGACGGTGGCCGGGCCGGTGAGGGCCTGCTCGGCGATGCGGCGGGTCGGGGGATGCTCATACGAGGTGTAATACTCGGTGGCGTGGGCGATGACGAGCCCGGCAGCGAGGCCGGAGACGATCGAGAAGCCCAGCCCCCACCAGGCGAAGGGGAGCGTGCCTTCGGGGCTGTTGCCAAAGAGCATGTAAAGCAGGCCGAACGCGCCGAGCACGATGAGCCCAGAGGCGACATACACACCCTTGTGGAGGCTCTTGAGCAGCTCGTTGAACCCTGCGTTGTCTCTTGCCTTGACGGTGAAGACGCCGAGGATGGAGCAGAGGATACCGATACCCGCCAGCGCGATGGTAGCAGCAGCAAGACCAAGAGCGAGCGTGGTCGATTCGGTACCAGTCTTCCCGATGGTAAAGGCGGCAGCTGCCCCGAGGGCCATGGTGGCAAGGATCGAGCCATAGTAAGACTCGTAGAGGTCAGCGCCCATGCCAGCAACATCGCCGACATTGTCGCCGACATTATCAGCGATGGTGGCGGGGTTGCGGGCGTCGTCTTCGGGGATGCCCGCCTCGACTTTGCCGACAAGATCGGCCCCGACATCGGCCGCCTTGGTGTAGATGCCGCCACCGACGCGGGCAAAGAGTGCCTGTGTCGAGGCACCCATGCCGAAGCTGAGCATGATGGTGGTGAGCTGCGAGATATGGACATCCATCGCGTTGAAGATGCCGAACCAGATCGAGATATCAAGCAGGGCAAAGCCGACGACCGTGAGCCCCATGACCGCACCCGAGCGGAAGGCCACGGTGAGCCCGTCGTTGAGTGAGTTCTTGACAGCGGCCGTGGTGCGGGCGCTGGCGTTGGTCGCCATCTTCATACCGAACCAGCCACAGAGCCCGCTGAGCAGCCCGGCAACGGGCACACCGATGAGTGTCTGCCAGGGCTGGAGCTTGAGCCCGACGAGTGCTGCGAGGAAGAGGACGAGGACGACAAAGACCATCGCCACGACGCGGTACTGGCGGGTGAGGTAGGCCATCGCTCCTTCGCGGACGGCCTGGGCGATGCGGACCATTTCGTCGTCGCCTTCAGTTTTCTTCATGACGCTTGCGGCAAAGATGCGGGCCATGACGAGTGCTGCGATCGCGGCGATGGGGGCAATGAAATATGGCCAGGGGATATCGCCGAGCGACGCCAGAGTGATGGGCATCGTGGTATTCATAGCGTGTGACTCTCCGTATGCGGTGTGCGTTTCTTGGGTTGGTGAGAGCGCCCGTGTCGTATCGGCACTCATGAAGAAACAGTGTGTGCTGGTGAAGGGCCGACCCCCGCGGCCGACTCTCATCTACCCGAAACCCCTCTGCCCCGCGAGTTGCCCCCCGCGAGCATCGGCCCAGAGTGTGTTATTGACGAAACAGACGAGACGAGAAGAACACGGGCCTCGGTTTTCACCGAAGCCCGGTCGTGTAAGTGCTTGCAGGCGGCTACCTTGGGTTCAGCTCGCGGTAGCGGCGGCCATCGGCCTTTCGGGCGGCGCGGCGTTTGCGCTCGGAGGGCTTCTCATAGTATTCGCGGCTGCGGATATCCTTGGTCAGACCTTCTTTTTCACAGAGTTTCTTGAAGCGCTTCATAATGCCTTCGACATGCTCACCGCCTCGTGACTTTATCCGGATAGCCATAGATACCTCGTGCGTGCTGTCCGCGCCGAGGCGCGGGGGGGAGTGTGGGGAGGGGGGTTCAATCTGTGTTTCGACACCAAGACCGGCCCGTCTGCATACAAACAGGGCGACCGGGGCGAAAGTAAAGGGCCGTTCCTGGGCGATATCAAGTGAATCGGGCTTTGCTTGGGTGTGATTGAGAACGGAGGGCCGGGTGCTTTTGATTGATGCGTTCAATGTGTTGCACCTGCCC
>JAJRZG010000322.1 GCA_024275365.1 Planctomycetota bacterium | reverse complement strand
CTTCTGCTGCGAGCCGGTGATCTCGTAATCACCCAGTGGGGTGGGCATCTCGCCCGCCTTTCCACGCACACGGGCGGGTGAGACGCCCACCCCACTGTGCCCTGTATCGGCACCTAAACTCCCCGCATGACCCAACTCCCAGACCACTATCAGCCCCGCTTCGGTGACTTTGGTGACCAACCCCCCACCGATGCTGTGACCCCTATCCGCCTGAGCATCCTCGCGGTCCTCTCTCTCATCACCGGCATCCTCGCTCTCCCGATCTGCTGCATTCCCGCGGGTGGCACGCTCTTTGGGCTCGTGCCGATCGGCCTGGGGCTCGGCAGCCTCCGGGCCATCCGCAAGTCTCGGGGCGAGACGGCTGGCAAGAGCCTGGCGATCGGGGGGCTCGTCATGGGCTTGCTTGCCACCATCGTCTCGACACTCGCCTGGATCGCCATCGGGTCTCAGTTGGCCACAATGCCCGCGGTCTATACCCAGGTGCTCGAGAGCGACCCGGCGATCGTCCGCACCGTCCTCACCAGTTCGGCAAGCACCACGATCACCGACGAAGAGATCACCCGATTCCGCGAGGGCTTCATCGCAGAATATGGTGATGCGTGGACGACCCCTGTAGGCATCGCCCCCGTCATCAAGGGCTACTTCGCTGCCAATGACCCCAAAGGGCTCAACGCTGTCCAGGTCAGCGCAAGCCAGAGCCCCGTGCCATTGCCGATCCAGGTTGATGGCGGCTGGACCTACCTCATCGTCATCATGCAGCAGGGCGAAACCCTTGGCTCAGGGCTCCCCGCACTTGCCAATGCTGCCTACCAGATGCCCGACGGCTCCCTCGTCTGGCTCCTCGAAAACCAGCCCACAACACCCGACAACCAAAGCCCCCAGCCCGACTCAGCCGATGAAGAGCCCAGCACCCACGCACCGGACCAGACATCCCTGGATCCCGATGCCTAACCCGGGCGTACACATTTTCGCGTGACAACCCAAAAACCAGCCCAAACCACTGATACACAACGGGTTCCAGCCGATCAACCCGAGCCGGTCGTCCGCTGCACCGGTGTCAGCAAGGTCTTTGACGGCAACACCGTCCTCGATGACATTAACCTCGATGTCCTCCCCGGTGAGACCATGGTCATCATGGGGGGTTAGGGCTCGGGCAAATCCACCACGCTCCGCCTTATGATCGGGTCGTTCAGGCCCGATCGGGGCACCATCGAGATGTTCGGCCAAGACATCTGCAGCCTCTCAGAAAGCCAACTCGATGAGACCCGCAAGAAGTTCGGCATCCTCTTCCAGTCCGGTGCCCTCTTTAACTCGATGACAATTGCCGAGAATGTCGCCCTGCCTTTGCAGGAGCACACGAACCTCGATCAGGACATTATCGACATCCAGGTCAAGATCAAGCTCGAACTCGTCGGCCTGCGGGAGCACGCTGACAAGCTCCCCTCCCAGATTTCGGGGGGCATGAAAAAACGGGCTGGGCTCGCCCGTGCTCTGGCCCTCGACCCCAAGGTGCTGTTCTATGACGAGCCCTCAGCAGGGCTTGATCCCGTCACCAGCGCCCAGATCGATCAGCTCATCATCGCCCTCTCCAAGCAGCTCGGCGTGACCAGCATCGTCGTCACCCACGAGATGGACTCGGCCTTCACCATCGCCGACCGCATGGCCATGCTCGACAAGGGACGCATCCTCAAGGTCGAGACCCGGCAGTGGTTTGAGAACCTCCGCGACCTGCCCGAGCCCGAGGCTGCCAGGCTGCTCGATGATGAACGCCTGATTCGGCAGTTTTTGCGCGGCGACCCTGAAGGCCCTATCACCGAACGGCGAGACCCCAACGCCTTTACCAGTGACCTCTTTGGGTCCTGATCTTCCAACAGAGCCCTGAGCGCACGCGACGGGTTTGACTTGGTACAACGCCTCCGACCAAACCAACCCGTCGCTTGCGCTCAGGGCTCTGATACGGATTTGCCCACACCAAATCTCCGCTCTCCACTGGCGATACCCTCAATCAGAACCGATGAGAGTCTCCTGGGGTCCTTTCTCGGACTATTGGAAAGGGTTTGTGTCCATGAGTGCCCGCTACAGCCAGAAAGCCAACCTCCTCGCTGGGAGCTTCCTTCTTGGGGGGGTGTTCCTTGCTGTGCTCACGAGCTTTATCCTTGCTGACATGAGCTTCTCCCGCTCGAACGAATACCTCGTCCGCTTCAGCATCCGCGACGGCGTGACGGGGCTGACACCCGACGCTGCTGTTCGCGTCGGGGGGCAGCAGGTGGGAAAGGTCAAGAGCATCCGTCTTGAACGAGACGCAACCGGCGAGATGGTTGTCAATGTCACCATCAAAGTCCGCGCAGATATCGAGCTCTATGAGGATGCCTGGGCGTATCTCGAAGTGCCGTTGCTTGGGACCGGCAGCACGATCAATATCCCCTACCTGGGCTCCAAAACGGGGACAGACCAGCCCCAAAACGGAACGCAAAGGCTCGCTGAGGGGGAGGTGCTCATGGGCTCGATCGCCCCACCCACCTTCCTCGCGAACGCCGGCTTTGGACCCGACCAGCGCGAGCAACTCAAGCGCATGTTTACCGAGACGGAGAAGGCTCTTCGGGAGTTTGCCCAAGCCATCGAGGCGGTCCGCCCACGCATCGAGCCCGCAGCCGACGACATCATGGCAAGCATCGCCTCGGCGCGTCGGTCGATCGAATCGGTCGAGACTGATATCGACACATGGCGCAGCAACATCTCGACAACCCTTACACACGCTGAAGATGCCAGTGCCAAGTTCCCGGGGCTCGTCGATGATGCACAGATCGTCCTTGCCGATGCTGGCAAGATCATCCGCAATGGCAACGCCGTCCTCGATGAGAACCGACCCCGCATCAACAACATCCTCGCCGACACCGAGACGACCATCGCTGGCGTCAAGGACGACTGGGTGCCCCGCGGCACAAACCTTCTCTCCACCGCGACCGATGGGCTTGATGCCTATGCGAGCTTCGGCAAGCGCGCCGATGAGATGCTGCTTGAAGAGCAACCCGGGATCGAGCGCACACTCGTTAACCTTCGCACCATGAGTGACCAGTTCAAGTTCCTCGCGATCGAGGCCCGCAGCCAGCCGTGGCGGCTGCTCCATCGGCCCGATACCAAAGAACTCGAAACCCAACTGCTCTATGACTCAGCCCGTTCGTATGCTGTCGCGGTGGGAGACCTCCGGGCCGCG
>JAJRZG010000321.1 GCA_024275365.1 Planctomycetota bacterium | reverse complement strand
TCGTCATGGTCGTCATGGTCGTCATGGCGACGACCCCGCTGTGTGCCCAATCCGACGATCAGTCTGAGAGCCGCCTTTCTCCAGCTGCCCGCGACAAGGCGTACAGCGTCCTCAACAGGGCAATCACCTTCCTTCGAGATCAGCAGGACGAAGCCACCGGGGGGTGGGCGGTCAACCCCGAGGGTGTCACCTTCCCCGCGATCACCGGCCTCATCATCGATGGGCTGCTCCAGCACCCCGACATTAACGCGACCGACCCGGCGGTCGAGAAGGGCGTCGCCTTCCTGCTCTCGTATCGCCAGCCCGATGGCGGGATCTATGACCGTGTGCTGCCGAGCTACAACACCGCGATCGCGCTCTCGGCACTCGCCCGTGCTGGTACGCCTGAAGCGAACGCGGCCATCCCTCTTGCCCAACAGTTTCTCATTGGGCTGCAATGGTCGGAGGATTCGCTCAGCGATGAGGTCTCCGAGACGCTCGGCGTGGGCAAGGTCGGTGCTGACCATCCTTTCTATGGGGGCATCGGCTACGGCAAGCATGGTCGCCCAGACCTCTCGAATCTCTCGTGCATGCTACAGGCAGTGCACGACTCGGGGTATGAGGCTGAGAGCCCGCCCTTTCAGCGGGCGCTGGTCTTTCTTGAACGGGTACAGATGGACGGTCGTATCAACAACATGCCGTACGCTGAGGGAAGCAGGCAGGGCGGGTTTATCTACGCGACCGGACCCAAGGCCGACCGGATCAGCGAGGGGCAGTCGATGGCTGGGATGATCGAGGAATCGCTCGATGATAGCCGAGTGGTGAGTCGGTTGCGGTGCTATGGCTCGATGACCTATGCCGGGTTCAAGAGTTATGTGTTCGCTGAGCTTTCGCGCGATGACCCGCGCGTGGTGGCTGCCCGGTCGTGGATAGCGAGCAACTACACGGTTTCTGAAAATCCGGGGCTCGGCGACGAGGGATATTACTATTATCTGGTGACCTTCGCCCGTGCGCTCGATGCTTGGGGCGAGCCGACGGTTGACACGGTGGCCCGGCTCTCCGAGCCTGGCAACTCGCCTGCTGATGGTGTCCTGCCCGACTCGGGGGCTGGAAAGCCCCCGCCCCTGTATCTCAGAGAAGAGATCGAAACCCGTCGATGGGCTGAGGACCTGATCACCGAACTCGCCGGGCTCCAACTCGACGACGGCTCGTTTGCCACCCGAAACGACCGCTGGCTCGAGAGTGATCCGGTGCTGGTGACCGCCTATGGCGTGCTTGCATTGCAGGCGGCGCTCGAGAACGAGTGATACGGCTTCGTTCTCTGAGATGTTGTATTCTCGATGGACATCGCACCGAGCCCCTACTTCCGTCGGGTGTGGTGTTGTCGGAGTATGTCAGAACGCCCACACTGGTCTTTGTCCGGTGGCACCCCCTCACCCCCTCACCCCCTCACCCCCTCACCCCTTCACCCCTTCACCTCTTCATCCACTCACCGCTACCCTTCCCCCATGCCGCCGCCCGATGACTTTGGCCTCTCACCGGTTGCGACGCTCGCCCATGTGGCCGAGTTGGCCCCCGCGCCGATGCATCGTCCGTTCTGGAGCCGATGGCGGGACGATGTTGGTGCGTGTTTGCCGAGGCTCGGGCCTGCTGAGCCCGAAGACCCGTCCGACCCGACCGCGACTCACCAGCTCGAATCACTCGGCGGCGTGCGGGTGGGGTGCGCGCTCGAACTGCCACCCACAGGCACGCTCGCGTGCGCCGGGCTCATCACCACCCACGGCTACGAGGCAAATGAGCCACTCGAAGAGGCTGCCAGGCGTTTGAAAGGCCTCGCTGCCCGGGGCGTGGCGGTGCTGGTGCTGCGGGTGCGTGGCTTCCCGGGTTCACAGCTTGATACCGGCGACTGGACAGGCGACCCGGCTTCACTCGGGTGGATTACGCAGGGGTTCCCGGTTGTGCTCAATCGCCCGGCAGATGCGAACGCTTGGTCGCTGCCGTTGGCGGTCGCTGATGTGGCGTGCGCAGCGAGGGCGCTTCGTGACTGGCTCGAATCGCGTGCAAACTCGCCGCACACAAAAGCTCAGGAGTGCAGTGCGATACCGATCTTTCTTCACGGCGAGAGCTTCGGGGGCGGGCTTGCTGTGATGGCTGCTGCCCAGACACCCGCTGACTTCGTGCGCTTTGAGCGGGTCGTGCTCGGGGTGCCGACCTTTGGCGATTGGGCGTGGCGACTGGCCGACCCGGCAAGGATGGCGTTCGGTTCAGGCAAGCACCTGATATCCATGCTCCGCGCACTCGAGCCGTCAGCATCTGACACTCTCGCACTCTGCGATACAGCCCTCCATGCCAGCAAGGTGCGTGTACCAACACTCTGCAAGCTTGCGCTGCGCGATGAGGTCGTTCCTGCGCCGTGTGCTGCTGCGGTCTACAACGCTCTGGGCGCAGACCCAGGCCGAAAGTGGCGGGTCCTTGTGCCCGAGGGTCACACCGAGCCCTCGCTGGCGTGTGCCCGTCGGCACGCACTCTTTGAGCGGTGCATGGCCGATTTTCTCGACCCAGCCCACGACCCGTTAACTGTGATGACCAAGTGGGAGTCGGTACTCATCGAGGGTGGCCGAGCACCGACCAGTGAGGACACATCCAGCACTGGCGCATAATCAGGGCTCTTTGGGAGCGAGTCCTCGCGCGATCGTACAGACAAGGTGAGCCTATTGCCACTGATACGCATCCTGCTTACGCGGGGGGGTGAAAGGGAGAGCCATGCCACCAGTCATCTCCGCGTTCGGCCATGCTCCGAACAGAGCCGCGAGCGCAAGCGACCGGTTTCAGTGGGTGGGTTTGTGCCAGCACACGCCAACCCGTCGCTTGCGCTCAGGGCTCTGTTGATCCGGCCTTCTCGCTGCGACGCACGAGTATGTTCCGGGATGCGTATGAGCGGGCGGGACGCACACTCGACGATCTGCCCTATGCGCATTGAGTGTTTTGCATCTGGGGGCAACACTGGCGGAGGACCCCGAACCTTGCCATCTTTGCGGTATGTGTTCGGCATAGGACGAAACGGCAACTTCTGCTATACTCGCGGCAGCACTCCCAGAGGGGGAGGTGCCATTGGTCAGTCTCACTTCATCCTGGGGGAGAAGGAATCTTACTATGACATGGAATCGTGTGTTTGCATCACTGCTCGTCGTCGGCGTGGCAGCGTCGGCGTTTGCGGGCGATACGACTCGCCCCGGCCACTTCAACGACAGCGGAGAGTTCGTCCCCTTCGTCCAGGAGATGGGGTCGCTCGAGTTCTCCGGGTCGCTGATCGTGCGTGTTCGGCAGGACCTCAGCCAGGAAGCCGAAGCTGAGGCACGCAGCACAATGACCGCCCTCTCGGCGCGGCACAACGGTGTTGTTGACTATTACATGGTCGATGCCCCGATCATGCGTGGCTCAGAAAGACCGGGTGATGCAGAAAACACGCTCAGTGAAGCCCTGATGGCAACCGGGCAGTTTGAGTACGCTGTCCCCAACTGGATCTGCTACCCGCTCGAAGTTCCCAACGACCCACTCTACGGCAGCCAGTGGCACCACCCGCAGATCAACTCTCCCGCTGCATGGGATATCACCCACGGCGACGCGAGTGTGATTGTTGCCTTTACCGACACCGGTATTTACAAGGAGCACTCCGATCTGGCGGGCAAGGTTGTCAACGGCTACGACGCGTACAACAACATCTCCGAAGATGACGGCGGGAGCGTCGACGACATCCACGGGCACGGGACGCATGTTGCCGGGTGTGCCGCCGCGGTCACCAACAACAACAATGGTGTCGCTGGTGTCAACTGGGATGCCCAGATCATGATGATTCGTGTCGCTATCGACAGCTCGGGCGGTGCGTACTACGAGGACCTCCTCGAGGGTGCCCAGTGGGCGATCGAGAATGGCGCGAGCATCGTCAGTGCTAGCTATTCGGGTGTGAACTACGAACCCATCCAGACGATGGGTGCCTATATCCACTCCATCGGTGGCATCTATATGTACGCAGCGGGCAACAGCAACACCAACCACTCCTCATGGGACTGGCAAGATGTCATCGTCGTTGGTGCGACAACCTATGGCGATGCGAAAGCCAGTTTCTCCTCGTACGGCACCGGGGGCGATGTCTTTGCCCCGGGTGTGGATATCGGCTCGACCACCCGCGATGGCGGTTACGGCTGGTGGAGCGGAACGAGCATGGCGACCCCCGTCGCCAATGGTGCTGCTGCGATGATCTGGGCTGCCGATCCCACCCTGACCAACCTCGAAGTCGAGCAGATTCTCTTCGAGACAAGCGAAGACCTCGGCACAGCCGGCAACGACAGCTACTGGGGTTGGGGCCGGATCGATGTCGGCGCAGGTGTTGCCGCAGCAGATAGCGGTGCATGCATCGCCGACTGGAACGGTGACGGCACGGTCAACACCCAGGACCTGCTCGCTTTCCTCAACGACTGGAGCGCAGGCAACGACAACGCCGACATCAACGGCGACGGCGTTGTGAACACGCAGGATGTCATCGCATACCTGAACGCATGGAATGCTGGCTGCTAAGAGCCTCGGCCCGTTCTCCAATCTGTATCTGTGAACCGACGGGGCGGCCTCTCAAGAGGCCGCCCCGTGTTTCGTACACAGAGTTTCGAGCGATGCTGCACCTCTACGAACCCCGAGTGCAAGCTCGGGATCAGGC
>JAJRZG010000320.1 GCA_024275365.1 Planctomycetota bacterium | reverse complement strand
GAACCGGGCGTACACATCTCCTTCGTGCGCGATCGGCACGCTGAACTTGACCGCCTCGGCCCCCTCGCCATCCCAGTTGTCCGCATAGCACAGGTACGGAAAGTCCTTGCGCAGATCCCGCTTGACCCCCGCCGACCTCGCCAGAGGCCCCGAGAGCGACCATGCCGTCGCGTCCTCTGCGCTGATGACGCCGATGCCCTGCGTGCGGTCCATGAAGATCCGATTCCGCAGCACCAGGGCTTCAAGATCAGCAACCCCCTTGAGCGCATCGTTGTGCAAAAAGTCCTTGACCATGCGCACAAAGACTTCTTCATCGGGCAGGTCCTGGCAGAGGCCGCCGACGCGGGTCCAATCGGGGTGGTACCGCTGCCCCGCGATGTAGTCGTAGATGTTGTAGCTGCAATCGCGCGGGTTGAAGGCATAGAGGAAGCCGGTAAACGCCCCCAGGTCGAGAGCGGCTGCCCCGACGCAGAGCAGGTGGTCCTGGATGCGCCCGATCTCGGCCATGATCGTCCGCAGCACCTTGCACCGAGGCGTGATCTCGATCCCCAGCAACTTCTCGATCGTGTGATGCCAGCAGATGTTGTTCGAGATGCTCGACAGATAGTTCATCCGGCTGGTGATCGTCACATACTGGTTGAAGTCGAGGCTCTCCCCGAGCTTCTCAAACCCCGAGTGCAGATACCCGATGTGCGGCGTACACCGCGCCACCCGCTCGCCATCGAGTTCGAGCACAAGCCGAAGCGTCGTGTGCGTCGCCGGGTGCTGAGGCCCGAAGTTGAGCACCCACCGATCCCCGGTGTCCACATGGTCCGCAAGGTAGGGGGTCTCGTCCGCATCGACCGTGAGACCCTGTTCCGGCGTGAGTGTGTACGGCATCCGTTGGTCCTTCCATCGAGAAAATCCGGCGGCACGCATCACCAGCCCGCCCGGCGCAGCCCAACTGTAGGAGCCCGGGCGGGTCACCGGGGTCACCAGAGGCCATGAGGATCGGACGCAGGAGTACGGCTTCGGTGTTCGGCCTCCCCGGGTGCTTATACTGGTCTGTGGTGCGGGAGCGACTCTGGTCTGTGATAGCTCGTCGGGCGACGGCTGCGGTCTACCGCAGGTCGCGCCGCGCTCAGGCTGCGCACACCAAAACGGCCTGGCTCATCGACACCCAAGGCCTCCTCCCCGAGCCCCGCCTCGAAGAGCAACTCGCCGTCCACTTGGCCGATCGACTCCCCGGTTTTCTCGTGCGGCTGCTCGGCGCGCGCGGCTGTCGGCTGCTCGCCTGGTGCCTCGCCATGCCGTGGCGGCTCCTCGGCAGGCTGCTGGGTCTCGGCCCGATCCGCCGGGAGGGCCACGCATGAGCACCCACCCCGCGACATTCCCCACCCCCACCCCCACCCCCACCCCCACCCCCACCCCCACCCCCACCCCCACCCCTACTCCCACGCCGTTGCCGCCTCACACCATCGAGGTCAAGTCCGGCACGCCCGTACCCGGTGGCGTCTCGATCCTGCCGCCTGCCCCGATTCCGATTCCCCTCCCCGAGCCCCCGCTCACCATCCAGCCCTCCGCGCCACGCCATGGTGCTGCTGCGGTCCGGATGAAGCTCCGCGATCAGTTTGCCGAACGCAACCCCTATTGGCGGGGCGAGCGGGTACTCCATGCGATCGAGTCCAACCCCCGGGCGGTGCACACCAGCCGGGAGTTTGCCGACAATCCGCACTACCAACTCGGCCTCCTGCTCGCCCCTGCCTATATCTCGTTTGCGAGGCACATCCTCGAACATGCCGAGTCGTTCGACCGTGTCTACTTCCTCAGCCGCGAGGGCTGGATGTTTTTGCGCATGTACCACCGCCTCGCCCGCGCCCTCGGCGTCCAAAGCCAAAAGCCCCGGGGCACCTACCTTGCCGTCAACCGTCGGCTCACCTTTCTTGCCAGCATGGACACCCTCAGCCATGCCGAGATCGGCCGCATCTGGAAGCAGTACCCCGGCCAATCCCTCCGCCGACTCCTCAAAAACCTCAGTCTCCCTGAGGATATTTTCTTCCACCTTGCTGCCCGTCACGGCCTGACCGACCCCGACGCCCCCATCTATCGCCCCTGGGAGAATCCCGTCTTCCGATCCTTCATCGATGACCCCCATGTCCAGCGGATGTTTACGATCCACCGCGACGACCTCCGCAGCCTGCTCGGTGACTACCTCCGCCAGCGGGGGCTCTTTGAGGCCGACCGGGTGGCGCTGGTCGATATCGGCTGGAAAGGTTCGATCCAGACCAACCTCCACCGGGCAGTCCGAGGCCAACCCGATTGCCCGCACATGCACGGCTTCTACTTCGG